>JANNNB010000080.1:0-99876 GCA_031398325.1 Actinomycetes bacterium
TGGGCGCCGCCGGCGACGAGCCCGGCGAGGTGGGCGATGTCGAACAACAGGAGGGCGCCGACCTCGTCGGCAATCTTGCGGAACGGCTCCGGCTCGAGACGCCGTGGATAGCTCGTGGTGCCGACCACGATCATCTTGGGGCGGTGCTCGAGCGCGAGTTCGCGGACGTTGTCGATGTCGATGCGATCCTCTGCGCCGACCCCGTACGACACGAAGTTGTAGAGCAGGCCGCTCGCGTTCACCGGCGACCCGTGGGTGAGGTGTCCGCCGTGGTCGAGACTCAGGCCGAGCACGGTGTCGCCCGGCTGCAGGAGCGCCTGGTACACACACATGTTGGCGTTGGCGCCGGAGTGGGGCTGAACGTTCGCGTGCTCGGCGCCGAACAGTTCCTTGGCCCGATCGATGGCGAGCTGCTCGATGGAGTCGACCACGGCGTTGCCGCCGTAGTAGCGCTTGCCGGGATACCCCTCGGAGTACTTGTTGGTCAGCACCGAGCCGACGGCGCGCATCACCGCCGGTGAGGTGAAGTTCTCGCTGGCGATCAGCTGGATGCCGGTCGTCTGGCGCTCGATCTCACGCTCGATGAGCGACTCGACCACTGTGTCGGGGTCGGTGTCCGATGGGAAGGGCATGTCAGAACCTCGTGCGGTGATGGTCGGTCATGGAAGAGCTGGTCAGAACTCGGCTTCGAGTTCCGTGATCTGGTCGACGCGCCGCGCGTGGCGGCCGCCTTCGAACTCGGTGGTGAGGAAGATCTCGACGATCTCCTCTGCGAGGCCGACGCCGACGACCCGACCACCCATGGCGAGGACGTTGGCGTCGTTGTGCTGACGTGCCATCCGCGCCGTGTACAGGCAGTTGCAGAGCGCAGCCCGAACGCCGCGGACCTTGTTGGCCGCCAGCTGTTCGCCCTGTCCGCTGCCGCCGATGACGATGCCGACGTCGGCGACACCGTCGCGCACGGTCCGACCGACGCCGGCGCAGATCGCCGGATAGTCGACCGCTTCGGTGGAATGGGTGCCCTGGTCGTCGACGACGTAACCCTGGCCCAGGAGCATCGTGACGAGGTGCTGCTTGAGGTCGTAGCCGGCGTGGTCGGAACCGATGGCGATCCGGTTCCGGCGGGGTGTGTCGGTCATCGAGTCGGAGTGTACGACGGCGCGCCCGGACGGCCCCGGTGAGGTTGACGAAACGTCAGCACCGCGCACCTTGCCGCCAACCCGGTTCGTCCGGGGTCTGTCCCCCCGCGAACCGGGTTGGAGCACCGTTGTGATCGCCGACGGTTCGATTCGTAGGGTGCCCGTGTGACTCTCGATCCCCGTACCCCCGTCATCGTCGGCGTCGGCCAGTATCTCCATCGCGCCGAGGGCATCGACGACGCGCTCGAACCGATCGCGCTCATGGAACGGGCTGTCCTCGCGGCGAGCACCGACGCCGGACTCGCCGGACCTCCGGCCCCCGACTCGATCCGTGTGGTCGGGCTGCTGTCGTGCCGGTACCAGAACGCCGCGGCGCGCCTGGCAGATCGTCTCGGGATCTCTGCGACGGAGCTCGGATACACGACGATGGGTGGCAACAGCCCGCAGACGTTGGTGAACTCGACCTCGCTCGACATCCAGGCCGGCCGGCTCGACGTCGCGATCCTGTCCGGTGCCGAAGCGTTCCGAACGTTCATGCGGGCGCGGAAGCTGGGCGTGAAGATGCCGTGGGACAAGGGCGACGCCGACCCGGCCCCGACGATCATCGGCAAGGACCTCGAGATGAACCTGGCGGCGGAGACCGAGCGCGGGATCTACATGCCGGTGCAGGTGTATCCGATGTTCGAGACTGCGCTGCGCGCCGCGTCGGGGCGAACCGTCGACGAGCACCAGCACTACCTCGGCAAACTCTGGTCGGACCTGAGCCACGTGGCGGCCGACAACGAGTACGCGTGGATCCGCGACGCGAAGACGCCCGAGGAGATCACGACCGTCACACCGACCAATCGCATGATCGGCCTGCCGTACCCGAAGTACATGAACTCGAACAACGACGTCGACATGGGCGCCGCGATCATCATGTGCTCGGTCGAGGCCGCCCGACGACTCGGTGTATCCGAGGATCGTTGGGTGTTCCCGCACTCAGGGGCCGACTGCCACGAGCACAAGTTCGTCTCGAACCGCGACACGTTCGCCCGGACGCCGGCGATCGAGCTCGGCGGTCGGCTCGCGCTCGAGCTGGCCGGCCTCGGCATCGACGACGTCTCGATCATCGACCTCTACTCGTGCTTCCCCGCTGCGGTCCAGCTCGGCGCTGCGGCCCTCGGGCTGAGCCTCGATCGTCAGTGGTCGCGCACCGGTGGTCTGCCGTTCGCCGGCGGACCGTGGAACAACTACGTCATGCACGCCATCGCGTCGGTCGTCGACGACCTGCGCGAGCAGCCCGGTGAACACGGTCTCGTGTGGGCCAACGGCGGGTATGCGACCAAGCATGCGTTCGGCGTGTATTCGACCGAGCCACCGACTGCCGGCTTCCGTCACGCCGACCCTCAAGCGGAGATCGACCGCATGCCCAGCCGGGAACTGGCCAGCCCGGACGAGGCAGCCGGCGCCGCCACGATCGAGGCCTACACGGTCATGTTCTCTCGCGACGGCGAGCCCGAGCGGCCCCTCGCCTCCTGCCTGCTCGCCGACGGGCGACGCGCGTGGGGCTCCTCGACCGACGCGGCCACCGCTAGGGAGATGTGCGACGGCGAGTGGGTCGGCACCTCCGTCACCCTCACCGCCGACGGCACCCTCGACCTCGCCTGACCACCCCGACCGCTCTCGCCGAAATCCACGTTTGCGGCAAGGAATCCGCGGACCGGGTCTCCGATTTCTTGCCGCAAACGTGGATTGAGGGGCGCTGGCTGGGTCGCGGCGTCAGGGTTGGTCGACGATGTCGTTGCCGCCGAGGATGCCTTGGTCGGGGCAGTTGGCGGAGAGAAACGCGAACGTCAGGGGCGTTGCGGCGTCGGTGATCAGGCTCGGATCGTTGGCGATCGGCGGAGCCGTCGATGCGAAGCTGGCGGCGGCGACGTCGAGGAGGTCGTCGACGTCGGCATCGACGGCCACGGCGATGTTGGGATCGTCGAGGCCGGTCTGCGTCAAGGCCGCGAGCCACGCATCGCCGATCGCTCCGACCTGACCGCTGTCCGCTCCTGCGGACTGCAACCCGTCGAGCGCGGTCTGGGCTCGCCGTGCCATCGGCCCGACGAGGCCGACCGTCAACGCTTCACGCTCCGATTCCAGCTCAGCCGGCAGCTCGGCATCGAGGGCTTCGACTGCCTCGATGATGACCGACGACGCGGCGACCTCCGCGCGCGCCGCCGTGATGCGCTCCGCTCGTGCCGATGCCAGGGCGAGCGCCTGGAACGACCCGGCGAACTCGCTCCAGGCCCGACAGAACCCGTCGGCGCTGTCGAGGCCGGGCACCCCGGTGTCGGGGATCACGGCCGGAGGCGGCACGGGAGATTCGGGAGGTCGCGTGTCTGCCGGCACCGTCGACGACTCGTCGAGGTCGCTGGTCGAAGGGGTTGGAGCGACAGAGCTGGCCGCCGCTGCCGACGTCGGCTGTGGTGCGGTCGAGGCGTCGTCGCCGCTCGAACAGCCGGCGCCCGCCATCACGCCGACCAGCGCGGCGAGTCCCAGCAGCAGCATCCAAACTCGACCGCTCCGGTCCGGACCCCGCACGGGCCCGGCTGACGTCGCGGTCGGCTGCACCCCGCAAGTGTGGCCGCCCAGCTGGCATGCTCGGCGTCATGTCCGACACGACGAGCGTGACGAAACCGTCGATCCTCCTCGACTGCGACCCCGGGCACGACGACGCGATCGCGATCGTGGCGGCGGCCCGCTTCGCGAATCTGGTCGGGATCACGACAGTGGCGGGCAACGCGCCCCTCGACCGCACAACCTACAACGCACTCGTGCTGCGCGACCTGCTCGGCATCGACGTGCCCGTCCATTCCGGGAGCCTCCGGCCGCTGATCGCGGAGCCGAAGTTCGCCGACTTCGTGCACGGCGCCAGCGGCCTCGATGGCGCCGAGCTCCCTCCACCGACCACGCCGCTCGACGGCACGGACGCCGTGCGGTTCATCATCGACACGTGCCGTGCGCAAGAAGGGATCTGGCTCGTCCCGGTCGGCCCCCTCACCAACATTGCGCTCGCCCTGCGGTCCGCGCCCGACATCATCGATCGCATCGCCGGAATTTCACTCATGGGTGGTGGCTCGTTCGGTAACCGCAGCTCGATGGCCGAGTTCAACATCTGGGCCGACCCCGAAGCGGCAGCGATCGTCTTCTCCTGCGGGACGCCATTGGTGATGGCCGGCCTCGATGTCACCCATCAATTCGAGGCCACGGCACCGCGGATCCAACAGGTACGGGGCATTCCGGGACTGCTCGCGGGCGTGCTCGCCGACCTGTTCGTGTTCTTCGCCTCGACGTATCTCCAACGCCACGACGCGGGCTCGATCGCCGGACCCGCGGTCCACGACCCGCTCGCCGTGCTCGCGCTGACGCATCCGCACCTCTTCGCACGTGTGCGACGCCACGTCGTGATCGAGACGGCCGGTGAGTTCACGCGCGGGATGACGGTCATCGACGAGCGTCGCCTCATCGAGCGCCCCGAACCCAATTGCGACGTGCTGACGAGCGTCGACGCCGACGGCGCATTCGACCTCATCCTGGACGCGATCGCCCACTTCTCCCGCTGAGCAACGGCGGATCGAGCACGGTCGGGGCACCGGCGGCGGCGCCGCCTACTGTCGCTCGAATGCGTGCAGCCGTCATGACCAACTGGGAACTTCGCGTCGACGACATCGACGAACCGAAGCCGAGCGACGGCCAGGTCCTCACCAAGGTCCTTTCGTGCGGCATCTGCGGCAGCGACCTCCATCTCGTCAAGCACGGTGAAGAATCCCGCCGCCTCAGCGACGAGATGCGCGCCAGCGAGCCGGCCGACCCTGCCGATCAGATGGCCGCGAACATGTTCGACCCCTCGGGCAATCTCGTGATGGGACACGAGTTCTGCTGCGAGGTCGTCGAGGTCGGCCCCAACGTCAACAACCTCGCAGTCGGCGACGTGGTGGTCTCGATGCCGGTCACCTTCGACGCGAAGGGCCTCCATGCGATCGGATTCTCCAACACCTATCCCGGCGGGTACGCGGAGCTGATGGTCCTCAACGAGATGCTTGCGATCAAGGTTCCGACCGGGCTTCCGCACCGCATGGCCGCGTTGACCGAGCCGCTCGCGGTCGGCGTCCACGCCGTGGCGAAATCGAAGATCGTTCCGGGTGAGGCAGCGGTGGTCATCGGGCTCGGGCCGGTGGGCCTGGCCTGTATCGCGGCGATGAAGATGCTGGGCATCGGTCCGATCGTCGGATCCGACTTCTCTCCCGCACGACGGGCCCTCGCCGAGCACCTGGGCTGTGACGAAGTCGTCGACCCGGCGGTCGAGACTCCGATCGCTGCGTGGCGACGGGTGGACGGGAGCAAGCCGCTCGTGATCTTCGAGGCCGTCGGCGTGCCCGGCATGATCGAGCAGGCGATGCGGATGGCGCCGCGCAACGCACGGGTCCTCGTCGTCGGCGCTTGTATGCAGGAGGACGCGTTCCACCCGATGCTCGGTATCGGCAAGGAACTGAACATCCAGTTCGTGCTCGGGTACGACCCGATGGAGTTCGCTGCGTCACTCGAGGCGATCTCCGAGGAGAAGGTCGACCTGGCCCCGCTGCTCACCGGCGTCGTGTCGATCGACCAGGTCCCGCAGGCGTTCATCGATCTCGGCAACCCCGAGCTCCACGCGAAGATCATCGTCGAGCCGTCAGGTTCCACAGCGTGACGGTCGAGCCGTCAGCGTGACGGTCGTGTGGTCGCGCTCGCGGCGAGAATGATCACGTGAGCGACACCTTTCCCCGCCAGTACGCACGCACGCAACGGTTCACGCTCGGCGAGCCACGCAACATCACCGTCAGTGCCGATGGCAAGCGAGTGGTGTTCCTGCGCAGCGCCGGCGGCAGCGATCAGGTCAACTCGCTGTGGGTGCTCGACGTCGACAGTGGCGAGGAACGAGTCGTCGCCGACCCTCGCCAGCTGTTCGGCTCCGAGGAGGGTCCTGACGCCTCGACGATGACCGCCGAGGAGCGCGCCCAGCGCGAACGTCTACGCGAGGGCGCCGGCGGGATCACCGCCTACGCGACCGATGCCAAGACGACCGTCGTCGCGTTCGCCGTCGGTGGCAAGTTGTTCGCCGCCGGGTTGCTGTCGGGTCGCGCGCGCCCACTCGACGTCGACGGACCCGTCTTCGACCCGCGCCCCGATCCCACAGCTCGGCGGATCGCATACGTGAGCGGATCGACGCTGCGCATCGGTGAGCTCGACGGGTCCTCGCGAACTCTCGCCGGCGACGGACCCGACGACAGATCGACGGTGTCGTGGGGCTCACCCGACTTCATCGCCGCCGAGGAGATGGGTCGATACCGCGGCTTCTGGTGGAGTCCCGACGGCGAGGCCATCGTGGCCTGCCGCGTCGACGAAGCGCCGGTCGCCGAATGGACCATCGCCGACCCTGCCACGCCGAGCAGCCCTGCCCGAACGATTCGCTATCCAGCGGCGGGGACGGACAACGCAGTCGTCACGGTGCACGTCCTCGGTCTCGACGGCTCGCAGGTGGCCGTCGAGTGGGACCGCGAGTTCTTCCCGTACGTCGCCACGGTCGGGTGGACCGAAGCGGGGCTGCTGATGTCGGTCGTGTCGCGTGACCAACGAGGCTCGATGACGCTTCGCATCGAGCCGAGCACCGGCGAGACCAGCGTGCTCGCACACGACTACGACGACGCTTGGGTCGACCTCGTCGCCGGCGTGCCGCGGCTGCTCCCCGACGGCCGGCTCGTCACCGCCGCCGATCGTGACGGCGCCCGCCGATTGCTGGTGGATGGCGAGGTGATCACCCCGGCCGACCTCCAAGTGCGGGGGGTGATCGACTCGACCGACGACACGATCGTCTTCCATGCCAACGCGATCGACGACTCGACCGAACTGCACGTCTGGAAGTGGCAGGGCGGCGAGCTGACGGCGATCACGACCGAGCCGGGCGTCCACGGCGCGGCGATCGGTGGGCCGACCACCGTGGTGCGTTCGGCGACGCTCGATGAGCCGGGGACGCGGATCGTCACCCTCGACGGCCACCGCCTCGTGTCTCACGCGGAGCGACCACTCGTCTCGCCGAACGTCACGCTCTTCGCCGCGGGTGATCGCGGCATCGCCACGGCGGTACTCCTCCCCCATGGCCACGACGGTTCGCCACTGCCGGTACTGCTCGATCCGTACGGCGGACCGCACGCCCTACGCGTCCAGAAGTCGAGCAACGCGTTTGCGTCCGCGCAATGGTTCGCCGACCAGGGGTTCGCGGTCGTCGTCGCCGACGGTCGAGGCACGCCTGGCCGGGGCTCCGGCTGGGAACGTTCCGTCCACCTGGATCTCGCGACGGTGCCGCTCGACGATCAGATCGACGCGCTGCACGCAGCGGCGGAACGTTTCGAGGGCGTCTTCGATCTCGATCGCGTCGCGATTCGAGGGTGGAGCTTCGGCGGATTCCTCGCTGCGCTCGCCGTGTTGCGTCGGCCTGACGTGTTCCATGCGGCGGTCGCCGGCGCACCGGTCACGGAGTGGCGGCTGTACGACACCTTCTACACCGAGCGATACCTCGGGCACCCCGACGACCCCACCCACGGCTACGACGCGAGTTCACTGCTCCCCCTCGCCGGCGACCTGACCCGGCCGCTGCTGCTCATCCACGGCCTCGCCGACGACAACGTCGTCGCGGCCCACACGCTGCAGTTCTCCTCTGCGCTCCTCGCCGCCGGAAAGCCGCACGAGGTGCTCCCACTCGTCGGAGTCACGCACATGACCCCGCAGGAGGAAGTCGCCGAGAATCTGCTGCTCCATCAGCTCAACTTCCTGCGACGCTCTTTGCGCATCGAGCGCCCGACCTGACAACCTCGACCCACCGGCGAAACCCTTCGCCGACTCAGCACCTCCTGGAGATTCCATGGACGACCGTCTCGCCCGCCTGTACCAAGGTGTCGCCATTCATGCCACCGCCGACCAGGAGCACCAGGCCGCGCTCGAGTTGCTCGCACTCGTGATGCTGACCGACGCCCAGATCGGCGACGACGAGGTCGCGGTCGTTCGCGAGATCAGCACCGAGTGGCGCGAAGAGGCGTTCAACTTCGAGGACTACCTCCGGCCGGCGATCGAGAAGGCCCGCCGAGCGATCGAGACCGAACGCATCGACGAGTTCCTCGACCGCATCGATCGGCAGATCAGCAGCCGCGTGCTGCGCAACGCGCTCTTCTCGGCCGCCCGTGAGGTGGCCGGCGTCGATGCGGACGTCACGCCGCTGGAAGACACGCTGCTCGCCGAGGTCGCCGTCCGCTTCGGCTGAAGATCGGTCCACGATCGCTGAGTGGAGCCGACCTCGGCGTCTCTCCATCCGCGGCGGGAGCGATGGATCGGCAGGATGAGATGGTGCCTCCCTCGGACGCGACCCACTCGCTCGACTGACCTGTTTCTCCTCATGACGCTTCCATCTGGTCCGAACTCAGCCGGCGCACCAGTTCGGTCAGCTCGCCGACATCCCGGATGGGAAGGACCTCTCCGGTGGAGACGACTTCGACGCGACCGACCAACCGACCCGTGCGCGCTGGTTCGCTCAGCCATTGGCACACGAGTGTGATCTGACGGGTTGCCGGACGCGCGGCGGGATGGTTCACCCTCGCATCGTTGATTCCGACCGTCCGACGAACGTCCGCCCGCTACGGCTCGCTACCGCTCGCCGGACGCAAAACTCTCGAGCGCGATCGAGGGCCTCACACCGAAATCGGCGAGCACGGCCACACCGCGCTGAGCCAGCCGGCGGGCGCTGGCGGCTCGGCCGCCCGTCACCAGCATCTCGCACAGGTGGATCGTACGGAGCTCGTCCAGTGGCTCGATCTCGAGTGCGAGATCGAACCAGTGGATCGCCTCGTCCAGATCGTGTCGCGCTTCGGCGTCCGCGCCCACGATGTCGGCCAGGGTCACCACACGACGACGGAGCCGTTCGCGGTGCCCGCTCGCCCAATCCTCGTACGCGTCGCCCGGCAGCAGGTCGCCCGTGTAGAGCGCGAGCGCGTGTCGTGCTCGCCCGACTCGCTCCTCGGCGCTGGCCGTCATCGCCGCGGTCGCAGCATGCTCGAACACCGAGACGTCGACCACGACGTCGTCCGCCAGACGCAGCGTCTCGGCGTCGCGGAGAACGAGCGGGCCCGCTTGCTGCTTGAGCCGATTCAGGAGATTCCGCAGGCGTGCGCGGCCGGTCGCCACATCGACATCGGGCCAGAGGCGATCGATCGCCGACTCGGTCGTCATCGAACCAGTGAGGGCGAGCAGCTTGACCAACGTTGCAGGGTGACCGGGCTGCGGCGTCGAGTTGCCCGGCTCCGAACCGTCGACGGCGAAACGACCGAGTAGGCGAACGTTCACGGCGGGTGAGTCGGCGCGATCCTCGCCGAGCAGCGAGGACAGCTGGTCGAGCAGCGCGACGTGATGACGAGGGAGCAGGTCGGGTACCCCGAGCGACGCTGCCACTTGGTTCGCCTCGCCGAGTGCGGAGCGCGCCCCCTCGAAGTCGCCCCGTCGAGCCAGGGCGACCGCTCTCAACGCGAGCCGTCGCGGTCGGTACACCGGCACCACGCCGGGTGTCTCCTCCATTTCGTCGAGCCTGCGGACGGCTTCGTCCGCGTCTCCGTGGGTGGCATCGAACCAGACGCGTGCGATGTCGACCGGCTCTCGGAGGCCCGTTGCCTCGGCAACCTCGGCCGCTCGAGCGATCGTCGTCTCGTATCCCTCGACGTCGTCGACGAACAGGAACCGCTCGGCGGTCGACGCCAGGAACACCACCTCCTGGCTTTCGGTCAGCCAGGTTCCCCGGTGCCGTTCGACCATCTCGATCGCCGTACGGAACCCGCGCCGATCGCGCCGGTGCGATGCCATCCAGGACCGCTGCCACCACCCCATCCCGATCAGCACGTCGTCGCCGGACCGCTCACCGATCTCGATCGCCTCCGCAGCCGCTGCTTCGGCCTCGACCGAGCGCCCGAGAAAATCGAGCAGGTCGGAGTGATGTGTGAGCCAGTAGGCACGAACCCAGTCGCCCGCCGGGAGCAGTGCCAGTCCTTCCTGCATGGCCAGCTCCCCGTCGATGGGCCGACCGGCCATGAACAGGGCCTGGTAGCCGAGGCGTTCGAGCGCCTCGGATCGGGCGCTCCACGATTGAGTGCGCCGGAAGAGCGCGCACGCCTCCCGGTACCGATCGATCGCCGAGGCCAGCGACGCGGCCGTGCACTCGTAGACCTCGGACATCGCGATCACCACGAGCGCCCGAGCGCGGGTGTCCGGCTCGTCCGCTGGGATCTCGGCCAACAGCGCCATGGCATCGGCCGAACTCCCGGCGAAATCGCCCGTGCGATTGCGGTGGCGTGCGAGGTCGACCGCGATGGCCCGAGCGAGCGGGCCGGTGTCGGCGACCTCTGACGCCAACTGCAGCCACGCGCCCCACGAGTCGGTGTCGGCCCGCTCTGCGGCACGGGCCGCCTCATGGAGGAAGGGTGCTGACGCTGCCGCCGGGCGGACGCTCGCGACGAGTTGACGTAGCCGCCAGGTCTCGAGAGACGCCAGCGTGGTCGACGACACGCCGTCGAACACGCGGACCGTGGCGTCGGAGTCGGCCGCGTCGACCATCAGATCGGCAGCCACAGTCACCTCGCCGTGGCCGAGGTACCGTCGTCCGGCGGCGACAAGTTCGTCGATGGAGAGTTCGGGTATGGGCCCCAGGGCCGCTCTCACCACCGACGGCACCGACCACCAGCGCCCGACCCGGTGCAGTGGAAGACGGCCCAAGATGTCGGGGGCGACCATCGCATCGTCGACGATCGGAAGTCGCAACACGGGTGTCAGCGATGCGATGTCACCGACCGCATCGCGGATCAGGACGTTCGCACCGTTCGCTCCCGACGGCGACCAATGCGGGTCGACGGCGATCCGTTGAAGTGCCCGATCGATGACCGTCGCCCAACCGGCACTCGCCGTCAGCAGGTCGGCGACGAGGGTGGCGGGTGCCTCCCCACCGAGCTCCGCCGCGAGGTCGTCGACCGTGAACGACAGATCGGTCCGCCCGATCAGCCGTACATCGCTGCGATGACGGAGCGGTGCAAACGCGTCCGTGCGCCGGCCGGCGATGACCACCGGTGCCCGATGGCGCTCGACGGCCGAGACGAGGTCGACGGCCTCCTCGATCGCCACCGCCTCCGCATCGTCGATGAACCATGGTCGGCTCGGGTCGACAGGAAGCACGATCGACGGTGGATGCGACCGTTGCGGTTCGACGCCATCGAGCGCGTTCACCCAGCGCGCGAGGAGGTCTTCGGCGAGCAGTGTCTTGCCCGAACCGGCCGGGCCCTCGATGAGCACGATCGCGTCGGAACCCACGAGGTCGACCAGCCGCTCCCGGTGCACCGGCTCAGTGTGTCACGCCCACCACCGGGGCGCCGCCGACTCCGGAGCCGGGCGAGTCGTCCACCGCTGCGAGCGACCGCGCCACGCGGCGCACCGGCCACCCTGGGCGATCGGACGGTCGACGGACGGCGTCCAGCGATGCTGTCCCAATGGGCGACAACCAGATCGAGGCGACGAGATCGCGGCGCCGAGCGCTGCTGATGGCGGCGCTGCTCCTCTCGACGATCGCAATCGGTGCGGGTGAACGCTCCGTCGCAGCTGAGCCTGCCGGCAAACCTGCACCGTGCATCGAGAACGACCCGAGCCCGTACTGCGTGCGGAACTTCGACCATGCGACGGTGGAGGGGCCGACCGCGATCGTGCCGGGCCAGACGGTGACCGTGGTCTTCGCGCCGAGCATTCCGAAGTGTCGACCGCTCCGCGCCGCCGAGTTCCCTGCGCCATGTTGGAACTTCGCCTCGCTGAGCGCGACACAGGGGCAGGCGGGAGGCGAGCCGCTGATCACACCGGTCACCTGCAACATCGTGGGGAACCAACCACCGTTCTTCTGTCAGTTCACCGTGCCCACGGGTTCGGCGCCGCCGACGTGGATGAAGTGGAGCGCGAGCGTCAGCTACTTCGAACCCGGTACGAACGACTTCCTCCAGGAGATCTACGGCACACCACCGAATCACCAGAACGTCCTCCGCAAGAACGCCCTGGCCGAACAGGCCGTGTACTACGGCACGGTGTCCGCGGACTTCCGCTACGACATCGATGGGGGCATGGTGTCGTTCCAGTCGAAGTCGACCGACATCCAGAATCGGACGCTGTTCGAGTCGTGGGACTTCGGCGACGGAACCACCGGCGTCGGCGCCAACCCTGCGCACCGATACACGAGGTCCGGGACCTACCGCGTGACGCTGACGGCGGTCAACACGGACGGCGAACAGAACTCGATCACCCGGTCGGTTCAGGTCGTCGCCGAACCCCTCGCCATCGCCGATGTCGTCATCGACCCGTCACCGCTCGAGGTCGGCGAACCGGGCACCGTCGGGTTCACGGTCGTCAACTACGGCGACGAACCCGTGACGAACATCGTGCCCGTCGTGACCTTCGACCCCGCAGACAATGTCGCCGTGACCGACGACAGCCCGCTCGGCGCCTTCGGTCTCGCGGCCGGCGAATCGAAGGCGATCGAGCTGCCGGTCGACCCGCTCCAAGCGGGCGAGACGTTCGTGCACATCGGCGCAACGGGTCTGCTCGACGGCGTCGCGACCGACGCGACCTCGGCGTCGCTGGCCTTCGACGTCGCCGGGAACCCGGGCCTGGACATCCAACTCGAAGGCCAGGTGATCGAGATCGGCAAGTCCTTCACGGTCAGGTTGACGATCACGAACCCGACCGACGACGCGATCGACGGCATCTCCTGGACCGGACCGAACGGGCTCGTCGTCGAGTCGGGGGACAACCCGGCTGCAGCAGAACCCAACGTGTCGTACGTGAGCGGGCCTGACGCCGCCCTGCCGACGTCCCTCGAACCGGGCGCATCAGCCAGCGTGTCCTACGTGTTCAATGCCCCGACCGTGGGTGCCAGCGTGTTCACCTCCACGGCCAACGGAACGGCACGAACCACCGGCGAAGCCGTCACGACGGTCCAGGCGATGTCCGTCCTCGCCGTGGCCAACTGGTCCGAGCAGGTACGCGACCAGGTGGCCGTGGAGGGCCTTGTCCAGATCCTCGGTGCGATGGTCGACGGCCGCGGGCAACTCGCAAACGCGTCGATGAGCCAGGTGATCGCCGCGCTCGGCTTCGATCCCCCGACGCAGTCGGCCCTGAACGGCGCTGCACAGGCGGGCATCTCCGACCCCTCCCTCCGCCGGCTCGCCGCAGCGGCCGCCACGTCGGCGCCGACGTCATCCGAGCCCGGCTTCGTCCGCAGCATCACCGACTCCTACGTCGAGGGGTTGGCTGAGGGGATGGACGGTTTCGGCAGGAGTGGCGGTGAGACCTTGGCGAACATCTACGCCGCGGTCGAGGACCCCGTCCAACGCCGGGCGATCGCAGAAGGACTGTGGTCCTCGGCGAAGCAACTTCCCTCATCCACCCTCGAGAACGCGGGGTACCTCGGGCAGGCATGGCTCGCCGCCCACACCGTCGAGGGCTTGCAGACGGTCAGGGAATCGGCCTCGGCGACCACCACCGCCGTCACCTCGGCGATGGGTGAAGCGATCGTCGGGCTCGGACCTGTCCTCGCCGACTACGGCCGACAGGCGCTGACCAACCCCGCTCAAGCGCGACGTGATCTGGCCAAGTTCTCCGGCTCGCTCATGTGGACCGGGTCGGAAGCGGGGATGGCTGCCGCCCTTGGTGAAGCGGGGACCGCCGCCGTCGTGAAGCTCGCCGCGCCGGTCGCCCGCACCGGGCTCTCGGTGTTCACGGCAGGCGGACGCGTCGAGGAAGCGATCGTCGCCACCACGATGGTCGCCGAGGACGCCGCCGAATCGATGGTCCTGCGACAGGCACAAGCGGCGCAGGTCATGGACAACTACCAGGCGCTACCCGAGGGCATGGTGATCGACGTCGCAACGGTCACCGGCAAGGGCGGGCTGCTGGCCGAGGACTCCGCCGGCCTGCAGTCCACCATCAGCAAGGCGAACGAGAAGTTCGGCACGGAGTTCATGGTGTCGATGCGCACGTCCGAGCCGCTGTCGGTCGGTCTCGACGGCATCGCCAAACCGGAGTTCATCAAGCCGAAGGCCGTGTCGGTGCTCGACATGATGCTCGGGGCCGACCCCGCGCGCGCCGGCAGGGTGGCGATCTTCAATCCCACACCGCTCGCCGATGCCACCATCGCCAACCTAGAAGCAGCGAACCCGGGCTTCGCTGCCAAGTACTTCGATCGACTGACCTCCCAGCAGAAGATCTGGGCTGACTGGAACAAGCCCGGCAACCCGCTCAGGACGCTCACCGAAGCGGGGGCTCGGTACGCGGATGACGGCGGCATCACAGTCCTCAGCGCCCGCCCGAACGCACCGGTCCCGTACGGGATGCAGTACCTCGAACAGTTGACCGAACCGGAGTTCCTGTTGGCGAAAGGCATCGACCCCGCCGACGTGCCCGCCATCCGCGATCAGATCATGCGGTCCAACATCCAGAAGTACAAGGCCGCACCTGTCGCCGTCGACGGCACGAATGGAATGGTGCACATCGACGACGCCGTCGCGAACAAGCCGTACCTCAGCGACGGAGACATCCAGGCCGTCACCCCCAAGGACGGGGTGTACCCGAGAGGTGTGTCGCGCGGCGAGGTCACCACGTTCTTCAATGCCGAGTTCAAGAAGTTGAAGCGGTTCCCGTTCCACGGGTGGAGCGACGCAGCGTTCGACCTTCCATCGGACTACTACGCAGCGGCCATTCCGTTCCAGCTCGGCAACGCCAATCCGGCGACGGCGATCAATGCTGCGACCAAGGTGGCGGGGCGTTTGGAGTTGTTGGAGAACCTGGCGCGATCGAAAGCCGCTGCGCTCACTGCAGCCGGCGACGGGTACGCCGCTGGCAAGATCCTCGACCGACTCGCTGGTCTGGAGAAGTTCAAAGACCCGATCACCGGGCTGTACTCGCCGCGGAAACTGCTCGAGGCGTTCCCGCCCGGTGAGAAGACCATCAACTTCACGGCTGGCGACATCCGCGTCGGCTACGGCACGGGGGGCAACTGATGACTCGCCTGACCACATTGGTCGCCACCACGGCGTGCGTCGTGATCGGTTCGATGTCGATCGCTGGCAGGGACGCCCCGACGGCCGCAGCCGCGACACAGATCGACGTCGACTCCACCGCACCGACGGGGGGCGACTGTGCACTCCCCGATCAGTGCACCCTGGGCGCGGCGATCACGCTCGCCGCGACCGTCGGCGACGTCTCGGTCGCGTTGCCTGCCGGCACGTTCGAGGTCCCCTCGGCGCTGACCGTGCCGACGAACGGCGTCGAGATCCGCGGTGCCGGGCCCTCGACGATCATCGAAGGGACCGGAGCAGACCGCTTGTTCGAGGCGACCGGTGGTTCGCTGACGTTCGTCGACGTGACGCTTCGCAACGGGTTCGCCGAGCAGGGAGGGGCCGGTGCGATCTTCGCGACCGACACCGCAGTGACGCTCGTCTCGGTGGTCGTGGAGGACAACGGCGCAACCGGCGACGGCGGGGCGATCGGACTCGTCGGAGGCGCGCTGGTCGTCGCCGACTCGACGTTCGTCCGCAACTATGGCCAGAACGGTGGCGCCGTGTTCACGGCGGACGCAGCGGTGACGATCACCGGTTCCACATTCTCGGACAATGGAGCGTCGCAGTCCGGCGGCGCAGCGTTCGTCAGCTTCCCTCCCTCGTTCAGCGTCCGCAGCTCTGCATTCACCGCCAACACGGCGATCAAGGACGGCGGTGGGTTCGCGATCGAGGGTGTCGGAGACAACGGGACGGTCGGCGTGGTCGACGACGTCGACTTCGATGCCAACACCGCGGCCGGGCTGGGCGGGGCGGTCTTCGTGCGCACGTCGCCGGTGTACAGCAGCGTCGGGCTGACCGTCACGGACTCGTCCTTCACCGGCAACTCGGCCGACGCCGGTGGGGCGCTCGCGCTGAGCGATCCGCCCGTGGCCGTGTCCAACTCGTCGTTCATGGCCAACAGTGCGCAGGGCAGCGGCGGAGCGATCGTCAGCAACACGGTCCTCACCGTCACGAGTGTCATGTTCGAGCGGAACACGTCCGGAGAATCCGGAGGAGCGATCGCATCGAGCGGTGTGTTGTCCGTCGCTGGGTCCGACTTCGTGACCAATCAGGCCAGCGGTTCGGGCGGAGCATTCCTGCTGATCGGCGAGCTCCCCACGATCGCCGGCACCTTCAGTGGCAACTCGGCCGACGGGCTCGGGAACGTCGCACTCTGGACCGGACGCAGCGCGCTCCTGATCGCTGGTGTGCCGTCAGCCGACATCGCTGCGCCGCTCGTGCCCGCCCAGACTGCCGGCCCCACCACGACCACCCCCCTCGTCCCGCCGACGACGCCGGGCGGCGGCACGGCTGCCGCCGCTGTGCCCAACGTCGAGACGACGATCCCGCCCACGACGGTTCCGTCCGGGGTGATCGGGGTGCAGCCCGCAGTTGAAGGCCCCGCGTCATCGGGCACGACTCCACCTCTCGGCGGATCGCTGCCGACCACGGGCAGCGGGATCGGTCCCGTGCTGAAGCTCGGCGCGCGTTGGCGATCGTCGTCGGAATCGGCCTGTTGATCGTGCGTCGCACCCGGTCGCGGAGAACCGCAGGGACGTAGCCAGGGGCCAGTCGAGTGAGAGTCGATCAGAAGCGGCGCGCCACGGCGACTCGGTCGTGGCCGGCGAGGTCCGGGCGGATCTCGACCTCGACGTAGTCGCTGGCACCCAGCAGATCTGCGACGGCCGGGCCCTGGCTCGAACCGATCTCCAGCACGAGCCAGCCGCCGCGGCGCAGGTGGCGCGGTGCGCCGGCGATCAGGGCGCGGATGTCGTCCAAGCCGTCGCCGCCGGCAAAGAGCGCTGCCGGCGGCTCCCACTCCGTCACCGAGGTGTCGATGTCGGGCGAGCCGATCTCGACGTAGGGCGGGTTCGACACGATCACGTCGAAGATCGCGTCGGGTGGCAGGGCCTCGAACCACGATCCCTGGCCCACTCGAACGTTCCGGCCCGCACGACCGAGCCCGGCGAGGTTCGCACGCGCGAGATCGAGTGCGTCGGCGCTCGCATCCGTGATCCACACCGTGGTGCCCTCCAGCGGCAGCTCGAACGCCATCGAGAGTCCGATCGCGCCCGATCCGGTCCCGAGGTCGGCGACCATCCGCTCCGGGTCGAACTCCGTCGCCTTGCCGATCGCGACACCGGCCACGATTTCGGTCTCGGGCCGCGGGATCAGCACCCGCCGGTCGATCGCCAGTTCGATGTGGCGGAAACTCCACTGGCCGAGCACGTATTGCAGCGGCTCACTGGTCGCCAGCCGCACGAGCATCGCATCGAGATGGGCGACCATCCGCTCGGTCGGCTCGTCGCCGAGCATCGACGTGAAGTCGTCGCCGTTCTCGGCCGACGCGGCGACCTCGCACAGCCACCTCGCCTGCGATCGATCACCGATCGTGGTGGCGGTCTCGTCCCACAGCTCACGCCACGTCACGTTCGCGTCACCCGTCCGAGTTGTCGGAACCCTCGGCCAACAGCCGCGCCCGTTCTTCGGCTGCGAGCGCGTCGATCACCACCTGCAGATCCCCCGCAAGGATTGCGGCGAGCCGGTACACGGTGAAACCGATCCGGTGATCCGTCACCCGGTTCTCCTTGTAGTTGTAGGTGCGGATCTTCTCACTGCGACCCCCGCCGCCGGTCTGCGAACGGCGTTCGGCCGAGAGCTCCGCGTTGCGCTCGTGTTCCGCCAGCTCGAACAACCGGGCGCGCAGTACGACCATCGCGCGGGCGCGGTTCTGCAACTGTGAGCGTTCGTCCTGCATCGACACCACCAGGCCGCTCGGACGGTGGGTGATGCGCACCGCCGAGTCGGTCGTGTTGACGCCCTGGCCACCAGGGCCACTCGCCCGGAACACGTCGATGTCGAGGTCACGTTCGTCGATCTGTACGTCGACCTCGTCGACTTCGGGCAGCACGGTCACGGTCGACGACGATGTGTGGATCCGCCCCTGGCTCTCGGTCGCCGGCACCCGCTGCACACGGTGCGGTCCGCCCTCGAACTTGAGGTTCCGCCAAGCCGTGTCGCCCTTGACCTCGAACGTGATGTCGTTGAAGCCGCCCATGTCGCTGACCGACGACGACATGACGCTGAGCTTCCAGCCCTGGTTCAGCGCGTACGCCTGATACATCTCGAACAGATCACGAGCGAACAGGTTGGCCTCCTCGCCCCCTTCCGCACCCCGGATCTCCATGATCACGTTCTTGCCGTCGTGCGGGTCGGTCGGCAGCATCAACTCTCGAAGCTCGTCGTCGAGCGCGACCAGTTGGTCGTTCACCGCCGCGATTTCGTCCGACAGCAGATCGCGCTCGTCACCGACGGCGTCGGGCAGCATCGATCGGGCCGCGTCGGCGTCGGCGGCGCGAGCTTCCCGACGGCGGAAGGTCTCGACCACCGGCCCGAGTTCCGTATAGCGCTTCGACAACGTCCGGAGCTGATCCGGATCGGCGAGCACCTCCGGATCGGAGAGTTGCGCCTCGAGCGTCTCGTACTCGTCGTTGATCTGTCGGAGACGGTCGTGCATGGCTGGATCGAGGCTACTGATCGCCGCTGCCGGCGATGCGGTGAGGTCGTCGCACCGAACGGTCAGAGATCGACCGTGGCGAACGCCACCGGCGTGTGGAGCAGCCCGGCCAGCTCGGTCGTGATCGACATCAGGTCGCGAGGTGGCACGACGACGAGGACCGGCGATTCGACGGTCGCCTGTACCTCGGCGACGAACGGGATGAGATCGAGGTCGACGCCGACCGAGCAGACGACCGTGACGACCTGGCCGTCCGAGTCGATACCGGACGCCACGCACGGCACCACATCGTTGAGACCCTGGCGGGGCAACGGCGGCTCGGCGGATTCGACGCGATCGAGATCGACCAGTTCCGGCCGCTCCTGCAGTCGCCAGCGGAGCAACCGCTCCTGAGCGAGGCGGTTGAGCGGATGCGGCGGTGCTCCTGGTGTTCGAAGACCGTCGACGGTCGACACCACGTCGGTGAGCGCCTCCAGGGTCGGGAGGTCGCCGTGGATGATGCGGAACGCCTCACGATCCGGTGCGCCGACACCGACCTCGACGATGACGCCACGGTCGGACGCTGGATCGGAGGGTGAAGGAGTCGACGACATCGCACTGATCGGCTCGCCACCGTCGGGCTCGTCGAAGTAACCCGACGTGGGCGTGTCGACGACGCGGCACACCTCGAGCCCGCGCACTTCGCCCGTCACCACACCGTGCTCCACGGTGAAGGTCGCACCAGCACGCTCGATCATGTCGCGCACATCGAGGTGCGCCGGGGGGACATTCGGAGGCGTCGGCAGGGGTTCGGCGACAGCAGCCAGCAGCGTCCGCTCGACCGGATACCACACGCGGATCGGGAACGCGAACCGTTCCGCCCGTCGAGCGAGCAGACCGGTGTGGGACTCGGCGATCAGATCGAGCGACGTTGCCTCGTGGCGAATCGCCCACGCCAATGCGGCCCCGAGCGACCGGTTCGCGTCACCGTCGATCAGCACCCAGGCGCGTCCGTCGACCAACAGCGCGGAACCGTTCGCGAAGCCGCCCGCCTCGACCCTCACGGGCTCGCCGACGTGCTCGGAAACCAGAGCCCGCAGCTTGATCCCGAGCAACTCCCCGCGCCTCGAACCGACCGTGTCACTCACCGGATCGACGCTACCGAGTTGATGCGCGGGGTCAGACCCCGCGCATCAACTGGTCGTGAGATGCGTGATCACGGTCGGGCCCGGTCAGCTGAAGAAGCCGGTCACGTCGGCGAGCAGGTCGACCGTGCCCGATTCGTTGAACAGGCGCACCGCGCCGTCGGGACCCAGCTTCGCGAGCACCAGGTTCGCCGTGGTGCGTCCGGCACTCACGTTGAGGCTCGAGGCGTTCGGCCGACCGGACCCGCTCGGGTACGAGGTGATGAAGGTGTCGGCCGTCGCGTTCGTCGCAGTGACGTTCAACACGACGGCCTGGGCGCCTGCCGGCACGCCTCCGAGGCCGGCGACCTGCAGGCTGACCTCGCCGCCGGGTCCGACCGCTGCCGCCGCCGCTCCGACCCCGGTGCGAGTGTCGAGCAGACGATCGGGTGCGACTGCGCTGTGCCGGACGCCGCCAGCGGTGAAGCAGCCGACCACGTCGGCGATCAGATCGACATCACCGTCGCTCACGTAGATGCTCAACTTGCCGCCCGCGCCGAGCTTGCACACCATCAGGTTGGGGATCACCCGACCAGGTTCGTAATTCACGTTGGAGATGTATGGCTGTGGTTGTCCGGTCGGCCAACTGGTGAGGAAGCCGGCACTGCTCGGCATGACCGCCGTCAGGTTGAGGACCACGGCGTCGCACCCCGTCGCCGGCACACCGCCGACGCCGGCGACCTGCAGTTCGACCACACCTCCGGCGCCGACCCGGCCCGCAGGAGCGCCGAGGCCGACACGCGTGTCGAGCAGTCGCTCCGGCACGAGGGGCTCCAGCCCGCAACCGTCGCTCGGATGGAAGTAACCCAAGACGTCGACGATGCAGTCGGCTTGACCGAACTTGTTGAAGATGCTCACCATTCCACCGGCGCCGATGCCGACGAGCACCATGTTCGGGATCGCTCGTCCGGGCTGCGGATTCAGGCTCGACGACGACGGCACCGGCAGACCGGCCGGGAAGGCCGAGAAGTACGTGCTCTCGGTCGCGTTTACCGACGTGACGTTCAGTGCCACCGACAGGGCCCCGTCAGGAACGCCGCCCTGCCCCGTGATCTGCACGTTGACGGTCTCGTCCGTTCCGATGGCGCCGAGACGACCGCCGACGCCGACCCTGGTGTCGAAGACCCTGGTCGGATTGAGCGCGACGAATCGCCCGGATCCGGCCACGGCCGGTGAACCGCCGGACCCGCCGGCGGCGACGGGAGCCGTGACGACGGGGACCAGCGGCGTGACCGGCACGTCGGGGGAGAGGAAGAGACCGAGGTCGTTGACCGGCTTGCCGACGACGTCGGACCCACCGCCGCCCATCCAACCGTCGATGACACTGCCGTAGTAGTCGCGGAAGTCGACGTGGTGGGCCATCCGGTCCCAGCGCTTGAGGCCGGCGAGCGCCGGCCGCTGGCCGTACATGCCACCCTTGACCCGGGCACCGAACACGAGGTGCGGGGCCGCTGTGCCGTGGTCGGTCCCCCGGCCGTCGTTGCTCCAGCTCGTGCGCCCGAACTCGGAGAACGTCATGATCGTGACCCGGTTCACCCATGCCGGGCTCAGGATCTCGAAGAAGCGCTGCACGGCGGCGTTGAGCTCGGCCATCCGCGCAGTGTGCATCGTGGGCTCGTTGGCGTGACTGTCGAAGTCACCCCAGCCGGCCGTGAACACGCGAAACCCGAGGTTGGCGTTGATGAGACGCGCCATCACTTCCAGCCTGGCCGACGACTCCGCCTCCGGCAGGGCATCGGGGATGATCGGCCGCAGGGTCCTGGCCACATCGAGCTGGTCGACCATGGCCTGACCGATCCGGCCCTTCCACGTCGTGTTGTTCGGTGCACTGATCGTGCGCAGCGACGAGTAGATCCGCTGCGACTGCGCCGACGTGTCGGCCCCGAACGCCGGTCGACCGGCGGGCACCGTCGTGCCGCGCTGGACCCGACCCACGAGGTGCAGGGGCAACGAGTGCCCGATCTCAGCTGCGGTGAACAGGTTCTTGTTCGAGCCGAGATGACCGTCGAGCCATCGGCCCATCCATCCCGACGACGGGATCGCGCCGGTGAGCCCGGACATCCACGTGGCCATCGAGTTGAAGTGGCTGAGGTCGGGGTTCTGGTAGCCGACCCCTTGGACCACCGCGAGGTGCCCGGCATCCCAGAATCGCTTGAACTCGGTGAGCTCTCGGTTGAGGCCGTTCGCCGCGTCGATCGGCAACGTGTCACCCGGTGCGATCGCGATGTTGCCGCGCTGCGCTTGATACGCGCTGTCGTTCGTCGGCACGACCATGTTCAAGCCGTCATTGCCGCCGTACATGCCGAGGATGACGAGGATGCCGTCGGTCGCTCCGACGGGCCCGGCCCCGTGCGCCCACGGCTCGTTGCCGGTCAGCACCGATTCGATCAGCGACGAGTTGGACCCGGCGACCACGCCGGCGCCGAGGCCCATGCCGACCAACTGCAGGAAGCGGCGACGGTCGACGGCCCACCTGTCGTCGTCCGGCTGCGACAGGTGTTGGAGGGCACCAGCGGTGGAGATTTCGGGATCGAGCATGGTCAGTTCCTCACGCGACGTGCATGTCCGGTGCGAGTAGGAGCAGGAGCAACGCGTCCTGCCGTTCCCAGATCGTCGCTCTCGTCGCGAACGCGACGAGCTCGTTGTAGGTCGAGGTGCTGACGGCCAGCCCGGTGAGCTGGAGGAATCGATCGACGAGCTGCGACGCCGACATCACCGGGACGTATGCCGGCCATGGTCCGCGTGCCGTGATCTCGCCGTTGGAGATCTGCCCGCCGGCCAGGTTGATCACACCCGTTCCCCCGGTCTGCCAATACGTCCGGCTGCTCGCCCACATGAAGCTCTGCACGACCCGGGCGCGGTTCTCTGCGGCACTGGCGTTGATCCAGTACGCGTTGGCCTTCCAGCCGCTGACATTGGGCGGGAAGAGCGGCCGCTGACCCATCCCTTCCATCAGCCACGTCACGTTCACGTCGGCAGATCGCCGTCCCGTCGCGGCCTGCAATGCGACGACGAACTCGACGGGTGATCGGACGAGTCCGGTCTTGACGCTGTCGGTGTAGAAGTCCGGGTGCATGAGCATCGCTCGCACCCATGCCCTGGCATCGAAGTCCGACGAGAGCAGTGCATCGCGCATGGCGTCGCGCACCGACGTGGACATCGCCGCATCGGTCGCGAAGACCATCCACAGCTTCTTCGACAGGAATTCGGCAGCAACGTCGCGGGTCGGCCGTCCCCGATTGGCGACGACGGTCGCTCCCACCGGAACACGACCGCTGCCGAGCATGACGTCGATCGTCTCGGGCCCGTGCTGCGTCCAGTCGGCACCTGCGTTGATCGTCGCCCCGAGAAATGTCTTCACCGAGGAGTCGTGCCACGTCGGCTTCCACCGATACGGCGACACCTCATCGTCCCACTGGTCGGTGTGGCCGGTCCAGGCCGCAGTGCCGGCCTCGACGTCCGCTTCGGTGTAGTTGCCGACACCGAGCAGGAAGAGCTCCATCAGTTCGCGACCGAAGTTCTGGTTCGGCGACGTCTTCTTGTTCTGGTTGTTGTCGAGGTAGCGCAACATCGCGACCTGGATCGACATGGCCTTGGCGAGGTCGCGGATGTTGCCGAGGCCGTCCTTGCGGAACAGGTCGATCTGCAGGCGCATCTGTTCGGCGTTGCCGACCTTGCCGTACTCGCTGCAGAAATGGCCGTGCCAGAAGAACGACATCTTCTCCTGGAGCGGCCGTGGCGAGTCCAGCGCCATCCTGTCCATCCAGAAATGGGTGAGCTCGACACTGCGCTGCCAGTCCTGGGTCGACACCCACGTCACGTTCGGTGGCGCCGGATCGACGGCCATCACGTTGTCGACCGCGGCGGCCATCGAACCGAGCGCCATGAGTTCGACGACCCGGGCGGGACGGTCGACGAACTCGGCGCGCCGAAGGAGGTGCCGCACATTGGCTTCGGTGAACGCTGGGTCCGCCACTTACATCCCGCTCACTACTGGTCCCACTACGCCGAGAGGTTAGACCATCTCTTTCGGTGGTTTTCTCAGGATCTCGTCAAGATCTGAGACGCGGAAACGCCGCCGCTCCGGGCCGGAACGGCGGCGTTTCGGAGACGATTCGGCGCGCGGCCGAGCCGATCGTGGCGGTCAGTCTTCGGCGGGCGTCTCGGGGGCGTTCTTGCGCGAACCGTAGCGACGGTTGAAGCGCTCGACGCGGCCACCGGAGTCGACGAGCTTCTGCTTGCCCGTGTAGAAGGGGTGGCACTCGTTGCAGAGCTCGACCGTCAGGTCGCCGCTCACCGTCGACTTCGTGACGAAGGTGTTCCCGCAGGAGCACTTCACGGTCGTATCGGTGTATTCGGGATGGGTATCGGTCTTCATGATGATCCTTTCGAGAATGGCTGAACGGGCGGCCCTTGTGCCCCCGATCGTCATTCGAGATCGGGGTACAACGCTATCGGCAGCCCATGAAGTTGGTGCGCGGGGTCAGGCACCGCGCACCAACTCACGTCACGTTCACATGGATGGTTGCTTGGCGATCTCCGCCAGGAACTCATCGTTCGTGCGGAACGTCTTCAGACGGTCGATCAGCAATTCGAGACCGGCGGCAGCGCTGCCGTCGGCGGCCAGGCCCGAGAGAACACGGCGGAGCTTCCAGACCTGCTGGAGTTGCTTGCGGTCGAACAGCAGCTCCTCGTGGCGGGTCGACGACGCGTCGACGTCGATGGCGGGATAGATGCGACGCTCGGCGACCTTGCGGTCCAGGCGCAGCTCCATGTTGCCCGTGCCCTTGAACTCCTCGAAGATCGCTTCGTCCATACGGCTGTTCGTGTCGACCAGCGCCGTGGCGAGGATCGTGAGCGAGCCACCTTCCTCGACGTTACGGGCGGCACCGAAGAAGCGCTTTGGCGGGTAGAGCGCCCCGGCGTCGATACCACCGGAGAGGATCTTGCCGCTCGCCGGAGCGGCGAGGTTGTAGGCCCGGCTGAGGCGGGTGATGCCGTCAAGCATGATCACGACGTCCTTGCCCTCCTCGACGAGGCGCTTCGCCTTGGCGATGGTCATCTCGGCGACATGGGCGTGCTCGTCACTCGGGCGGTCGAACGTGGAGGAGATGACCTCGCCGCTCACGGAGCGACGCATGTCGGTGACCTCTTCGGGCCGCTCGTCGATGAGCAGCACGATGAGTACGACCTCGGGGTTGTTGAGCTCGATCGACTTGGCGATCGTCTTCATCACCGTGGTCTTGCCGGCCTTCGGGGGCGAGACGATGATGCCGCGCTGGCCCTTGCCGATCGGCGCCACGAGGTCGATGATTCGCGCCGTCATGTTCGTCGGGTCGTTCTTGTCCTCCAGCGTCAGGCGCGAGTCGGGGAACAACGCAGTGAGGTCTTCGAAGTTCGGGCGCCGTTTGGCGAGCTCGGGGTCGGCACCGTTGATGGTGTACACCTCGAGCAGACCGGGGTTCTTCTCGTTGCGACCGGCGGGGCGGACCTTGCCGGTGAGATGGTCGCCCTTGCGCATGCCGTACTGCTTGGCGAGTCGCAACGGAATGTACGCGTCCTCCTTGCTCGGCAGGTACCCCTTCACACGCAGGAATCCGTACCCCTCGTCGCGGATGTCGAGGTAGCCCTCGACGTCGACCGCCTCGAGCGGTTGTGACGTCAAGTCGTCGGCCTCGATGAGGTCGACGTCCTCGCCCTGCGGACCCTCCTGGCCGCCGCGACCCTTCCGACGACGACGGCGACGACGGTTGCCATCGGCATCGCCGGCCAGGCCGTCGTCAGTGCGGCTCTGGGCATTGCGGTTCTGGTTCTGACCGCCCTGACCACCCGGATTGCCCGGACCGGTCTGACCGCCCGGGTTGCCCTGACCGCCTGAGTCGTGTCGGTTGCGGTTGCCGTCGTTGCGGTTGCGGTTGCCGTCGTTGCGATGCTGGCCGCCGTCGCCACGTTGTGTCTCGATGCGGTTCTGCGTGCTGTTGCGGCCCTGGTCGCCGGAGCGCGCGTGCGAATCGGAGGACCCGGCGGTCGAGTCCGACTCACCGTCGGCGGAGTCGCCGGGTGATTCGGCGAGCAGTGCGATCTCCCAGTCGGCGAGCGGCTCGCCGTCGGCGCCGAGGACGACCGGGTCTGCGCCCGTCGAGGCGGACGGACCAACCGGGGCCAACGGTGTCGCGACGAGGTCGGCCGACAGGTCGTCGGCTTGCTCGTTGCGGTCAGCGAACCCGTTCGTCGCCGACCGATCGTCGTTCGACGCCGGGGTGGGGGCGGCCGAGGAACTCGGTGCCGGGCTACCGGACCCGGTCGTGTCGAGGATCTTGTCGATGATCTCGCCCTTCTTGAGGCGGGCGTTGACCTTGACACCGAGGGCTTTCGCCATTTCCAGGAGGGTGTCCTTGTCCTTCGATTCGAGAATCGATTGTTCGAGTGCCGCAGCGGCCACGGTGTTCCTCTCTTCCCGCGACCGTGTGGACAGGGCACGCGAGTGATGGAGTATCAGAGGAGGTTGGGAGACGAGTGCGCCCGGAAAGTCGATCCCCTGAACAGAATTCGCACACGACCGAGAACTCGGGGTGCGGCTCGGAAGAACCGAGCAGCGTGCACGCTACCCCTTCCGGCCCGTTCGATGCAACGTCAGCGACCGACCAGTTGTTCGACCAGACGCTCGACCGATTCGAGATCGTTGGCCACGGTCTGGGTCCGCTCGGGACGCGCAAGCAGGTCAGCGAGGTGATCGGGCAGCTGGGGACGACGCCCGGTCGCCACCTCCACTGCGTCGGGGAACTTCGCGGGGTGCGCCGTGGCGAGTGACACCACGTTGGCGTCCCCGCGGGCGAACCGTCGGGCGGCGGCGACACCGGTGGCGGAGTGAGGATCGAGCACCATGCCCGTCGCGGCCTGGGTCCGACGCATCTCGGCGATCGTCGCCGCGTCGTCGAAGGAGGTCGCGCGAAACGTCCCGTCGATGTACTCGGCCCGCTGGTCGCCTTCGATCTCGAGACGTCCGGTCGCGCGAAACCGGCCGAGTTGCTCTGCCGTCATTCCACCGTCGCGTCCGTTCATCTCGAACAGCAGACGCTCGAAGTTCGACGACACCTGGATGTCCATCGACGGGCTGAGCGTCGGGACGACGTCGCGCGTCGACATGTCGCCGTCGTTGACGAAGCGGGCCAGGATGTCGTTGGTGTTCGACGCGATGACGAAGTCGCTGATCGGTGCGCCCATCTCGCGAGCGATCCAGCCCGACAGCACGTTGCCGAAATTCCCGGTCGGCACGCTGAACGTCACCGGGCCAGCAAGTGCTTCGGCCGCAGTCACGTAGTACACGGTCTGTGCCATCACCCGGGCCCAGTTGATCGAGTTGACCGCCGACAGGCTGTTGCGCTCGCGGAACGGTGCGTCGTTGAACATCGCCTTCACGAGATCCTGGCAGTCATCGAACGTGCCCTCTATGGCGACGGCGTGCACGTTCGGTTGATCGACGGTGGTCATCTGCCGGCGCTGCACTTCGCTGGTACGGCCGTACGGGTAGAAGATCACGATGTCGACGTGCTCGCACCCTGCGACGCCGTCGATGGCCGCCGAGCCGGTGTCGCCACTCGTCGCGCCGACGACGGTGACCCGCTCGTTCCGGCTCGCCAGCACATGGTCGAACATCCGACCGACCAACTGGAGCGCGACGTCCTTGAACGCGAGCGTCGGGCCATGGAACAGCTCCTGCACCCAGAGTTGGTGCTCGAGCTGCACGAGCGGGGTGACGGCCGGATGCCGGAACGTCGCGTACGCCTCGTCGCACAAGCGGCGCAGGGTCGGTTCGTCGAGATCGGGCTCGACGAACGGCAGCATCACTTCCACCGCCCGGTCGACGTAGGTGCGGGGGACACCGGAGTTGGCCGCTGGCGCGGCAAGCGTCGGCCAGTGGTCGGGCACGTAGAGGCCGCCGTCGTTGGCGAGGCCGGCGAGCAGAACGTCCGCGAATCCGAGTTCGGGAGCGGTCCCCCGCGTCGACACGTACCGCATCGATCAGTCGCCGATCACACGCAGGAGGCCACCGATGCTGCGTACGACGTCGAGGTCGCGCAGTTCGCGCACGGTCGCCTGCACGTCGGATTCACGGGCGGCGTGGGTGATGAACACGAGACGTGCATCGGGGCCATTGCCCTCCTGCTCGGCGACGCGGATGCTGACACCGTGGGCGGCGAAAACGCCCGTCACTGCGTGCAGGACGCCGGGCAGGTCGGCGACGTCGAGTCCGAGCAGGTACTCGGCCGACGTCTCGTCGATCGGGCGGATCGTGGCATGGGTCAGCGTGCCGAGCGATCCGTGGGTGCCTGCACGCAGGTTGACCGCCGCGTCGACGACGTCGCCGAACACCGCGCTCGCAGTCGGTGCGCCGCCGGCACCTCGTCCGTAGAACATCAACGAGTCGACGAAGGCGCCCTCGACGAACACTGCGTTGAAGCTGTCACGCACCGAGGCGAGCGGATGGTTGATCGGCACCATCGTCGGGTGGACGCGGACGCTGATGTCGCCGTTCGACGGGTCGCGCTCGATGATGCCGAGCAGCTTGACCACGTAGCCGAGGCGGTGGGCGATGGCGATCTCGGCGCCGGTGATCTTGCTGATCCCCTCGTGGTACACGTCGCCGGCGACGACCTTGGCCCCGAACGCGACGGTGGCGATGATCGCCGCCTTCGCGCCGGCGTCGAAGCCTTCGACGTCGGCCGTCGGGTCACGCTCGGCGTACCCGAGCCGCTGGGCTTCGTTGAGCGCGGTGATGTAGTCGGCGTCGCCGCCACCTGCGACCGCGTCGGTCATCTTCGTGAGGATGAAGTTGGTCGTTCCGTTGATGATGCCGAGCACCCGGGTGATCGGTTCCCCGTGAAGGCTCTCCCGCAGCGCCCGCACGATCGGGATGCCGCCGGCGACCGCAGCTTCGAACAGCAGGTCGCGTCCGGCGGCGTCGGCGGCGGCGTAGAGCTCGGCGCCGACGTTGGCGAGGAGTTCCTTGTTGGCCGTGACGACGGGCTTGCCGTTCGCGAGGGCGGAGAGGATGAGTTCGCGAGCGGGCTCGATCCCGCCGATCGCTTCCACGACGATGTCGATGTCGGGGTCGGCGACCACGCCGTGGGCGTCACGGGTCAGTACGCCGTCGGCAACCTCGACGTCGCGGGGTGCCGAGATGTTGCGGACGGCGACGCGGGTGATCTCGATGCGCAGCCCGGTCCGACGAGCGACCTCGTCCTGCTGGGCCTCGACGAGCTGCACGAAGGCCGCTCCGACGTTGCCGCATCCGAGCAACCCGATCCGGATCACGTCGTTCGGGCGCTTGCCGTCCGCTCCATCGTTCGTCACGGCAGGCAGGCTACGGGACACCCCGCCCCGAACCCGTCACGATTCCGGCACCCGTCCGACGAAGTCGCGCATCGGTGCCGGGCACCGGTGCACGACCTGGCGCGACGGCGATCAAGCGCCGGACGGCTGGCGGCGGAGCGCTTCGCGCCACGTGATCCGGCTGCCGCGATGGAGCAGGGTGCGCGAGTAGACCGAACCGGCGAGGCGGATCATCGCCCACACGGCGAGGGCCAGCAGGACGGCGGCGACGGCGACCTCGGGAATCGTTGCGGCCCCGGTGACCATTCGCAACGGCATCAGCAGCGGGGCGAACGGTGGCAGCAGCGACAGTACCGCGGCGACCACACTGTCCGGATCGGCCCCGAAGGTGAAGACCAGCACGTAGCCGATCGTGAACGCCGACGTGATCGGTGCAGCCGCGCTCTGCGCGTCCTCCATCCGTGACACGAACGAGCCGGCGAGCGCGAAGAGGGTGCTGTAGAGGAGGAAGCCACCGATGAACCACAGGATCGTGGCGGGCAGCCCGATCCACAGTTCCGACGGTACGTCGATGCCCGAGATCCGCAGCGAGACGAGCCCCGCGAGCACCGCTGCCGTGAACTGGATCAGCGCGACGAACCCGATTCCGAACACCTTGCCGCCGAGCAGCTGGTGTGGCTTCATGTGGGAGAGCAGCACCTCGACGACGCCGGTGCTCTTCTCCTCCACCACACCGGTCAACACGTAACTGCCGAACGTGGTGATCGAGATGAACAGCAGCACGGCGCTGGCGAACCCGACGAGGAGGCCGACGCCCGGGCCGTCGTCTGGGTCGATCACTTCGGAGGTCAACGGCTGGGGGTCGAGGATCGACGCCACCTGCGCGTCGTCGAGTCCGGCCGCACTCGCTGCATCGGCCGCTCCTGCGGTCCGCCATGCCTGGTCCACCACGGCCAACAACTCATCGCTCTCGTCACCCTGCCACGTCAGCGTGCTGTCGTCCGCGGTGAGGATGACGTCGATGTCACCGTCGTCGAGAGCAGCGTCCGCAGCGGCCCGATCATCGAACGACACGAGGGTCACTCCGACGTCGGCCTGCTGGGCGGAGAACTCGAGCGCGGGGTCGAACAGCTCCGGCGTGGTCCCGACTGCGCCCACCTCGTACGACGGCTGCGAGTCGTCGTTCAGGACCGAGAAGAGGATTCCGCCGGCGATGATCGCCGCGCACAACAAGGCCGTGAAGACGGCGAACGAAGGGCGCGTCACGCGTGTTCGGATCTCACGCACCGCTGCGAGACGAACCGGCGTGGTCATCGTGCTGGCTCCATCGAGCCGTCCATCACGTCTGCGCTGGTGACGGCATCCGAACGACCGAGCGAGCTGAGGAAGACCTCCGAGAGTTCGGGTGGACCGAACGAGAAGTCGACGATCTCGCCGGCTGACGACAGTTCGGACAACACCAGATCGAGATCGGTGTCGACAGGAACACTGACCCCGACGGAGCGAGGTTCGATCCGCAGGATGTCCCACCCTGCCGGCAGTGTCGGTCGTTGCACTTCGTGGGCGTAGTGCACGGTGGCTCGTCGCAGCGGCGACTGTTCGCGGATCTCGCGGATGTCACCATCCAGCACGATGCGACCACGGTCGACGATCACGACGTCCCGGCAGATGTCGGTGACGAGGTCGAGCTGATGGCTGCTGAAGAGCACGGCGACCCCGCGGTCGATCTGTTCGAACAGCATCACCTTCATCATCTCCACGGCGACGGGGTCGAGCCCCGAGAACGGCTCGTCGAGGATCAACAGCTCCGGTTCGTGGACGAGCGCGATCGCGAGCTGGACCCGCTGCTGGTTGCCGCTCGACAGCGACTGCACCTCGGCGCCTGCACGCTCGGTGAGACCCATCCGTTCGATCCATCCGTCCGCGGCTGCTCGCGCCTCGGTCTGGGAGCGACCCGCCAAGCGGGCGAAGTACACGAGCTGGTCGCGTACGCCCATCTTGGGGTACATCCCTCGCTCGGCGGGCATGTAACCGAACTGGTGGCGGCTGTCGGCCGTGATCGGCTCGCCCTTCCAGTACACCGCTCCGGCATCGAGTGCGATGAGGCCCATGATCGACCGCATCGTGGTCGTCTTGCCCGATCCGTTCGGACCGAGGAAACCGAGCATGTCGCCCGGCGCCAGGTGCAGTGACACGTCGTCGAGCGCCATGGTCGAGCCGAAGCGCTTCGAGATCTCCCGCACCTCGAGCATGTTGTTCAACCTACCCATGCCCGACTCCGGTAAACGGTCGGCCCCAGCCCAGCGCAACGCGAACCGCCCGAGTTCCCGCCGTCTGGTCAGCGGTCGGCGATGTCGTGATGTTTCGCAACGCCGGCGACGACGCCGTCGAAGTGCTTGCGGGACAGGACGGCGCCCTCGCGGCGGACGGCGTCGGGATCGATCGTCAGCAGTTGGTCGACCTTGGCGAAGCTCGGTCGGCCGCTGCGGTCCCATGCGCCGGTTCCGACCGGGACTTCGTCGTTGCGGTTGTGGTTCTTGGAGGTGAGTGGCACTCCGGCGAGGTCGTCGCCGGTGCGGCCGATGATCACGACGGGTCGATCCTTGCCGTGGGTCGGGTCGTCTTCGTAGGGCACCCACGTCCACACGACCTCGCCCGGATCCGGGTCGCCGTCCATGTCGGGCGAGTACTCGATCCGCACGCCGGCGGGCACCGGTCGGGTGCGCGTCGGCGCCGGCGAGCGACCCGCCGATCGAGGCTTCGATGCCGTCCTCGGCGTGACCGCAGCGACCGCTCGCCCGAAGAGTCGTCGCACGGATCCAGTCAGCGAGGCCATCGCAGGATCGTACGGCGCGACCTCCCGCCACGAAGTGCGAGCCACGACGCGGAAATCAGCCGTGTGCGCTCACACTTCCCGCGCTCGAGTCATCGGCAGGCGGTTCGGACGGCGAAGTGTGAGCGCTCCTGGTCGAAATCGACCTCAGAACTCACACTTCGGGGGGATGCCGATCGCGAACGGGTGGTCAGCCGAGGTCGGTGGCGAGGAGGTCATCGAACGTCTCGCGGCGCACGACCAGACGCGCCTCGCCGTCGGCGACGAAGACCACCGGCGGCCGGGTGATCTTGTTGTAGTTGGAGCCCATCGAGTGCCCGTACGCGCCGGTGACCGGGGTGGCGAGGAGATCGCCGACCGCGATGTCGTTCGGCAGCCGCGCCTCGAACGACAGCACGTCGCCGGACTCGCAGTGCTTGCCGACGAGGCGAGCGACGAGCGCACGCTCGGCCCCGACCGATCGCGGCAGGAACGATTCGTAGCCCGACCCGTAGAGGACCGGTCGCGGGTTGTCGCTCATCCCACCGTCGACTGCGACGTACGTACGCACGCCCGGGATCTCCTTGATCGTGCCAACCGTGTAGACGGTCATCGCCGCCGACGCCACGATCGCGCGGCCTGGCTCGACACTCACCTTCGAGCGCACGCCGAGTGCGTCGCACGCGTCGAGCAGGACGTTGCCCCACTGCGCGATCGACGGCGCCTCCTCGCTCTCGAGGTACGCCACACCGAGCCCGCCGCCCAACACCAGCTCGGGCAGGTCGAGCGGCACGGCGAAGTCGGCCATCACTTCGGCCGCCTTGGCGAACGACGACGCCTCGAACACGTTGGAGCCGATGTGGCAGTGCACGCCGACCAGGTCGACGGACGCCGATCGGCGGGCACGATCGACCGCTCGGAGCGCGTCGCCGTTGCCCAGGTTGAAGCCGAACTTCGAGTCGTCCTGACCGGTCGCGATGAACTCGTGGGTGTGCGCTTGCACACCGGGCGTGACGCGAAGCAGGATCTTCGGAACCGGACCGACGCCGGCGGCAGCAAGGGCATCGAGACGGTCGAGCTCGTCGAAGGAGTCGACGACGATGTGGCGCACGCCGAACTCGATCCCCATCCGCAGCTCGGCGATCGATTTGTTGTTGCCGTGCAGCGCACAGGCTGACGCAGGCACCCCGGCCGCGAGCGCAACGTGAAGCTCGCCGCCCGACGCGACGTCGAGCAGCAATCCCTCGTCGTAGGCGAGCTTCGCCATCGCCTTGCACAGGAACGCCTTGGTCGCGTAGATCACGCGCTCGTGGCCGAACGCGGCGACCGCTTCTCGGCACCGGTTGCGCAGATGGGCCTCGTCGTACACGAACAACGGCGTGCCGTACCGATCGGCGAGGTCGGTGACGGAGCAGCCGCCGATCGTCAATGAGCCGTCGGGTGCGACGGCAGCGGAGTCGGACAGGAGGCGTCGGGGAATCGCGCTCATCGCGTGCTCCCCGACCATCCCGCCAACGATGAGCGAGAGCACCGGATACGGGGCTTCGGCTCATCGCAACCTGCCGCATGACGCGTGGGATGAGCGAGACCACCGGATACGGGGACTTGGCTCATCGCGGGCACCTGAGCGGGGCTCACATCTGTTCCGGCACGTCGATGCCGAGCAGGCCGAGGCTGTGCTCGAGCACCCGCGCCGTGACGTCGGCGAGCGCGAGCCGGCTCGAACGCAGCGGCTCGTCGGCCTTCAGGATCGGACAGTTCTCGTAGAACGCGGTGAAGTCGGATGCCAGCTCGTAGACGTAGGTGCACAACTTGTGCGGGCTGTACGTCTCGAGGGTGACGTCGATCGCCGTCGGATACGCGAGGAGTCGAAGTGCGAGCGATCGTTCCTGTGGTGCATCGAGTGTGATCGCGGCGCGACGAGCCGAGGTCCGCTCCAGTTCGGCACGGCGGAAGATGGAGCAGATGCGGGCGTGGGCGTACTGGAGGTACGGCGCGGTGTTGCCGTCGAACGCGAGCATTCGATTCCAGTCGAACACGTAGTCCTTGACGCGGTCGGTCGACAGGTCGGCGTACTTCACCGCGCCGATGCCGATCGTGCGCGCCAACTCGGCGCGCTGCGCATCGTCGAGGCTCGGGTTCTTCTCGGCGATCGCCGCCGCGGCCCGCTCGACCGCCTCGTCGAGCAACTCGATCAGCTTCACGGAATCGCCGGTGCGGCTCCGCAGCATCTTGCGATCGTCGCCGAGCACGCTGCCGAAGGACACGTGCACCGCCTCGGTCGGCGGCACCAACCAACCGGCCATGCGCGACACCTCGAACACCATCTGGAGGTGCTGCGACTGCGGGGCGCCGACGACGTACAGCATCAGGTCGGCGTGCAGACGCTCGACACGATCGAGCACGCACGCCAGGTCGCTCGTCGCGTACATGAACGCGCCCGCCCGCGACCGTACGATCAAGGGCAACGGCTCGTTCTCCCGGTTCGTGAAGCCGGGCGGGAACACGACCATCGCCCCGTCGCTCTCCGACACGAGGCCGGCCGCTACGAGGCGCTCGTACGCCTCCGGCATCAGCGCCTGGTACTTGCTCTCCCCGGCGAGGTCGTCGTCGGTGAGCAAGACGCCGAGCTGGCCGTACACCAGGTTGAAGTAGTCGTTCGACATCGACACCAGCCGCTGCCAGATGGCGAGCGTGTCGGGGTCGCGGCGCTGCAGCAACACGACCCGTTCGCGGGCACGCTCCTGAAACACCTCCGACTCGACGAACTTCGCGTTCGCCTGCTTGTAGAACCCGTCGAGATCGCCCTGCCGCAAGCCCTCCGCGGCGACGTCCTCGCCGATGTCGAGAAGGTGCTCGATGAGCATGCCGAACGGTCGGCCCCAGTCGCCGATGTGGTTCTCCCGGATCACCGTGTGTTCGAGGAACATCAGCATGCGCACGAGCGCGTCGCCGATGACGGTGGTGCGGAGGTGCCCGGCGTGCATCTCCTTGGCCACGTTCGGGGCCGAGTAGTCGACGACCACCGTCTTCGCGGCGGCGGCCGGATGCACGCCGAGCCGGTCGTCGACCGCGACCGCCGACAGCTGACCCGCGAGCCAGTCGGGCGAGAACGTCACGTTGATGAAGCCCGGGCCTGCGATCTCGAGCTCGCTCGCCACGTCGACGAGCACGCCGGAATCGACGATCTGCTGGGCGATCTCACGTGGGTTCGATCCCAGCCGCTTGGCAAGTGGGAGGGCGCCGTTGATCTGGGCGTCGGCACGATCGGAGATGCGAACTGTCGGGTCGGCCGGCTCGCCGGCGTTCAGCCCGGTGAAGACCGGCTCCAAAAGCGTCGTGATCGTGGCGATGGGGTCGGACATGCGCCGACCAGTCTGCCGCAGAACTCTGGCGCGCCCCCGGAGAGATTCGAACTCCCCCGCCGCCGACGTGCCGCCCGGAGTCGCACGTGCCCGCCTCAGTCGCCTGGAGGTTCGAGCACCTCGACGTCGGGGCGTGCGAGCAGCTGACCGATCAGCGGCGGTTCGTAACGGCGCTGCACGGTGACGCCGTAGAAGTTCTCGTACAGGTCCGGAACGACGGCGAGTTCGACGAGCCGCCCGCTGCGCAACTCGTCCTGCGCGACGACGGTCGGCATGAGCGCTACGGCGCCCGAATCTCGTGCGAGTAGCCGCAGCAGCGCCATGTCGTCGACCTCGGCCCGCACCCGCGGGCGAATGCCGAGCTGCTCGCACCGGAGGTCGAACGAGAGACGCATCTCGTTGTCCCGACCGGGCAGCAGGAGTGGGACGCGCGCGATGTCGTCGGGGAATCGGAACGGTGGCGTCGATGGTCGACCCACGAGGCTGACCGGCTGACGGGCGATCCGCCGGCACCGCCACGGGTCAGCGGCGCTGGCGTGGACGCGTTGATTGCAGAGCACGAGGTCGAGCGAGTGGACCCGCAGTCGCGAGAGCAGGTCGGGAAGTCCGCCGGACACGAGCACGAAATCGACGTCGTCGCGGTCGAGCAGGGGGCGGATGAAGTTTTCCTGGAAGTTGCGTGACGTAGTGGCGACGGCGCCGATTCGCAGTATCTGGCGTTCTTCTCGTCGCCCCTCTCGGAGGACCTCGGCCAGTTCGTTGCCAGCTGCGAAGATGCCGTCTGCGTACGACAGCGCGACCTGCCCTGCCTCGGTGAGGACGAGCCGACGGCCGGTCCGGAGGAACAGGGGCTGGCCGAGATCGACCTCCAGCTGCTTGATCTGCGCCGAGAGAGCGGACGGCGACACATGCAGCTGGCGGGCTGCGCTCGACAGGTTGCCATCCTTCGCGACCGCCCAGAAGTAGCGCAGATGGTGGAAGTTCAACTGTTGCGCCACCGTCTCCCCTGCTCCGATCATTCATCTCAGATGAACGGAACATACCGCAATCGGTACTGGACAGAACGAATTCGTGTCGTCACGCTGGCACCGTCCTACTCGCTCTGCCAAAGGAAGCGCCGTGCTCGCCGATCTCGCAAACTCGTGGTCATTGGTCGTACCGCTCGCCTCGACCGTCGTGCTCGCCCTCGCGGGGGTGGTCGCGCGCCGGTGCGCCGCCGCATCGTCGGCATGGTCGGTCGGTCGGTCGGCGACGGCGGTGGCTGCGTTCGTTGCCGTGCTCGCCACTGTGATCTTCATCGCCGACGGGGCAGCGTCGGGGGCGTTCGTACGGCTCGACGCGCTCACGGTGCTGATGCTCGGACTGATCGCCCTCGTCGGATGGGTCGTCGTGCGCTTCTCCGCGACCTACCTCGCCGGCGACCCCCACGAACAGCGTTACGCGGCGCGCATGCTGATGACCCTCGCAGCGGTCTCGCTGGTGGTCGTCGCGAACAACCTCCTGGTGCTCGTGGTCGCGTGGGCGGCAGCGAGCTTCGCCCTGCACGGGTTGCTCACCTTCTTCGGCGACCGCCCCGTCGCGGTCGCCGTCGCGCACAAGAAGTTCCTGCTCGCTCGCGTCGCGGACGCGTGCATGGTCGGCGCCACCGTTCTCTTCGCGACCTCGTTCGACACCTTGCGAATCGACGAGATCGCAGCCCGTGCAGCCTCCGACCCACTCCCGACAGCAGGCCGCCTGGCGATCGCCCTCGTGGCGGCCGCTGCGCTGCTGAAGTGCGCCCAGCTGCCGTTCCACGGATGGCTCATCCAGGTGATGGAGGCACCCACGCCGGTGTCCGCGCTGTTGCACGCCGGCGTGGTGAACCTCGGCGGCTTCGTGCTGCTGCGCTTCGCCCCGGTGGTCGACCGGGCGGTCGAGACACGCACCTTGCTGGTCGCCGCCGGTGTGACGACAGCGGTGGTCGCCTCGCTCGTCATGACCACCCGCGTGAGCGTGAAGGTCTCGCTCGCCTGGTCGACGTGCGCCCAGATGGGGTTCATGCTCATGCAGTGCGGGATCGGATTGTGGGAGATGGCCCTGCTCCACCTCCTCGCACACTCCCTCTACAAGGCGCACGCGTTCCTCGGCGCCGGCGGCACCGTGCGGCGCACGCAGCGGCTCCAACTCCACTCGAGACCATCGCCTCCGACGCTGGCCGCACTGGTCGTCGGGACGATCACCGCCGTCGCCGGCACGGTCGCCGTGACGCTCGCCTGGGGGGCACTTCCTGGTACGTCATCCCTGTCGTCGGCGGTCTGGGTATTGCTCGTCATCGTCGCACTCGCGATCGTGCCGCTCGTCGTCCCGAAGCACGGTCGACTTCGGGCTGCGTCGCTCGTCCGGGCACTCGCGGTACCGGTCGCCTACCTGGCGTTGCACGAGGTGTTCGCCGAGCTCGTGCCCGCCGGACCGGACGCCCCCCGAGCACTGCTCGGGATCGTCGTCATCGCAGCGGTGGGCCTGTTCGTCGTTCAATCCGCGTCGCAGCTGAGCCCGCACGGTCCGGTGATGTCGCGGCTGCGACCGTGGCTCTACGCCGGGCTCTTCCTCGACGACGCGTTCACCCGGCTCGCGTTCGCCGTCTGGCCACCGCCGCTTCCAGACGAACGGCCGGCGCTGCTCCCGCAGCCGCGCGCCGTTCCGATCGTCTCAACCATGAAACCATCGGCGGTCCGACCACCCGAGCCGAGCGTGCTGGCAGCATCGACCGGCTCGACGGGGCGGGAGGCGTCATGACCTCCTCCACCACGCTCGGTTCGAATGGTGCCGAATCACCGAGCGGCAGCGAGGAGTTGCGCCGCGACGTGGCCGCCGCGTGCGACCGCATCGCGCCGACGTGGCCGCTCGACCGGTTCATCGCCGTCAACCCCTACTGGGGCTGGCGGTCCTCCGACATCACCGACGCGGCTGCACGACTCGGAAGGCTCGCCGGCACCCGGCTCACCATGCCACGGTCGTGGTTCCGCTCCGAGTGGCTCGCCGGCCGCCTGTTGCCCCACGACGTCGCCGATGCCGCCAACGCGTGTGGCGCCCCGGAGCTGATCGACCCGGCATTCGACGTGCTGCAAGCATTCGACCAACCGGCGCAGCCGGTCCTGCGACGAATGGCGCTCGTGACCGACCAGCGCGACGAACTGGGCATCATGCCGGTGCCCGGCCAGAGCTGGACCGATCTGGTCGTCCACCAGGTCAGCCAACACTGCGCCTCGTACGTCGACGTCTGGCAGGCGTCGTGGGCACCGAACACCTCACAGGGTCTGCTCTCCGCCTGGCGCACCGATCCCTCGGTCACGCACGGTGTTGCGTGGCGACACGGCAGAGGCTGGGCGCGGGCTGAACTCGATGCACTGCCCTCCGATCCCATCGACGCGATCTCGATGATGCTCGACCAGCTCGGCGTCGCCGCTGAGGGTCGGGAGGCCTACCTCACGGCGTTGCTGACCTCGGTCAACGGTTGGGCGGCGTGGTTCGCTTACCGGCGTTGGCAGGCTCGGCTGGTCGGCGCCGATGACGACACGATCGTGGAGCTGCTCGCCATCCGGTGCGCGTGGGAGTGGTTGCTCGACGCCGACGCCGACCGTACGCTCCGCGAGGCATGGGCGGCCTCGTGGTCGTGCTTCGACGAGCTCGTTGCGATGGGCGCGGCTGACCAGCGCCTCGACTGGGTGTTGCAGGACGCTCTCGAGCGGTCGTTCCAGCGCTCCATCATCGACGGTTCGCCGAACGCAACGCCATCGACGGCGGCCGCCGACGTCCAGGCGGTGTTCTGCATCGACGTGCGGTCGGAAGTGTTCCGTCGCGCGCTCGAGGCCACGTCGGAGTCGCTCCACACGCGCGGCTTCGCCGGCTTCTTCGGTCTCCCGATCGAATACACGCCGGCCGGCAGCGCCCTCACGCGGCCCCAACTGCCCGGCCTCCTCGCTCCGTCGCTTGCGGTCACCGAGACCGACGGCACTCTCGACCCGCGGGCGTTCGCCGCCACTCGCGGGTCGGCGCTCGCCGAACGCGCTCGCTGGCGCGAGTTCCGCACCGACCCGTCGTCGATGTTCAGCTACGTGGAATCGCTCGGGCTCCTCGCCGGCGTGGAGTTGATCGAGAACAGCTTGCCGCACCGCGACCCGCCCGTTGCCTGGGAGCGCGACGGGCTTCGGAGCACGCTCGGGCAGCTCCGCCCGCGCCTCGCCGTCGTCGACGACGACCCGGCAGCGGCCGCGGAGATCGGTCATCGGGTGTTGCGGGGGATGGGGCTGCTCGACGGCTTCGCCCCGCTCGTCATGCTGTGCGGCCACGGCAGCCAGAGCACCAACAACCCTCACGCTGCCGGGCTCGACTGTGGCGCGTGCGGCGGCCAGACAGGTGAAGTCAACGCCCGGGTCCTGGCCGACCTGCTCAACTCCGCCGCCGTGCGGCAGGAGTTGGGAGCGCTCGGCGTGGACGTTCCGGACGGCACCTGGTTCGTCCCCGCCCTGCACAACACAACCACCGACCAGGTCGAGCTGTTCGACACCGCCGACGTTCCCGAGTCGCACCGGGATCGACTCGGGCAGCTCGTCGCCGCACTGCACGACGCCGGGAACACGGCCCGCGCCGAACGGTCGGCAGAGTTGGGCCTCGACGCCTGCGCCGGCGATCCGAAGCGGCTCGAGCAGCGCATACGCGAGCGGGCCAACGACTGGTCGCAGGTACGCCCGGAGTGGGGGCTCGCCGGGAACGCCGCATTCGTGATCGCGCCCCGTTGGCGGACGCGTCACCTCGATCTGGACGGACGGTGTTTCCTGCACGACTACGACTGGCAGGCCGACGCCGACCTGAGCGTGCTGACGCTGATCATGACGGCCCCGATGGTGGTGACGAACTGGATCAACATGCAATACCACGCTTCCACGGTGGACAACCGTCGGTACGGAAGCGGCAACAAGGTCCTGCACAACGTCGTCGGCGGCAACATCGGCGTGTTCGAGGGCAACGGCGGTGACCTCCGCATCGGCCTGCCGATGCAGTCCCTGCACGACGGCCACGAACTTCGCCACCGCCCGCTGCGTCTGTCGGTGTTCGTGGAGGCTCCGAGATCGTCGATCGATTCCGTGCTCGATGCGCAGCCCGTGGTGCACGATCTGGTCCACAACGGCTGGCTCCATCTGCTGCGAATCGACGCGGTGACAGGTGCCGTCGAACGTCGCGCACGCGACGGGTGGTTGCCATGAGTCAACGGGCCGACGTGCCAGGCGCGAGTTGGGAGAATCGAGTTGTAATCGGGCGATCGAACGGTATGTTCGTTGCCACTGAAGGGGAGTACCCCACGAGGTCCGTCGACAATCCGCTCTCAGGAGCCGGCGCGGCCAGCCCAGCCAGGGCGGGAAGACCTTCAGCGAACGAAGCAAGTCATTCGTGAGCTGAAAGGAACCCCGTGTCGGATCACATCACCCCTTGGCATCAGTTCGAGGTCGACGAAGCGCTGCGCGAACTCGAATCGTCGACCGACGGCTTGACGAGCAACGAAGCTCGCCGTCGACTCGATGACGTCGGGCCCAACGAGATCTCGGAGTCGGCATCGATCAGTCCGCTCCAGCTGATCTGGGCGCAGATCTCGTCGGTGATGGTGCTGATCCTGATCGGTGCCGCCGCCCTGTCACTGGCCCTGGGCAAGCTGCTCGAGGCCGGTGCGATCACGGCGATCGTCGTGTTGTTCACCTTGCTCGGGTTCGCCCAGGAGTACCGCGCCGAGCGGGCGATCGCGGCGTTGCGCCGACTGAGCGTGCCCGTGGTCCGCACCCGCCGCGACGGTCGGATCGTCGAGATCGCGTCGGGCGAGCTCGTACCGGGCGACGTGGTGACGCTCGACGCCGGCGCCATCGTGCCCGCCGATCTGCGGCTCGTCGAAGTGGCGAGCCTGCGGGTCGAGGAGGCAGCGCTGACCGGCGAATCGGAGCCCGTCGACAAGCAGGTCGACGCAGTGGAACGCGCCGACGTGTCGCTGGGCGACCGACGATGCATGGCCTACAGCGGTACCCAGGTGGCTGCCGGACGGGGCGTCGGGCTGGTCGTCGCCACCGGGATGGCCACCGAACTCGGCCGGATCGCCACACTGCTGCAGGACGTCGACAGGGAGGCCACACCGCTCCAGGCTCGGCTCGACAGGGTCGGCAAGCAGCTGGCGGTCGCCGGCGTGGTGGTCGCTGCACTCGTCGCTGCGATGGGTGCGCTGGCCGGGGAAACGGCCTCGGACCTCGTACTCACGGCGATCAGCGTCGCGGTTGCGGTGATCCCGGAAGGGCTGCCGGCCGTCGTCACCTTCACCTTGGCGCTCGGTGCGCAGCGCATGTTGCGACGCCAGGCGCTCATCCGGCGCTTGCCGGCGGTCGAGACGCTCGGCTCGGTGACGGTGATCTGCACCGACAAGACCGGCACGCTGACGCAGAACGTGATGACGGCGACCACGTTCGAGGTCGCGGACCGGACGCTGGCGATCGACTCGGAGCTCTCCGGGGAGTTCCCGACCTGGCCGACGAGCGCGCGGCTGATGGTTGCCGCCGGGTCGCTGTGCAACGACGGGCACCTCGAACTCGATGCCGACGGAGCGCCGACGCTGACCGGCGATCCGACCGAGACCGCATTACTCCGGGTCGCCCACGACGCAGGCCTCGACGTCGCCGCGTTGCGCGCGCAGGCTCCTCGGATCGATGAGCTCCCGTTCGACTCCTCACGGAAGCGGATGAGCACGATCCATCGGGGCACGGCAGTCGACGTGGTGGCGCCCGGGCTTCTTCCGTCCGATCAGCGACTTGCCTTCGTGAAGGGTGCCGTCGACGGGCTCATCGACCGCACCATCGCGGTGTGGACCGACGACGGACCTGTCGCGTTCGACGACCAGTGGCGCCGAAGGATCCTCGATGCCAACGACCGAATGGCATCGAACGGCGTGCGCGTGCTCGCGGTGGCGATGCGGACGTTCGAGCCGGACACGACCGACGACGAACTCGTCACCGGTGCGGAGACGCAACTCACGTTGCTCGGCCTGGTGGGCATCATCGACCCACCGCGGCCCGAGGTGCGCGACGCCGTCGCCCAATGCCGCGCCGCGGGCATCCGCTCCGTCATGATCACCGGGGACCACCCCCTGACCGCCCTGGCGATCGCCCGCGACCTGGGCATGGTCCCACCGGCGGACTCGGACGGCACCGGGGCGCTCCTGTTGACCGGCACCGACATCGATCGGGCGACCGACGCCGAGTTCGACCAGGCCGTCGCGACCGCGTCGGTGTTCGCCCGGGTCACACCGGAGCACAAGCTGCGCATCGTGGAGGCGCTCCAGCGCCAACACCAGGTCGTCGCGATGACCGGCGATGGGGTCAACGACGCCCCAGCCCTGAAGCGATCCGACATCGGCGTGGCCATGGGGATCACCGGCACCGATGTGTCGAAAGAGGCATCGGACATGGTGCTGCGAGACGACAACTTCACCACCATCGTGGCCGCCGTCGAAGAGGGCCGCGTGATCTACGACAACCTGCGCCGATTCGTGAGCTTCGCGGTCGCCGGCAACCTCGGCAAGATCATCGTGATGCTGGGGTGGCCGATCCCGTATCTGATCGCCGGCGGCGAGGTCGACGCGGCGGTCGCGCTCTTGCCGCTGCAGCTCCTGTGGCTGAACCTCATGACCGACGGGCTGCTCGGTCTGTCGATGGGTGTCGAGCCGGCCGAACCGAACGTGATGCAGCGGGCGCCGCACCGCCCGGAAGCCAGCCTGTGGGTCGACGGTCTCGGCCGGCGCACCATCTGGATCGGTACCGCGATCGGGCTCAGCGCTCTCGGCGTCGGCATCTGGTACCACGAGCGCGACCTGGTGCAGTGGCAGACGATGATCTTCACGACGTTGGCCCTGATGCAGGTGTTCCAGGCGTTCGGCACCCGATCGCAAACCGAGTCCCTGCGACGCATCGGATGGCGATCGAACCCGGCGCTGCTCGCCGTCGCTGCGATCGTGGTGGCGCTGCAACTCGCGGCGATCTACACCCCGCTGCGGGACTTGCTCGACCTCGAGCCGCTCACCGCGACCGACCTGCTCGTGTGCGTCGGGTTCGGCGCTGCGCTGCTGGTCACGCTCGAAGCCGTCAAGGCCGTCGAACGCTTCCGTCGACCGTCCACCGTCGACGAGGACATCGTCGTGGCGAGCATCGAGCGGCCCACCGCCCCGCATCACATCGCCCAGCCCATTTCCCAGCAGCCCGTATCCCCCCACTCCATCTCCGAGGAGGTCAACTCATGAACTGTCCCACCTGCGTCGACGAGCGTCTCGTCCTGACCGAACGGTCCGCCATCGAGATCGACTACTGCCCTGCGTGTCGGGGTGTGTGGCTCGATCGTGGCGAACTCGACAAGATCATCGAGCGGTCGTCGGTACCACCCCGACCCGAACCGGCCCGAACGGGCGTTGGCATCGACGACCGCGATCGGTCCGGACCTCCGCCTCGTCGCTACGACGACGATGACGATGACGACTTCCGATGGGGCAAGGACAAAGGCAAGCCCAAGAAGAAGTCGTCGTTCCTCGGCGAGCTGTTCGAGTTCTGACGTCCGACATGGTTCGGTCGCTCTGACGACTCGCCCGAACCATCACGCATCGGGCGGCGCTGGCCGCTCAACCATCGGGTGGGCAGTGGGCAGGTGATGGCGGGCGGCGCGATTTTGTTTTCGTCCGGTTGTTTCCAACTGGGCGACGTGGGGCATCATCGGGTCGTGGTTGAAGGATCCGCGACGCCCGGTGTTCGGCTTGCCGATTGGCTCGGTGTCGCGCTCGGCTGGTTCTTGAGGCCGGTCGAAATCTTCGACTCGATGCTCATCGTGTTCGATGACCTCGACGCAGAGCACACCGAGCCGAGTCTGATCAGCTGACGCGACTCACTCGCCGACTCGTCAGGCGATGAGTCCGTGTTTGCGCCGCCGGACAATCGGGCATGATCACGATGTTCTTCGACCCCGGACCCCGGTCGCCAACTCTCTCAACGGATCGGGGCTCGTGGTGAACCAAACACTTGTCGAATTGAACTGGACCTTGGAGCGGGCTTCCGACATCGGTCGAACCGCCCGCGATCTGGTGGCCGACTCACTCTGCACCGGGGTCGGCGACGACACCCTTGCTGACGCCGCGCTCCTGACCAGTGAATTGGTGACGAACGCGATGATGCACACGGCGGACGATCATGTGGTGCTCTCGCTCCGGTTCGATCGGACCGGGAGACGGCTCCGTGTGTCACTCACGGATTTCTCTCCGAGCTTGACGCCGGTCATCGCGGCGGCTCGGCAGGTGAACACGGTCGGCGGGTTTGGTTTGCGACTCGTGGGACGGGTAGCCGACGACTGGGGCACGGAGGCGGGCCTCCGGTCGAAGACCGTGTGGTTTCAGCTCGAGCATGCCGACCGCTGACCCGTGAGAACCAGACGCGCCTGACCCCTGCTCGCGCATGCTGTGCTCGCGCATGCTGTGTCAGCCGGACGGTCCGCCGGGCGCGGTCGCGACATCGAGCGTCCGATCAATGACGGCAGCGGCCACCTCGGTCAACCGCATCGAATGGCCCCGAGCGAATGAGCGCAGAAGGTCGAATGCGGCGTCGACGGAGACGCTCCCACGCTCGGAAACGATTCCTTTGGCCTGTTCGATCTGGATCCTGCTCGTGAGGGCGGTCTGCAGACCCGACGCCGTCGACGCAGTGCGGCTCGCGCTTCGCTCCTGTAAGACGCCGATCGTCGCGATGTCGGACAGGGACTGCACGAGTCTGGCGTCCGAAAGTGCGAGTTCGCCCGGGGCGGCGCGCATCAGGTTCAGCGCGCCGATCACCTCGGCTCGGAGCTTCAACGGCACGCTGTGCACCGCCTGAAAGCCGTCGCCGATCGCCCGCGCCGCGAACGACGGCCATCGCGTCCTCTCCATGGAGAGGTCAGCTGACGTGATGACGTTCCCGGAACGAAAAGCATCGAGGCACGGACCGTCATGATTCTGCAGCTCGAACAACTCGAGCAAACGGCTCCGTTCCGACGAAGAGGCCACTGCCTGCATGGTCCCCGCGGGCGTGACCAGCATCACGGCAGCCTCGTCGACGGCAACGAGGTCGATACAGGAGCGCGTCAAGACGTGCAGGAACTCGATGACGTCGTAGTCGTCGACCAACGTGTCGGCCAGGTGGACGAAAGCGTCGATGATCGACGCTTCGCGACTGACTCCGGTCGTCGCATCAGCCTCAGCCATGAACGCTCCACGAGTCGAGCAGAACCGTACGGTCCGCGGTGCCGCCCGCCGCCCGATCGAGGTTCTCTGTCAATGTTCTCAAGGTATCCAGCGGTATCCGGGACGGCCTGCGTTCAAACCCCATCGTGTCATTCACGTTGGAGTCGTGACAGGACTCGCACGACCGATCGCAAGCGCTGGACGCCGCGGAGACGAACCTGTTTCCGATCGGGGTGATCGGGCATACGTATGCCCGTGGCCACCACTGAGGAAGTCTTCTCCGTTCCACCGTCCGAACTCTTCGCCGCGCTCGCCGATCCCGACTCCTACCCGCATTGGCTCGTCGGCGCGCGGCGTATCCGTTCGGTCTCCGCCGACTGGCCGCAACCGAGGAGCTTCTTCGAGCACGTCGTGGGTTTCGGGCCCGTCGCCATCCCCGACCGCACCACGGTCCGCTCGATCGATCCGCCGCACGCGCTGGAGTTGCTGGTGCGCGCCCGGCCGCTCATCGAGGCGGTCGTCCGCTTCGAGGTCGAGCCAACGACGACCGGCAGCACCCTGACCATGATCGAGACCCCCGCCGGCATCTACAAGATCATCTCGGCGCTCGCCCAGCCGCTGATCGGAGCGCGAAACGAACGCTCACTACGACGCCTGAAGGCCTACCTGAATACCCAGCTGTCCGCATCAGACGGTGAACCGGTAGCGCACGAGCAATCGGTGGGCGACGTCGCCCACCTCACCGGGAAGCGCCAGGCCCGCCGAAACGCGGAGAACGAGTCACCCGCATGAGATCGGCATGCGAGTCCGTGCGGCTCCACGCGGACGCTTAGCGAGCCCGAACTCCGGGTACTGGACAACGATGGCGAGCCGGCATCGAGAGGAGGGTGGACAGATGGACGACCGCGACGAACCACAGAGCGACGCCGTCATCGAAGCGATCGGCAAGGCATCCGAGGCCCTCGAATACGTCGAACGTGCCCGGGGACATCTCTACTCCTTCCATCAGCTGATGGGCAGGGCGGACATCGAGTTCGGGAACGCCTCGGACATGCTCGCCCAGTGCGGGCTGCAGGGGTCGGCGTCGGATCTCGAGCGATCGATCGTGGGCCGCAACGTGTTGGAGGGGCGTTGGACCTTCCAGGTGGTCGACGAGTTCGACGACCTCTACTACACCGTTGCGCGAGACGCCGTTCGCAACCTCGAGCGCGACCATCTCGAAGGTCGTCGACACGTGTACGAACGAACGATGAAGGCCAACCGTCGCACGCCCGGCGAACCCGGTCACGATCTCGAGCCGCCTGGCCGTTGAGCCCCCGTGCAGGATCGTCTGCGCATCATCGGCAGCGGCTTGACGAAGCAGGCCCTCCGCCTGCTCGCGGGTGCAGTCCTGATTGCTGATGAGCATCCCGGTCGCGAGCGCAACGACCGTCGACCAGGCGTACGACCTGAACGATGTGCCCCGATCCACGTCGAAGCGCACGACGGCCCCGAGCAGACCTTCACGTGCGGCCTGCTCGAGATCCTCGATCGGCTCACCGCGACGTCGCATCCGCCGCGCAAAGGTCACCACCAACCAATCGAACTCGGCCATGACCGTTGCCAGCGCCTGCCGATCTCCGTGTTTCTGAAACCGCTCGATCAGCGCTCTGACCTCGGCTTCGTTCTCCTCCGGGTGCTCGTGCACCAGCCCACGGGGTGTTCCGGCCGACATCGACGGGTCTCTGGCTGGACGATGAGACGAGGAGCACGTTCGAGCGCCGTCATGCGGAACCGCACGCGACCAGTCAGAATCCGCTCGGCTCGTCACCGTCGTCGGCAGAGCCGACCGAGGGTCGTTCGGTTCCAGCCCGGGCAAGATGGTCATATGGCGTCCCAGTGGGAGTGCGCCGCCCCTCTGCTGGAACGGACGGGCTCATTGCCGAGCCCGGCCAACGCTAATCCCGGTTCCCGGTCCGATAAACCTGTCGCCGTGCGTTGCCCCGTTACCTGATGACATCCAAGATGTCGTCGTCTGAGTCCTGAAGAGACCTGGCTCGGCGACGGGCGCACCGCGGCGATCCGCCGCAAGAACTGCTCCGGGACGTCCTCACGTCGGGCTACCGCACGTGTTCGGTCTCGGCCACAGTGAGCGGTGCGACCGGTGAGCTGATGCCGAGCATTCGGCTCGCGACGGACCACGGATCGTTCGATCGCGCCAATGCGAAAACTTGTGATCGCTGCGCTCCCACTCGGTTGGAGGCGAGACGAGCTGATCTGTCGTGATACGAACGCAGCAGCGGCCATACGGCGACGTGGATCCGGTTGCGGAGGTCGCTGGCGATCGTGGTGGTGAGGACGGCATCGTCCCAGCGGTGTTCTGCCACGGCCAGGGCGGCAGCGATGTCGAGGGCGTTGGCCAGGCGTTCGAGACTGCCGCTGCGGTGCAATTCGTCGAGGTGAGAGCGCAGCCGCTCTCTCCCGTTGTCGAGCCGTCCATCGAGGATGTCCACCATCGCCAACAGGCAGGTCGCTTGTGCCACCATCACGGCATCGCGCAGTTTTCGAGCAGCGTCGAGGGCGCGTTCCAGATCGTCGCGAGCGCCCGTGGTGTCGCCCATCATCGCCCGCAGCAGACCTCGCGTCGAGAGAGCGTTGGCGAGCAGCCAGATGTTGTCCAATCGGTACGACGTTCCGACGATGTCGTCGAATTGAGCGAGGACATCGTCGAGCTCGGTGTTGCGACTCGTGAGGAGCGTGGCGAGGGTCAGCTGTGCGGCTGCGGTGAGCACTGTGACTTCCGGGTGGTCGGGGGCGGTGGCGAGGTGAACGAGCGCTCGCTCGGCGAGTTCGATGCCCTTCGACACGTCGCCGGCCAATCCGGTGATGTAGGCGCCGACGGTGCACAGAGCACCGATCTGGACCGGAGCAAGGTCGTCCGGTGGATCCAGCAGTACCTGATCGAGGGCAACTCTCAACTCGTCGATCTGGCCGGTCGATCGAAGCCATGCCCACAATCGCCGCGCGAGATCGACGATCAGCGGGTAATCGCGTCGCTCGATTGCCCACTCCGCTGCTGTTCGAAGGTTGGCCTGCTCGGCGAGGAGGAGCGGCCAGTGCCGTACTGCGTCGTCGTGTCGCAGGACGTCCGCTGGTTCGGCGAGATCGGCGTACCAGCGGGCGTGCAGTGAGGCGCATCGGTCGATCTCGCCACTTTCCACGAGACGTTCCGTCGCGTATTCGCGAATCGTGCGCAGCATGCGGATGCGCGGTGTGGTGCCGGTGGTCGAGTCGGCGAACAGCAGGCTCTTGTCGAGAAGCGAGGCAACCGTCGTGCTGGGATCCGTGACTGGATGACCGGCACCGACCGCTTCGATCGCCTCGAGCGACGCCCCGGAGAAGACCGCGCAGCGAACGAATAGCGATCGCTCGGCCGGGTCGAGTAGGCGATAACTCCACTCGATCGTTGCCCTCATCGTCCGTTGACGATTCGGCATGTCATGCGCTGCCTCGCCGAGTACATCGAGGCGTTGGGTCATCTTGGCGAGCAGTGCGACGGGTGGGAGCAAACGGGTGCGTGCTGCTGCGAGTTCGATCGCAAGTGGGAGTCCGTCCAGCCGTCGACACACCTCGGCGATTGCGGCGAGTTCGTCATGATCGGGGACGAAGCCGGGCACGGCGGCACGAGCCCGTTCGATGAAGAGCGCAACCGATGCGACGTGCGTCGAGTCGCCATCGCCCTCGTCATGGTCGACATCTGGCAGCTCGAGTGGTGCGAGTGGGAAGTCGTGCTCGGCGCGAAGGCGTAGGACGTGCCGACTGGTGACCAGTGCAGAGATGCCTGGGCATCGATCGAGCAAGGCTGCAACGTCACAGCCAGCTGCGGTGACCTGTTCCATGTTGTCGAGCACCAGCAGAGCCTGCTTGCCGTTCAATCGTTCGACGAGACCTTCGAGAGGGGGTCCGTCGTCGTCGATCTCGACGCCGATCGCGTGCGCGATCGTGCTGATGACGCGACCTGGTTCCTCGACGTCTTCGAGCGCGACGAACACGACGCCGTCGATGAAGTCCGGTGCGAGAATGCGACACAGTTCGAGCGCTACGCGGCTCTTGCCGATTCCGCCCGGTCCCGTGAGCGTCACCAGCCGCACGCCGCCGCGGAACAGCCCGGCCAACTTTTCCAACTCCGTGTCGCGACCGAGCGTTTCGGTCAGCGGAACGGGCGCCACGGCCACCGCCGGCCAACCGGCAGTCCGGGCGACCGTGAGGCTGTCGACAAAGCGCTCGGACAACAGCACGGCCAGATCGTCACGCACGAGAGCGGACAATTCGTCGGAGCTGTTGAATCGACGGTACGTGATGTCTGACGACCGTGTGATGCCATCGAGCATCGCCTGCAGACGCGGCTCGATGTTCGCGCTCGGAGACTTGAGGTAGAGCAGCTGAGGCATTGCTGCGCCAAGATGCAGTTCGTCCTCGAGTCCTGAGATGTCCTGGCCCGGCGCGACCCAGCCGTAACGGTCGCCGTAGATCCCGACGAACACGTGGCTCTGCGCCAGATAGGCCTGGTAGATCGCACGCGGCGGGTGTGAGCGAGCGCCGAGCTCGAACATCACCGGAGTCAATCGCATGGCCTCGATCGCGGACCGTACGGCGCGGCGCTCGTCGCCGAGTTCGTCCAGTGTCGAACTGACGAACACACGGGTTCGTTGGTCCGGTGTTCGAATGAGGTGATCCGTCGACCGCTCCGCCGCGGGCACGACGAGGCGGCCGATGGGAGAGGCGGCCGCTGTTGCCATCAGGCGATGCCCAACCGGTTGGTGACCTGCGTCCACTCATCGGCGGTCAGCGACTTGGCGGCGACCGATCGAAAGCCGGCGAACACCTCGGGTGGCGCCATCGACATTCCGATTCCGAGCTCGGCCCGTTCGTCGAGGTTCATCGCGCGCAGAACGAAGCCCAACAGGTGAGCCATGGCGTCTGGTGGGATCGATGATCGGATCGACTGGTCCAGCGCGATGAGCTCGTCCGTGGGCACCGCTGCGCGAAGTGCGGGCATGACCGCGGTCTCCTCGACGAGCTGGTGAGCGAGATAGACGCTCGTGAACTCCGAGAGGTCGAGGTACAGGCGATGCGCAGCCACGCTTCTTCGAGCGCCAGCAGTGTCGGCGAGGCGATCTGCGAGGGTGCTGAGGTGGGCCATGCCCTCGTGCACGTCGTCGTGCTGCGCTTCGATCAACCTGCCGAGCCCGGGGGCGTGTTCGACGATCAGCGGCTGGATCCACGTGTCTTCGTGGGCATGGTGCAGGTCGAGCATGTCGAACAGCGCCTGATGATCAGCGAGCGCCCGGTCGACTGCGATGGCGTCGGTGACGTCGAGGCGGCCGATGTCGAGCACCAGCTCGAACATCGACAGCCGGATGCCTTTGTGGATCTCTCGGTAGAAGTCGTAGCCCTCGGTCGGATCGATGAGGTCGGTCAGGTCAGCGGTAGAAGGGATGGGCCGGATGAGTTGGTTCGTGGTCATGGACTCATCGTGCGGGATCCCGAGATGCGGTGTTGCTGAACTGTCGTGGTCGGAACGCTGAGAGCTTGCTAATCGATGCCTGACGACCGTCGTCCGCCGGTCTCGGTACCCTTCGCGCATGCCCGTCGGCGGAACTCGCCTCATCGACGACGAGGTGCGCGTGTTTCTCCAAGGGCCCGTGTCGGCGATGCTCGGTACCGCTGACGGCCTCCACGTCGCCGACGTGACCCGCATTGCAGGCGTACTCGCGTCGGACGACCAAGCGTCGATGCGGGTACTTGTCGCCGCGAACGCCACCGTCGCACGGGCCAACGCGGCCCAGCCGGGCGATGCCGTGGCCTTGCTGGTCACCGACATCACGAACTACCGCTCGCTGCAGTGGAAGGGTACGGTCGTCGCCTGGCACGAACCGACGCCTGGTGATCTCACCCTTCTGGACGGCCACGTCGAGCGGTTCCTGGCCGCAGCACCAACCGTCGGGCTCGACGCAACCAAAGCACGGCGATGCTTTCCCAGCGACGTGGTCGCTCTCGAGGTGGCGGTCAACGCATTGTTCGACCAGACACCAGGACCCGACGCTGGCAGGCGCATCGAGCAGACACCGTGACCATCGCGTTGAGCGAGATCAGCGAATGCTTCCTCGGGGAGATTCCCACGATGATGGCAACCTGCTCCGAAGACGGGACACCGAACCTCGTGCACCTCTCCCAGGTTTTCCTCGTCGACGACTCACACGTCGCGATCTCAAATCAATTCCTCGCCAAGTCGGCCGCCAACCTGGCCGCCAACCCCGTCGCATCCCTCGTCTGCATCGACCCGGGCACCTACGACACCTATCGGCTCGTCGTCCGCCTGCTGAGATCCGAGACCGATGGCGATCGGTTCGACGGAGCCCGCACCTCCATCGACGCGATCGCCGCCCTCACCGGCATGACCGGCGTGTTGCAATTGCGTTCGATTGATGTGTTTCGTGTCGTAGACGTGGCGTTGGTCCCGTACGGCCACTCAGACGACACGTCGACGCCGTGACCGACGAACCCACTGATCTGGAGCGGCTCGCCACGTTCGGTGACAGCCTGGCATCGGCCACCTCGCTCGACGAGGTCATCGACGTTGCCCTGCACGGCATCGACCACCTCCTCGGCCACCCTCACTCGATGCTGCTGATCCACGAACCGGAACGGAATCGGCTCGTCACCCTGGCCAGCCGCGGCTACCCAGCGGGAGGCGTCGGGGCCGAGGTCGGGCTCGAAGAGGGCATCATCGGCATGGCCGCAGCCCGTCGCCGGCCGATGCGTATCGGCAACCTCCAACGCATGCTCGCCTATGCGCGGGCCGCCCACGAGCCGGAGCGCAACACCGCTGTTGCGGAGATCCGGCTACCCGGCTTGGCCGATGCCCGCAGCCAGCTGGCATCTCCCATGGTGGCGCGCGATTCACTCGTCGGTGTCCTGGCGGTCGAGAGCTCGGTTGCCCTCGCGTACGACCAACGCCACGAGGAAATGCTCGCCATCGCTGCCCACCTCGCGGGTGCGGCGCTGGAACGCGAACAGAACGACGCCGGTGAGACACCGGCCGCGGCTGCGGGCGGACCACGCCGTTCAGACATACCCGGCACATCGTCGTCGCTCGCTGCTCCGATCGTTCTCCGCCACTACGCGATCGACGGAAGCACCTTTCTCGACGACGACTACATCATCAAGGGCGTCGCCGGGCGGCTGCTGTGGAAGCTCGCATCCGAGCATGTGGCAACCGGTCGATCCGCGTTCACGAGCAGGGAGGCCAAGCTCGATCCGATCCTCGAACTCCCGCCCTATCGAGACAACTTCGAAAGCCGCCTCATCCTGCTCAAGCGACGCCTCGACGAACGCCAAGCACCACTCCGGGTGCGCTCGACCGGTCGCGGCCGCTTCGAACTCGATCTCGTCGCAGCACTCTCGCTCGACCACGTCAACCGCACCTGATCACGCCGAGCACAGCACTTCCGCGACCGGCGGTACACCATTCACTCCGGAAGCTGAGCTGCTGAGACGAAGGATGCCCGAGCTGCACGTGCGCCGTCGACAACCTTCCCACCAAACTCGATGCTCTGCTCGAGCCAGGTGACGCCGCCTTCGCGATGGTGTCACGCGCACCGCTGGACAAGCTGCAGCTCCCGTCGAGCTGTTGTCTGGTTCACGCCTGGTGGGTTCGAGCAGCTGTTCGTCAGGTACCGAACGGATCAGCCGAACCCCGACCAAAACGGCTTCGTCGCCGAAGCCACTGAACGCTTCAACTCCCAGTTCGAGTAGTTGAACTGCTGAGCCACCTGTGGGGAGCCCCGGCAGACCCGGGAGTAGCGCCGCCCCGACATCCTCACTGGCGGTCGGGGATGATTCTGATGACGAATTGGTCGTCCGTCCATCACTCGGCACCGAGGTCGAACATCGTCACTGCGGCCGGGCGGCCGCCGAGGCTCGTGTAGAAAGCCAGCGCGTGGTCGTCGTCGTTGTCGGCCGGAACGAACACAACGTCGGTGCCCCGTCGTGCGGCGTCGGCGACGAGCGCCTCGACGAGCAACCGGCCGATGCTGCGGCGTTGACGATCCTCGCGGACGGCGAGGTCGTACACGAACGTCTCGTCCCGCTCGTGGCGCGTCATCGGCAGGTCGTGGGCGGTGATGCACCCCACCGGCTCGCCTGCCTCGACCGCAACGAAGGCGTGGAACCGAGGGTCGGCCAGAAGCCGCGCGACGTAGTGGGCGGAGAGTGGCACACCGCCCTCGTCGAACACCTCGTGCATCATCTGGAACGCGTCACGCGCCAGGTCGATCTGATCGGTGAGACGCTCGATCCGGAGCGTGCTGTCGGTGGACGGTGGCTCGGTCTGCGTCCTCTGCCAGTAGTCGCTCATCAGCTCGTGCGACCAGTCCGCTTGTCGGACCTCGGTCCGCGGCGCGAACTCCACCATGTACGGCTTCAGGTCGACGACGGGCGTACCGTCGATCGCGTCGAGGCCGCGGACCGTGACGACCCGGTCGACGACGCCGATGATCTCGCACGTGGTGACACCGAGCCGGTTCGGTCGACCCTTCGCCCGCTGGGCAAAGATCCCCACCTTCGGCCACTCGATGTTGTTGCGCGGGTGGCGTGCACCGACGGTGATCGTCGCCTCGTCGACCCGATCGAACACGTACACCACGTCGACGTGCGAGAAGTCCTCCAACCCGGCAAGTGCGTCGACGGGCCATCGTTCGTCGAGCACGATCTGGCACGTGACGGCGCCCCAGTCGTCGTCGATCGGCTCCGCTCGTCCCCCGCGAACGGTACCGATCGGCACGATCGCCAATGCGGTGGCAGGTGTCGATTGATCGTTCATGTCTGCTCCGTGACCTCACATGGCAAATCGGGTGGAGGCAAGCCCACAGGCGGGCCGTGGCGCAGATACCTGCCGATGGTCACGCAATGACTGCAGCGCGCAGGGTGCCGGTGTCGGCTCAGGAACTCCTCCGGTCCGGTCACGGGGACCATCAGGGGCCGCTCGAAGCCGAGGAGACAGCTGCGCCACAGTCATCACCATAGATCCCGCCACCGCGACCAGGCATCGCCCGACCTGGGGTTCGGAACGGGAGGGGCGCGGACGGCCGCGGTACGGAAGGTAGCAAGCGCGCCTGCCTCGAGACTCGCGGCACGACCAGCACGACCTTGATCTCACCGGCCGGCCGATCATGATTCGCGAAGTCGACCATTCACACCGCCAACCACAAGATGCGCTCCTGCACCGACTCCAATGTCGCGAGGTCATCCATCACGTCCATCGTCGCCGATCTGTCAGATCAATCTGTGGTTCCACCGAACAAGCGGATGCTCACGAACTGTCAGCGGGGTACAACACCTCGACCGTGCGCCCCACAGGGCAATCTGGCCGGGACTACCAGATGCGATCTGGGTCCTGGTCGGCGGCGTTCGTGGTCTGTAGCCATGACGCTGCGGTGTTGCCGCCGACTGGGAAACCTCCCCGATCTTTCAGCATCGTGGCGGTGTGCATCAGGTTCCAGCTCATGATGGTGGCGTTCTTGTTCGTGAACTCGCTCGCGTATCCCATGGGGATGTCCGAGCCCTCGACGGGGTCGCCGTAGCTTGGTCCTGGGCCGATCTCTCCGATCCATCCGCAGTCGGGCTGTGGCGGGATCGTGTAACCGATGTGAGCGAGCGCGTAAAGCGTTTCCATCGCACATGCCTTCACCCCGTCTTCGTTGCCGGTCACCACGCACCCACCCGCCTTTCCGTAGTACAGGTATTGGCCGGCATCGTTGGTATCGCTGCTGTATGCATACAGCCGCTCGATGGCGAGCGTGGCGACGCTCGATTTGACGCCCAGCCAGATCGGGGTGCCGATGACGAGAATGTCGGCGGCCGTGATCCTGCGGTGGATATCCGGCCAGTCGTCGGCGGCGTCGCCGAGCGTGGTGGTGTCCTTCACCATTCCGAATCCGATGCGGTGGTCAAGCATGTGGATCAGCTCAACGGCGACGCCTTCGGAATCCATGACACCGGCGACCCGTGACAGAAGTCGTCGAGTGTGAGATTTGGACGGGTCGTGGACGAGCGAGCAGTTGAGGAGAACAGCGGACAGGCCGGAGAACTGAGGCATGAGTACTGCATACCCCACACGCGCATGGTTCGCTCGCTGGAGCGGTCGGTCTCTCCTCCGGTGGGGGCGCCGGGATTCCAGGGAAGCATTTCCTCGACTTCCGTGGGAACAGGTAACGTTTCACCGAAGCCCGTAGGGAACGGCTCGTGGAGACGGTGTCGCGATTCAGTTGTGCCCCCGGAGAGATTCGAACTCCCGCACATGGTTCCGGAAACCAATGCTCTATCCCCTGAGCTACGAGGGCAGGGACCGGAAAGGTTAGCGGTCGGTCGCCCCGATCACGTCGGGTCGATTTCCCGCAGCAAGGCGTCGAGCAGACCGCTCGCCCCGTACCGGAACGTCGATGCGGCGGCCCAACCGGGCCCCATCACGTCCTCGGCGATCGTCAGGTAACCCAGCGCATCGTCGAACGTGCGGATGCCACCAGAGGGCTTGATCCCGACGTCACGACTCGCAGAGCTCGCAGCGATGACGTCGACCATCACCCGAACGGCATCCGGAGTGGCACTCACCGGTGTCTTGCCGGTCGACGTCTTGACGAAGTCGGCGCCGTGTCCGATCGCGACGCGTGCGGCGGTGCGCACCACCTCGGCGTCGGCCAACTCGCCGGTCTCCAGGATCACCTTCAGCAACGCCTCACCGGTTGCATCCCTCGTCGCGTCGAGGACCGATTCCACGCGTCCGATGTCGTCGGCGAGGAGCGCCCGGTAGGGCAGCACCACATCGATCTCGTGTGCGCCATCGTCGAGCGACCGCGACGTCTGCGAGACGATGCCGTCGATCGGCTCATCGCCGCTCGGGAAGTTGACGACGGTCGCGATCCGGATCCGGGTACCGGCGAGCTCCCGCGAGCATCGGGCGACATGCTCCGGCCAGACACACACCGCAGCGGTCCCGTGAAGTGCCGCCCGGGCGCACAGCTCGTCGATGCCATCGGGTGCATGATCATCCGCGAGATCCGTGAGGTCGATCATCCCGATCATCCGTTTCGCGACTACAGCGCGGTCGACCACCGATTCACCCATCGAGAAGACCGTAGTTCGCAGCGATGAGCGAACGGACCGGTCGTCAGGCCGTTGGCTCATCGCCGGGGCGATGACACGCCGGGTGATGAGCGAAGCGACCGGTAGTCGGGCTCGTGGCTCATCGCGTCGTTCGCGACGATGCCCCCTGGTCACGCGGGACTGAAAGCGCTTACACTCGCATCCGAGGGGACGGCGAAGATCATGGACACCATCACCGACAGCACGGGCGCGCGCCGACCGCGTCGCGCGACCATCGAAGACGTCGCGAACGCGGCCGGGGTCTCCGTCGCCACGGTGAGCCGGGCAGTGCGAGGTCTACCGAACGTCGCTCCGTCGACGCGTGAACGAGTCGCCGAAGTCGCTGCGTCGCTGAACTACCAAGCCGATCCAGCAGCGTCGAGGCTGGCGGCCGGCCGCACGGGGACGATCACCGTGATGGTGCCGCACCTCAGCAGCTGGTACTTCTCGCACGTCATCGCCGGCGCCGAGGCGGTCTCGGCCGAGGCCGGTTACGACTTCCTCGTCATCGGGGTCGGCAGTCGCGCCGAGTGCTCCCGACTGCTCGACGAGCGATACCACCTCGAACGGCGCACCGACGGCGTCGTGCTCGTCAACATGCCGGCCAGCGACGACGAGGCCGCCTCGCTGCGAACTCGCGGTGTGTCGCTCGCGACGGTCGGCAGTTACACGCCCGGCTACCCATCGGTGCGCGTCGACGACTTCGCCGTCGGCGTGATGGCCGCACGGCATCTAGTGGCACTAGGGCATCGCCGGCTCGGCCTGATCACCGGCCAGGGCGACGACCCCATGAACTTCGAGGTCCCGCAGCTCCGCCACGCAGGGTTCGTGAAAGGTCTCGCCGACCTCGGCCGACAGCTCGACCCGGCCCTCGTGGCGAGCGGTGACTTCGGCATCGATGGCGGGCAGGAGGCGATGGCCCAGCTCCTCGACCACGCCGAACCGCCGACCGCGGTGTTCGCAATGTCCGACGAGATGGCTTTCGGCGTGTTGATGGAACTCGAGCAGCGAAACCTGCGACCGGGCGGCGACGTATCGGTCATCGGCGTCGATGACCACGAGTTCGCCAGGGTCGTCGCCCTCACCACCATCAGCCAGCAGGTCGCTGCACAAGGTGCGATGGCCACCCGAGCCCTGCTCGCCGCGATGGCCGGAACGCCGGGCACGATGGAACCCGTCCCGTCTCCGGTCCGGCTCGTCGAGCGCGCGACGACGGGGCCGGCACCGACGGCTGGCACGTCAGCCTGATGGCCGCCTGATCACCGCCTCATCACCCAGCGGAGGGCGTGGGCCGCGGAGAATTCGAACATGGCCTTGACGCCGACCACCTGAGTATGTAAGCGTTTACATCAGCCGGCCGATGTGCCGGCTTCCAACCATGAGGGGGAGGACCCAAATGAACAAACGCTGGCTCAAGCTGGCCGCTGTCCCGATTGCTCTCACGCTCGTTGCCGCAGCCTGCGGTAGCGACGATGACAGCTCGAGCGGCACCGACGCAACAGAAGGCACCGACGCACCTGCAGGTTCCGACGCACCCGCCGGAACCGACGGCGGCGCAACCGGTGACTTCGCCGGCGCAACCGTGACCATCACTGGTCCCGAGCGCGACGACCCGTCGATCGCCGCCATCTCCGACACGCTCGCAGCGTTCGGCGAGTCCGTCGGCATCACGGTCGAATACTCGGGCGACGCCGACTGGGAAGCAAACACCCGGACGCAGGTCGAGGGCGGAAACCCGCCGAGCATCGGCATCTTCCCGCAGCCGGGTCTGCTCCAAGACTTCGCCGCTGACGGCTCCATCGTGCCGCTCGACGAGGCCGCCGATGCCGCGGTCGACGAGAACTGGGCCGAAGGCTTCCAGCTCGACGGTCAGTACGAGGGCGTGCAGTACGGCGTTCCGGTGAAGACCGACCTCAAGTCGCTCGTGTGGTACGTGCCGAGCGCATTCGAGGCGGCCGGCTACGAAGTGCCGACCACGTTCGACGAGTTCACCGCACTGGTCGACCAGATCAAGGCCGACGGCGCAGGTAAGCCGCTGTGTGTCGGCATCGAGTCTGGCGGCGCCACCGGTTGGCCGTTCACCGACTGGGTCGAAGAGATGGTGCTCCGTCAGTCCGGCGGCGACGTGTACGACCAATGGGTCAACCACGAGATCCCGTTCGACGACCCGCAGATCACCGAGGCGATGCAAACCGTCATCGACCTGTGGAGCGAGGACAACGTGTACTCCTCGGGCGGCTCGATCGCCTCCACAGCGTTCCAGGACAACGGCCAGCCGCTCCTCGACGGCGACTGCTGGATGCACCGCCAGGCGAACTTCTTCGCCGGTCTGTTCCCAGAGGGCACGACGTTCGCTGACGGCGAAGAGGGCTCGGTCGAAACCTTCTACTTCCCCGACATCAACGGCGACAAGCCGGTGCTGACCGCCGGTACGTTCGCCGCCGGGTTCAACGACGACCCCGCCACCATGGCGGTACTCGCCTACATGGCAACGGGTGACTACGCATCTGCGCGGCAGGCAGCTCAGACCGCCGAACTCGGTGGTGCGCTGTCGGGCTTCCTGTCAGCCGCTCAGAACCAGGATCCCAGCGTCTACCAGCCGTTGGAGCAGCAGTTCCTCGAGATCCTCACGACCTCGGAGCTCGCTCGCTTCGATGCCTCCGACCTGATGCCCGCCGCTGTCGGCTCCGGGACGTTCTGGACGGAGGGCGTGTCGCTCGTCAACGGTGACATCACCGTCGAGGAAGCAGCCGCCAACATCGAGGCGTCCTGGCCAACCTGACCTGAGCGGTCACGTTGACGCAAGGTGAGCTGATCGACAGATCAGGTCATTCGTAGCGGGGCACTGGCACTACGGTGTCAGTGCCCCGTTGCTTTTCATCGACTCGGGGTGAACGGGGGGTACGGGGAAACATGGAGACGCTCGAACAGCTGGCCGGCGCCGACGACGGTACGGACGCGCCAGTCGCCGATCCGATGGGAAGGCCGCCTGGTACGACGCGACGACGGATCCAGCTCGTGTTGGCCGTCCTGCTGGCAGCTGGGCTCGCCTACTGGAGCTTCGTCGAACCGAAGATCTTCACCACGGTGCTCACCGTCCTCGTCGCAGTTGGCTTGACCGCTGCGATGTGGATCGCGGCGAATCTGCTCTTCGACCAGGTCCGCAACCGCTGGGTCCGCTTCAGCGTCCTGGCGTTCGGCGGCCTCGGCGCGCTCTACGGCATCGTGCTGCACGGCAACCGGACCACCGTCGGCTCCGGAGAGGGATTTCTCACCTGGGTGATCGGGCCACTCGCCGGAGCTCTCGCATTCGGCGCGATCGCCGGCGGACTCGCGCTCACCGATGATCCCGCCCGGCGGCGCGCGATCGCTCTCGGTGGTTCGGTGGCGATCGGTGTGGCAACCGCACTGCTGATCCGTTCCGAGTATCAGCCGGAGTTCGACGTCACGGCGACGATCGTGTACACGCTCGTCGGGATCGTTCTCGGCACGGCGTTGAGCCTGCTGCGAAAGCGTCCGCTGGTCGGCGGTGCCCTCACGGGGGGAGCGATCGGCTGGATCGTCGGAGCCTGGGGTGGTGCCGAACTCGGCGGCGGGTCGTTCGTCACCACGCTGATCGCCTGCCTCGTTCCAGCGGTGCTGATCGGCGTGCGTCTCGGCATGTCGTCGAACCCTGGATACGCAGCTCGGGTGCAGATCGACGACAACTCCCGTGCCGTGATCTTCGTCGGACCGGCCGTGCTGTTCATTGCCGTGATGCTCGTCATCCCGGCGATCCGCACGTTCTATCTGTCGCTCTACGATCAGGACTCGGTCGAGTTCGTCGGCATCGACAACTACGAGTCCGTCTTCACGAACAAGACGAGCTTCGACGGGACGAACTGGACGAACATGTTCACCAGCATCCCGTTCGTGATCGGGGTGATCCTGCTTGCCATCGCGGCAGTCGTGGCCGTCGCGATGAAGAAGCAGACCGGCCGAGCGCTCGAGCTCGGCAACGCCACCGGCGCACCGCTCGTCGTCGGCATCCTGCTCGTGTGCTTCGGTGCCTTCACCGCCTTGCGCGGCACGCTCATCAACAACCTGTGGTGGGTCGTCACGGTCACCTTCCTGTCGACCGCACTCGGCCTCGCCGTCGCAGTGCTCGCCGACAACCGCGGTGGCGAACGCGCGGCCAAGTCGCTCATCTTCATGCCCATGGCGATCTCGCTCGTCGGCGCGTCGATCATCTGGCGCTTCGTCTACGCCGCCCGCGACACGAACAGCGACCAGACCGGCATTCTCAACTCGATCTGGATTTCCATCGGCCAGCTTTCCACCGGTTCAGGCCTGCCATCGCTTCTCGCCACGGCAGTCATCTTCCTGGCGCTCGTTCTCGCCATGGCGTTCCTCGCAAAGGCGCTCGTCGCGAGACGATGGTCGGCTGCGGTCATGCCCGGGGTCATGACGATCCTCATCGGCTGGCTGTTCATCCGATTCGCCGGGATCATCGGCGGTGGAATGGGCGGGTTCAAGATCACCGAGAGCGGCGAGATCGTCCCGTCGACGGTGTTGTTCGTGCAGGAATCCCCTTACAACAACTTCTGGCTGATGATCATCCTCATCTGGATCCAGGTCGGCTTCTCGATGGTCATCCTCTCGGCCGCCATCAAGGCCGTACCGACCGAACTGATCGAGGCGGCCAAGATCGACGGCGCCACCGACAGTCAGGTCTTCTGGCGGGTCACACTCCCCCAGATCGGCACGACGATCGGCGTCGTCGTCACCACGTTGGTGGTCCTCGTGATGAAGGTGTTCGACATCGTCAAAGTCGTCACCAACGGCAACTTCGGCACACAGGTGCTCGCCAACAACATGTACGACGAGGCCTTCAAGTTCGCCAACCGAGGGCTCGGCGCCGCACTCGCCATGATCATCTTCTTCTCGGTGCTTCCGGTCATGTACTACAACATTCGCAAGATGCGCAGGGAGGCCTGAGCAATGGCTGTCACCGCCCCCGTCCTCCCAGACAGCGAGCCCACCCGTCGGCCAACCCCCGGTGAGGTGATGGGCAGCGGCACGCGTCGCGGTCCGAGCGCCGTCGATCGCGTCTACGGCTTCGTGCGCGCGATCCCGACCGGTGTGCTCTGGCTCATCGTCATCGTGTGGAGCATCCCGACGCTCGGACTGTTCGTCAACTCCTTCCGCTCACGTGACGCTCAGCGCGGGAGCGGATGGTGGCTCATCAGGCCCGACGACCTGACCATCGAGAACTATGACACGATCTTCGGCGCCCGCAACGGCCTCGGCAACTCGCTGCTCAACTCGGCGGCGATCGCGCTGCCGGCGACCATCATCCCGATCGGCTTCGCCGCCTTCGCCGCCTACGGTTTCGCGTGGATCGACTTCAGAGGCCGCAAGCCGTTGTTCATCGGCACGGTGGCGTTGTTGGCGATTCCTCTGCAGGTCGCCCTCATCCCGCTGCTCCAGCTCTATGTGAGCGGCGCGAAGTTCACGATTCCGGGGATCGACAAGACGATCACGATCATCCCCGATCTCGACCTGGCCGGCACGACGACGGCGACGTGGCTCACCCACATCGGCTTCGCCATGCCGTTCGCCATCTTCCTGCTGCACAACTACATCAGCGGCCTGCCGAAGGACCTGTTCGAAGCCGCTCGCATCGATGGTGCCACGCACTTCACGATCTTCTGGCGGCTCGTGCTGCCGTTGTCGGTGCCGGCGCTGGCCTCGTTCGCGATCTTCCAGTTCCTCTGGACCTGGAACGACTACCTCGTCGCCAACACGATGATCGGCGCGAACGTGCGAGCCCAGCCGACCACCGTGCTGATCGCCAACCTCGCCGGCGACTTCGGCAAGAACGAGCACCTCTTGCCAGCTGCCGCGTTCGTGCAGGCCTTCATTCCGCTGATGGTGTTCTTCGCGCTGCAGCGCTACTTCGTGCGCGGCATCCTCGCCGGTTCCGTCAAGGGCTGACGCCGAGCGATCGGGCAGGTTCCTGCATCGGTGCCTGGCACCTCTGCACGACCTCGACGCTCGACCGAGGATCAGGACCAGATGGCTTGGCGGGTGCGATCGTCGAAGAAGTGCAGGTTCTCGGAGCTCACCGCGACCGAGACCGGATCGCCGATGCGCACACGTGACCGGGGATGGAAGCGGCCGACGGCGTTGGCCACACCCTCGCCGGTCTTCTCCTCGATCGCATCCGGGTCGCCCGAATCGACGGTCGACGCGTCGAGGCGGAAGTGCACCATGATCTCGGAACCGAGCGACTCGGTCAACACCACGTTGGAAGTGAGCCGCTGATTCTCGGGAACGTCCTTGGCGAACTCGGCATCTTCGAAGTCTTCGGGACGAATACCCACGATCACCGTCTGGCCGTCACGGGCGCGCAGCCCGGGCCGAGCAGCGAGCGTCGATTCGGCGAGGGCGATGGTCTGGGATCCGAGCGCCACGGACGACCCGTCGGCGCCGACGCGCAATGTGCCCTCGTACAGGTTCATCGACGGTGAGCCGATGAACGCGGCGACGAACACGTTGTCGGGTCGGTCGTAGAGGTTCTGCGGCGTGTCGACCTGCTGAAGATACCCGTCCTTGAGCACCGCGACCCGGTCGCCCATCGTCATCGCCTCGACCTGGTCGTGGGTGACGTAGAGCGTGGTGACGCCCAGTTCACGCTGGAGCGCCGCGATCTCCGCGCGCATCTGCACACGGAGCTTCGCGTCGAGGTTGGACAGCGGCTCGTCCATCAGGAACGCAGCTGGTTGGCGCACGATCGCCCGACCCATCGCGACACGTTGGCGCTGACCGCCGGACAGCTGTCCGGGCTTTCGATCGAGGTACGTCTCGAGTTCCAGGATCGCGGCAGCCTTCCGAACGCGCGTGTCGATCTCCTCCTTCGGCACCTTGGCGAGCTTGAGCGCGAAGCCGATGTTGTCGTACACGGTCATGTGCGGGTACAGCGCGTAGTTCTGGAACACCATCGCGATGTCGCGATCCTTCGGTTCGACCTCGTTGACGACGCGATCGCCGATCTGCATCGTCCCGGCCGTGATGGTCTCGAGCCCGGCGACCATCCGCAATGCCGTCGACTTGCCGCAACCTGACGGCCCGACGAGGACGAGGAACTCCTTGTCGGCGATCTCGAGGCTGAGGTCGTGGATCGCGTGGAATCCGTTGTCGTACACCTTGTTGACTGCATCGAGTGTCACCGTTGCCATGGCTGTGTTGCCCCTCCTGAAGTCCCCGTCACCGCGACGGATCGCAGTGGCTTGTCAGCGGTTGCAGGCTACCCCACGCGATCGCCCTGGCCGGACCGGCGTCGGGGGGCGGTAGCGTCGCTGCGCGTGAACCAGATGAAGAACCGGATGCAGGCACTCGGCCTCGTCGACCGCTCGTTCAAGGCGGCCACCGACGACGAGCTGACCAGTGCCATCGAGGCCCTCGACGACGATCATCGTGAGGGTCTCGAGTCATTCGCCGACCCGCTCGACGCCGACGGTCTCCGTGCTGCGGTGAAAGCGGGCCGCATCGACGGCGTCATGGAGGCGATCGCTGCGGTATTGACCGACGCATGCCTCGCCGACTGCATCAAGGAACTCGGTGACCACTCCGACAATCCGTCGACCGATCAGCTCAAAGAGGTCCTCCCCGGCCTCGTCGAGCGCCACGGTGTCGCCAGCGTCCGCATCATGCTCGCCGCCACGGTGGCCGGCGATGCACCCGCATCCGCGATCATCCGCGACCTGCTGAAGTCCGACGAACTCGTCGCGCTGCCCAAGGTCGATGAGACCGTGAGCGCTGCGGTGCTCGACAATCGTAAGCGCTCCGACGAGGAGCAGGCCGAACTGAAGGCGAAGCGAGCCGAAGCGAAGGCCGCCAAGAAGGAAGCCGAGCGCGCCCGCCGCGCCCAGTCGGCCGCCGCCCGCAACCGCGCCTGACCCGCCCGCCATCCCACGAACGGTGTAGTTGTCCCCCTCCGGCACCGGTACATCGACATCGATCGGGGAATCGCGGTCACCTGGTGGCGGGGGTGAAGAGCGTGAGGCGTTCGTGGTCGAGGAGCCAGCGTTTGGTGTCGATCCCTCCGGCGAATCCGGTGAGCGCTCCCGTCGAGCCGACCACCCGATGGCACGGCACGACGATCGAGATCGGGTTCCGGCCGTTCGCCGCGCCGACCGCCCGGGCTTTGCGCCGATCGCCGAGTCGTGCAGCCTGTTCGCCATAGCTGATCGTCTCGCCGTACGGGATCGTGCACAACGCGGCCCACGCCGTCCGCTGGAAGTCGGTACCGATCGGGTCGAGGGGGATGTCGAACGTCGTGCGGTCACCCTCGAAGTACTCGCCCAGTTGTTCGACAGCCCGGCGGAGGATCGCCGATGCCGGTGTGCCGTCGGTTGGGGTCACGGACTCGTCGAGCTTGACGCGGCCGATCTGCTCGTCGGGCCAGAGCACCGCGCGCAGGCCGAGGCCGGACGCGACCAAGGTCAACGGTCCGATCGGCGTGTCGATGATCGTCGCGGCCGTCTGTTCGGTGGTGGCGGACGCTTTCGGGATGTTGGTGATGGTGCTCATACTGTCGATTCCTTCTCGAGCGGGGTAGGGGCAGACGCAGCGCTGGCGATCAGGTCGGCCCACAGATGATGGACCGCATAGGAACGCCACGGCGCCCACGACGTGGGATCGGGTGCCGACGACGTGATCCGGTCGATCGCATGGATGACGCCGAGATCCGTGCCGAGGAACACGTCGGGATGGGACAGGCCTCGCATGACCACGTAATCAGCGGTCCACGGCCCGATTCCCTTCAGCGCGAGCAGCGACGCTCGTGCGACGTCGGGGTCCACCCCGTGATCGAGGACGACCGAGCCGTTGGTCACCGCCGTCGCCAGCCGGCGCAGTGTCTCACGCCGCGATGACGGCATCGCGAACGACTCGTCCGGCGCTTCGGCGACATCTTCGGCGCTCGGGAAGACGTGGGTGAGTTCGGGATCATCGAACGACAGCGGCCGCCCGACCGCCGCGACCACCTTCGATGCCACCGTTCGAGCGCCCGCCACCGAGATCTGCTGGCCGACGACGGCGCGCACACTCGTCTCGAACGGGTCGACGCTGCCCGGAGCGCGCCGCCCCGGTCGCATCGCCACCAGCGCTGCCATGATCGGCTCGGTGGACAATGCGGCATCGACGGCCTCCGGGTCGGCATCGAGATCGAGGAGTCGGCGAACGCGCTGCACGGCGGTACCGAGGTCGGTCCACGACGAGAGCCGAACGTCGGCGGCGACATGGTCGTCGGCGACCCGCAGCGACACGACACCGTGGCCTCCGGGGAGCCCGAGCGATCGGCGGTAGGTGGTTCCGTTCCACGACTCCACGCCGGGGAGGGCGCGTTGGCCCAGGAAGCGAAGGACCTCATCGCCGGCGAACGGCGCGCGGGTGGGGAGACGCAGCGAGACGATTCCTGCCGCACCAGATGACGCCGGCCGTCCCACTGACCGGCGCGACGACCCGCCCCGCGAACGCAGATCCGTCGGCGACGTGGCGAACACCTCGCGAATCGTGTCGTTGAACTGGCGGACGCTGCCGAATCCGGCGGCGAACGCGACATCGGTCAGCGCGAGATCGGTGGTCTCGATCAGGACGCGTGCGGTGTGTGCCCGCTGAGCGCGGGCGACAGCGAGCGGGCCGGCGCCGAGCTCCTCGGTCATCAGCCGGTTGAGCTGACGTTCGCTGTATCCGAGCCGGCGAGCGAGCCCCGGAACCCCATCTCGTTCGATGCACCCATCGGCGATCAGCCGCATCGCCCGGCCGACGACATCTTGGCGAACATTCCACTCGGGCGAGCCGGGAGACGCGTCCGGACGGCACCGCTTGCAGGCGCGGAATCCACGCTGCTGCGCAGCCGCTGCGGTCGGGAAGAAGTCGACGTTGACCCGCTTCGGCGTGATCGCCGGACAGCTCGGCCGGCAGTAGATGCCAGTCGTGCGAACGGCGGTGACGAACCATCCGTCGAAGCGGGGGTCACGGCTCTGCACCGCCACGTAGCACTGGTCCTGATCGAGCACTCCACCATGATGCCCGACCGAGCCACGAGAGTTCAGCGGAAATCGGACACGGCCGTCGACGACCGTCCGGGCATGTGCGGACGTTCAGTCGCCGGCGACAGGGATGTAGTTCACGCCGGCCACGGTGTGGGTGACCGCCGGCCCGGCGTCGGGCGCGCTCTTCGGCACGACCTTCGTCCGAAGGATCCACAGACCGAGCAGGCAGAAGACGACACCGCCGAGAAAACCCCACTGCTTGCCGACGATCTGTGCAAACGCACCGATGAGTAGACCGCCGATCGCACTGCCGACCTCGAAGAACATCGTGAACGAACTGACGGCCATCGCTCGATCGCGATCGCTCGCCCGGTTGATCGTCAGCGCCATCAGTGATGGATAGTTGAACGCCACCCCGAGGCCCATGATCGCCGACGCGACCCACAGCGCAGGGATCGTCGGGATGAACGTGAGGATCAGCAACGACACCATCACGTTCGCGAGCGCGATCGTCACGGCGCGGCGAGGGCCGAGCTGCTCCGGCAGACGGGCACCGAACACACGCACGAGCAGTGACACGAGCGCGTAGATCGCGAACAGCCCACCCGAGGCGGCCATCCCGACCGTACGCGAGTACTCGGGGATGAACGCGCCGAACGTCGCGAATGCTGCAACACCGCATGCGAGGACCAGGCCCGGCATCAGAGCGGCGGGGTGGATCAGCGGGCGCTTCTCGTTGGGGTCGTAGGGCGTGTCGAGCGGATCGAAGTCGTCGTCGGGAGACACGACACGTGCCGGCGCGAAGCAGGCGAGCACCGCGGCCGCCACCGCGAACAGCGCGGCGTAGAGGAACGCCTGCTCGAAGTCGTCGCCACCGAGCAGCCACTCACCGAGGATCGGGCCGACACCCAATCCGCCGAAGATCGCCACGGAGAAATAGCTCGCGCTCTCCGCACGTCGCTCGCGCGGCGACAGATCGGCGATGAGCGTGGCCGCACCGACGAACACCGCCGCCTCGCCGATCCCCATGACGCCGCGCAGGATCAGCAACTGCCAGAGCGTGTCGGCGAACCCGGAGAGTGCGCCACCACAGGCCGCGAAGAGGGCGCCGCCGACCATGAGCACCCGACGTCCCCAGCGATCGGCGATGCGCCCGACGAGCGGCCGCACGGCGATGGCGGCGACAGCGAAGACGGCGACGGTGAGCCCGATACCGAATTCGCCCGCACCGAGCGGGCCCTCGATGAACAAGGGAACGATCGGGATCAGGATGCCGACGTAGACGAAGAAGATCAGCGCGACCGACGTCACGAGGACGAACTGGCGCGTGATCAAGCGCCCCTGTTCGGGCTCCACGACGACTTCTGCTGTTGACACCGCAACTATCTTGGCGTCTCGAAGGTCAGGACCGGCGACTGGATTCGGGTACTGACCGATGTCACACGTCAGACGACGTCATGGGTGTCAGACACGGCTGACGTCGACCGACACCGACAAGGTCTGCAACGACGACGGCCCGATGACGACGCCGCGTAGCGGAGCGACGTCCGCGTAGTCGCGACCCCAACCGACCGTGACGTGACGATTCGGTGCCACCACCCCGTTCGTCGGATCGAAATCGAGCCAGCCGTGATCGGGGATCCACACCGAACACCAGGCATGCGAAGCGTCCGCGCCGATGGACCGCTCCTCACCTGGGGGTGGCTCCGTCTCGAGGTAACCACTCACGTAGCGTGCAGCCAGCCCCAGTGCCCGCAGACATCCGACGGCGAGGTGGGCGAAGTCCTGGCACACACCCCGGCGCGCATGAAGGACGTCGCCGAGCGGCGTGCTCACGTCGGTGAACGTCGAGTCGAACGCGAACGTCTCGAAGATCATCGTGCACAGCGTCTCGACGCCGTTCAAGATCGGTCGGCCCGGGGTGAACGCGGCGTTCGCCAGCCGTAGCAACGCCGCACGGTGCTCCGCGACGGTCACGTAGCGGGACGGCGCCGTGAACGCCGACGTCTCGAGCACCAGCGGCCCGCGGAGCGCGGCGACCTGCGCAGCCACTCGCTCCCACGGCTGGTTCGATCGCGGGCGCTCCTGCGTGTACACGACCACGTCGGACACCGCCTCCACGGTGAAGTCGTCGTGCGGCTGGTGGACGCCGAGTTGCACCATCCGGTTGCCGAACACATCCGGCCGCTCGTCGTACTCGTCCGGGGCCGGCGTCGTCGTCAGCATCGACGACAGGACGCGCTGCGACGGCGTCGGTCGGACGAGCAGATACGCAACGCTGTACCCGTCGGCCATCGTCGCCCCGTAGGAGTAGTCGGTGCGGTGCGTGACCCGGTACTGCGTTCCTGCCGATGTGCTGACCGCGACCGGATCCGTCACGAGCGTTCTCCCCTCACGACGGTCTCCCCATCACGCGCGGGTCGAGCGGCGATGCGAGGTACGCGGTGACGATGCCGCGAGCGAGGCGATCGGCACCCTTCCACAGCTCGCCGAGCGTCGCCATGGTTCCGGCCACCGTGTCGTACTGCTCGGCTTGCAGCAGCGCGACCAACTCCTCCGCGATCGCCACTCCTTCGTCCCACTCCAGCGCTCGCGCCTCGGTGACGACGCTCCGCAGCGCTGACATCGCCGCGCGCGGATTCCGTTCGTCGGACACGACGAGGTCCATGGCGAGCGCGAACTCCACGTCGCTGCGATACCGGCGCCGGTACGCGACGAGGCTTTCGTTGGTGGCGAGCACGATCTCGATCAACCGTTGAGCGTCGTACTCCTCACGAACGGTCTTGGGTTCGATCGTGGAGAGCGCGAGGGCACCGCGCACGCCGTCGATCACACCGAACACACGCTCGAGGCGACGCCCGATCTCGCCGAAGTGCCACGCCGGACCACGCACGACGCTCTCGTTCCAGAGGCCGATCACCGACGAGAGGTCGTTGAGGATGCTGTCGAGGAGCCCACGGTCGATCTGGGCCGCCCGGACCACGGCGTTGTCCTGCTGGAGCCGCTGGATCGCAGCCCGCGACGACGCGAGACGCGCGAACGCCCGGCCGGCGCTCGTGGAGAAGAACTCCCGCACCGAGGAGACCTCGGCGAGCACCGAGCCGAGTTGTTTCGCGAGAGCGGTCAGCGTGCGCTCGATCACCTCACTCGGCGCCGGCGTCGAGTCGGCCGTGACGCGAGCGCCCTTCGGCAGGCCTGCGATCTGCATGAGCATCGCGCTCGACGGAATCACCCACGGCTCGGCAGTGTCGGTGTCGATCACGCCGGTCGTGCGTTCGAGCACGACTTCGAGCGATCGTGCGACGAGCTCGGCGCGTTCGAGTGCGCGACCGGCCCAGAAGAGCGCCTCGGCAGCGCGGGTGGGCACCGACGCGATGAGGTCGACCTGCGGCAACGGTTCACGTCGCGCGACCACGGGCGGGGCGACGGTCCCACCGATGACCCACACGTCCTTGGCGGTCGCCGCCGTCGGGACGTTCGGATCGTCGCCCGGACTGAGCACGCGTGCACTGGCACCCTGCATCACTTCGATCTTGCGGTCGGACGCGACCAGCTGGAGACGGAGCACGACCGCTCGGTGGACGATCTCCTGGCCGACGAGGCAGGGTGCGAGCTCGAAGTCGATCTGCGAACGGCGTTCAGCCGACATGCGCCGGAGCGGTTCGACATCGCCGACGCGCCGGTACCGGTCGGAGATCCAGTCGCCCGCCTCGTCCCAGGATTCGGCCAGCACCGGGTCTTCGAGCACACCGGTGCCATGCGCGTTCGCGAGACGCACACCACCGGCGCGCACCGCATCGAGCAGCCCGGGCACACCACCGTGCCCTTGCGCGTTGACCTCCATCGGGTCGATGCGGTCGCCCTCGAGCCGGCGATGCAGCACATCGATCGGTTCGAGGCCCGCCAACGAGCGCAGCCACAGGCGCCGGCGGCGCACGACGAGATCGGCACCCTCGGCGAGGTTGAGACCGAGACGGCTCGCGAGGTAGGCCTGTCCGACGAACGAGGGGTGCTCCACCCCACCGGACATCACGACGATGCGGGGGCTCTCGGTCTTGGCCAGGTCGGCGAGCGCGTCACGCAGTTGATCGGCGAACGGATCGATGGAGCGGAGCCCTGCCCCGCGCGGGAGTGACGCCACCACATCTCGGTGAACTCGGGCCAGCACGTTGCGACCCATGAACGTGTAGCCGGCACCCGGAGGCTGGTCGGTGAGGTCCTGCACGACGTGCCACTGCCCCGATGTGTCCTTCGCGACGTCGACCGAGTACGTGGTGAGCCAACGCGGTGATGCCAGCTGACCGATCGCGGCCAGGCGGTACCGATACGACGCCCACACGTCGGAGGGTTCGACGATCCGGTCGGTCAGCAGTGTGCGCGCGCCATAGAGGTCGGCGAGGATCGCTTCGAGCATCCGCATCCTGGCGATGACACGGTCACCGAGCGCGTGGAACTCGGCGGCATCGAGGACGATCGGGATCGGGTCGAGGCGCCACGGTCGCGAGGCCAGCGACACCGTGCGTCCGTCCGCTCGGGCCGGCAGGTCGTGCACGATGTGGCCGGCGCCTTCGGCTGCGAGCAGCCGGTCGGCCTCCTGCTGGCGCACCACGAGGTCGTACCTCCCGGTGATCTTCGCGACGAGGTCGTGGACCATTGGTGCGGGAGCGTAGGTGCCGCTCTGGTCGGTCGGGCTCATCGCTGACGCAGGCCCTGGTGCGGCGACCACATCAGTGCACGACGTACTGCTCGTACATCACGTCGTTCAACCGGCCGAGGGCGACCTGGACCTCGTCCATCGCCGTGTCGAGCGCGACCCCGTCGTCGGCCGCCGGGCGGCTGCGACGCAGTGCGCGGTCGACGGACTCGACGGTGCCGAGCACCGACGTGTGTGCGGGCATCCGCAGGATGGAGGATCGGATCTCGGCGAGGCAGCCCGCGACCGAGCGTGGGAATCGGTGGTCGAAGAGGAGGAACCGCACGACCGCCCGGCCGTCGATCGGCCCGCGCGTCGCGCGCTGGTACATCTGTAGCGCTGAGAGCGAACGCAGCACGCCCATCCACTGCACCTCGGCGAACTCCTCGCTCGCCCCGGCGGGCAGAGCGAGCAGCGAAGCGGCGCGAACGCCGAGCACACGGGTGGTCATGTCGGCCCGTTCGATGTACCGACCGAGTCGCCACATCTCGTAGGCCTCGTCGCGAGTCATCGACACCTGCAGGATTCCGTCGAGTCGGCGACTGTCGTCGATGACTCGCGACAGCAGACGTTCCCGCCGACGCCGATCGAGCGACGTCGGGGCTGCGCCGCGCACGAACAACGACAGGTCGTTCACCGTGGTCCATGCCTCACGCGGCATCACCTCACGACATGTACGGAGGTTCTCACGACTGCGCTCGATCGAGATCGCGATGCTGTTGTCGTGTTCGCGATCTGCCACGAGGTAGTGGACGACCGACGCCTCGTCCGACGGCACGAGGTCGACCGCCTCACGACCGCCCGCCCCGGCGACCGCCACGAGTGAACTCCAACGGATGCCGGAACCCGGATAGTCGGCCAGGACGTCGCCGAACGAGCGGAGCACACGTGAGGTGTCCTCGGCGCGCTCCACGTAACGAGCGCCCCAGTACAGCCGCTCCGCGACACGAGAGAGCAGCGCCATCAGCCGACCCCGTCCGCCTGGGTTCGCGCTTGCTGTTGTTGTTGCGATTGGGTCTGCGTCTGGGTCGTGCCGCCGAGGAGTTGCGAGAACGCCTGCGGTGAGGTGAAGCGTGCCGAGAAGTCGTCGTCGGCATCGACGATCCAGGTGTCCTTGCTCCCGCCGCCCTGTGACGAGTTCACGATCAGCGATCCCTCGCGCAACGCCACCCGGGTCAATCCGCCGGCGGTGACGTAGCTGTCCTTGCCGGTCAGCACGAACGGACGCAGATCGAGATGGCGCGGGGCGATCCCTTCGGCGACGAGCGTCGGCGCCGTCGACAGATCGAGGATCGGCTGCGCCACCCAGTTCCGAGGGTCGGCGCGGATCGCGGCCGCAACGGCTTCGAGTTCCTCAGGCGTCGCGCGGTCGCCGATGACGATGCCGTAGCCGCCCGACTCGTTCGCCGGTTTCAGGACGAGTTCGTCGAGGTGGGCCAACACGTAGTCGCACTCGTCGACGTACATGCACCGATACGTCGGCACGTTGCCGATCAGGGGCTCTTCCTTCATGTAGTAGCGGATCATGTCGGGCACCCAGGCGTAGACGCACTTGTCGTCGGCCACGCCGGCGCCCGGGGCATTGGCGATGCCGACGTTGCCGGCCTTCCAGGCCCGCATCAGCCCGGGCACGCCGAGCATCGAATCGGGATTGAAGACCTCTGGATCGAGGAACAGATCGTCGATCCGCCGATAGATCACATCGACGCGTTCCAGTCCCTGCACCGTCTTCATGTAGACGATGTTGTCGTCGTCGACGGTCAGGTCGGCACCCTCGACGAGCTCGGCGCCCATGCGTTGGGCAAGGAACGAATGCTCGAAGTACGCCGAGTTGAAGATCCCGGGTGTCAGCACGACGATCTGCGGATCACGTCGACCTACCGGGGCGAGCGACATCAGCAGCTTGTTCAGCTCGTCGGTGTATGCGTCGACGGGACGGATCAAATGCCGCTCGAACAGCTCGGGGAACGTGCGCTTCGCGACGACTCGATTCTCGAGCACGTAGCTGACGCCGGAGGGCACCCGCAGGTTGTCCTCCAACACGTAGAACTTGCCGTCGCCGGCTCGCACGAGATCGGATCCGGAGATGTGCGCCCACACCCCGAACTTCGGGTGGACGCCACGGCACTCTTCACGGAAGTTCGTCGCGTCCTCCAGCAGTTCCTTCGGAAAGATGCCATCGGCGATGATCCGCTGGTCGTTGTAGATGTCGTCGATGAACATGTTGAGCGCCCGCAGACGCTGTTCGAGCCCACGCGACACCTGCTCCCATTCATCACCGGGGATGAGCCGCGGGATCACGTCGAACGGCCACGCCCGGTCGATGTTCTCGCCGTCCGAATAGATGGTGAACGAGATGCCCATCGTGAGGATCTCGAGGTCGGACATCCGTTGGCGTTCACGCAGCTCGTCGACGCCGAGGCGGTCGAGCAGCTCCATCAGGTCGCGCGCGACGGGGCGCGGATTGCCCTCCTCGTCCAACAGCTCGTCCACGAGCGCTGACCGTACCTCCGCGATCGACGCCGCAAAGACGCGTGCATGTTGCAGGGATGTGAAATCACCTCCCCCGACACCCTCCCTCCCACAACCCGTTCGCGTGTAAAAACATCGGCGCTGCGCCGCAGTTTGTTCACGCGAACCGCAAGCGTGGAGAATCACCGTCCGGGGCCGTATCTTTTGCGTACGTCCGCCCTCGCGCTGACGCTCGGACCTCGTCCCGTTGGAACGACGATCGGAGGTCCGACTTGCTGCAACTGTCTCGCCCACTCGCCGAGGAGATCGCGCGTCACCACGGAGTCGTCACCGTGGCTCGACTCGCTGCCGATGGAATCACCAACAACTCGATCCGGAGTCTGATCACAGCGGGCTCGCTGGTGCGGGTCCATAAAGGAGTCGTACGCCTTGCAACGGCGCCGGACAGCCTTGAGTCGCGCTGCACGGCGGCTTGCCTCGCCGACCCCTCGGCCGTGATCAGCGGTCCCTCCGGTGCCTACCTGTGGAACTTTCGACATGTGTTCCGTGCGTCCTTGCCTGACGTACTCGTCGAGCACGATCGCACCCCGCTGTCGCGCGGCGTCCGACTCCGACGAACGAACATCCTTCCCCCGACCCACATCGTGCAGCGCAACGACGGGATACGACTTGCGAGTCCGCCGAGAACCTGGTTCGACTGCGGACGCGACGTCGACGACGAACGTTTCGAGCGACTCACGGAATGGGTGATCGACCACCACTCCACGGTTCCGACGCTGTGGGCCATGGCCCAGGCGATGAGCACACGAGGCCGCCCCGGAGCGGCGCGAGTCAACCGGGTGCTGTCGCAACGATCGACCTGGCAGCGACCTGCGGGTTCCGGAATCGAGCTCGACGTCATCAACGCGCTGCGACGACGCGGGGTCGATCCACTCGTGCAGCAGTATGCGCTTCGCCTGCCGAACGGCATGGTGATCCATCCCGACGGTGCAGATCCGGTCGCGCAGTGGGCGGTCGAGGTCGATCATGTGACGTGGCATGGCGGGCGCTTCGATGCGCAACGCGACAAGGGCCGCGATCGAAATGCGAGGCGGATCGGATGGCAGGTCGACCGTGTGACCGATCTCGAGCTCAAGGAGAACTTTGCCGTTGCGATCGAGGAGTTGTACGAACTCTGGCTACTTCGGAGCGGCAACCGGCGAATCGCGTGAGGTGCCGATGTCATCGCGTGAACAAACTGCGGCGCTGCGCCGCAGTTTGTTCACGCGAACGGGTCAGACGACGTCGGTGGCGGGGCGGGGTTCCTTGGGGAGGCCGAGGACCCGTTCGCCGACGATGTTGCGCTGGATCTGGCTCGTGCCACCCCAGATCGTCTCGGAACGGGAGAAGAAGAACGCCGACAGCATCGGGCTCACCGGATAGCCGTCGCGCCGCTTGTCGCGCGCTGCGGTTGCCGGCCACGCGCCGGTGGTCGGCGACGTGTCGACCAACATGGCGTCGGCGCCGAAGATGTCGAGCGCCAGCTCCATCGCCGCCTGGTGCATCTCGGACCAGAACATCTTGTTCGTCGCACCGAGGATCACCGAACCCATGTCCTTCGATCCGGTCAGCGTGGCCGACAGGTTGCGCAGCCCGTTGATGCGCAGGATCTGGATCTTCGTGTAGTAAGCCATCAGCCGCTGGCGGATGAGCGGGTCGTCGATCGCACCGTTCGCGGTGGCCGCTTCGACCATGATGCGGTACTCCTCGGCGAAGCGCCGGTAGCCGGTCGTCGCGGACTGGCCACGCTCGAATGCGAGCGTGGTGTTGGTGACCTTCCAGCCGTTGTTGACGCCGCCGACGAAGTTGTCCTTCGGGGCGCGGGCGTTGTCGAAGAACACCTCACAGAACTCGGCCGTGCCGTCGGGTTGCGTGATGCCGCGCACCTCGATGCCGTCCTGACGCATCGGCACGAGGATGTAGGAGATACCAGCGTGCTTCGGCGCGTTCGGGTCGGTGCGGGTGAGCAGGAAGCAGTAGTCGGCATGGTGCCCCTGGGTGGTCCAGACCTTCTGGCCGTTGATGACCCACTCGTCGCCGTCGAGCACGGCGGTCGTCTTGAGGCTGGCGAGGTCGGAGCCGGAGTTCGGCTCGGAGAAGCCCTGGCACCAGCGTGTCGTACCGCTGAGGATGCCGGGGAGGAACTGCTTCTTCTGTTCCTCGGTACCCCACTGGAGCAGCGTCGGGCCGACGAGCGTGTCGCCGAAGAAGTCGCCACGCATGGGTGCCTTGGCGTTCGCGAACTCCTCGGCGAGCACCACGCCCTGCATCGTCGTCAACCCCTTGCCGCCGTACTCCGTCGGCCAGGTCGCACAGATCCAGCCACCTTCGAACAGCTTCTTCGGCCACGCCTCGTTGAACGCCTTGCGTTCGGCGTCGGTCATCTCGAAGCCCTCGTCGAACCAGCCGTCGGGCAGATTCTCTCGCAGCCACCCGGTGATCTCGGTACGGAATGCCTCGGCTTCGTCGGTGTACGTCAGGTCCATGCCCCCATTCTGCCTCGCGACTTGACCCACGGGTCAAGTTCGCGGACCGGACGTCCCACCGACAGCGCCACCGACATGGTCAGGGGAGGTTCACACTCCGTTCACGCCACGCCAAACTGACGGCAACATCGGTTACGTATGGTGCTCTTCAGCGGTCGCCCCGCCCCCAAGCCCAGGTGCCATCCCCCTCGAGTACCCGGCGAAGCTGAACGGGCGGGCGGCCGCCCAAAGCATCCGTCGAGCCACGTGCCGACGTCGAGCTGACACCCGCCCATCGGCCTCCTGATGTACGGCTCCCACAGTGTCTCGTCACTCGCGCCACGCGGGGTCAGCGTGAGATGGCCGACGCGAGAACCGCAACGACGACGATCGTCCACAGCAACGCAGAGAGTGTCCCCGCTCTCTCTGCGCGCGCAGCGACGACCATTTACCGAGCGGAAACAATTCTCACACCGACGTGAAACGAGACGGGCTTATGTTGCCGCGCAGTCCGGCAGGCGCCAATGCCGCCGGATTCGTGAACATCAAGTCACATCTGGAGGACACCAGTGCCCAAACGTGCACGTCGAATTCTTTCCGCTGTCGGTATCGGCATTGCCGCTGCCGCGCTCTTCCCAACCCTTGCATTCGCGCAGGAGGCCGACCCCGTCGTGGTGCTCGGTCAACAGATCAACCTCCTGTGGATCATCATCGGTGCCGCGCTCGTGGTGTTCATGCAGGCCGGGTTCGCGCTCGTCGAAACCGGCTTCTGCCGAGCGAAGCACGCAGCCCACGTCGTCTCGACGAACTTCGCCGTCTTCGGCCTCGGCTTCATCGGCTTCTTCTTCATCGGCTTCCCACTGGCGTTCGGCGGGTTCTCCTACGGGACCGCTGCCGATTCGTGGTCCTTCGGACTCTTCGAACCCGTCGGCGGCCCGCTGCTGGGCTCGGGAAGCTGGGTGTTCCTGTGGGAAGGCGGTTGGGCGCTGTCCGGCAACGGGATCACGCCGGCCCTCATCGGCTTCTTCCTCTACATGGTCGCCTTCATGGACACCGTGGCGACCATCCCGACCGGGTCGATGGCTGAACGGTGGAGGTGGGGCAGTTTCGTCGTCTGGGCTCTCTTCTGCGGCGCCATCTACTACCCGCTGTTCGCAGCATGGACCTGGGGTGGCGGCTGGCTCGGCAAGACGTGGGACACGATGAGCCTCGGTGTCGGCTATGTCGACTTCGCCGGGTCGGGCGTCGTCCACGCCGTCGGCGGCGCCGCCGCACTCGCCGGCGCACTGGTGCTCGGACCCCGCATCGGCAAGTTCGACAAGGACGGGACACCTCGCGCAATGCCGGGCCACCACATCCCGATGGCGATGCTCGGTACGTTCATCCTGTTGTTCGGCTGGTTCGGCTTCAACGCCGCATCGACGTTCGCCGCAACCGACGTTCAGCTCGCGGTCGTTGCCACGAACACAGCGATCGCCGGCGCCTTCGGAGCCATCGTCGCCATGCTCTGGATCACCAAGCGGACCGGCAAGCCGGACCCGGGCATGATGGCCAACGGCATGCTCGCCGGCCTGGTGGCGATCACCGCGCCGTGTGCCTTTGTGGCCCCATGGGCGGCCGCCGTCATCGGCTGCATCGCCGGCGTCCTCGTGATCGAGTCGGTGTTCTTCGTCGAGCGCAAGTTGAAGGTCGACGATCCGGTGGGCGCCATCTCCGTCCACGGCGTCAACGGCTTGTTCGGCGTGATCGCCGTCGGCATCTTCGCCAACGGCAGCTACGGCAACGGCTGGAACGGCGCGGTCGACGACGAGGGCAACGCCATCCCGCTCGAAGGCGTCATCAAGGGCGAATTCGGACAGCTCGGGGCGCAGCTCGTGGGTGCCCTCGTCATCGTGACCGTGATCTTCGGCCTGGCCTTCACCTTCTTCAAGTTGCAGGACACGCTCTCGAAGAAGATGGGCAAGGGTGGCATCCGCTCCAGCGAGGAGGACGAGATCGCTGGTCTCGACTTCCCGGAGATGGGCGTCGAGGCCTACCCCGAGTTCGTGAAGCACTGAGCCGACGAGACGATTAGACAAGGAACCATATGAAACTCGTGACAGCAGTCATCAAGCCGTTCAAGCTCGACGATGTCAAAGACGCCCTCAAGGCAAAAGGCATCGCCGGCATCACCGTGGCCGAAGTACGCGGCTTCGGCCGCCAAGGCGGCCACACCGAGACCTACCGAGGATCCGAGTACAAGATCGACTTCGTCCCCAAGGTCAGCCTGCGCATCGTCGTCGCCGACGACGTCGTCGACACCGTCGTGGACACCATCACCGAATCAGCAGCCACCGGCAAGATCGGCGACGGCAAGATCTGGGTCACCGACGTCGAACGAATCGTGCGCATCCGCACCGGCGAAGAAGGCGCCGACGCCATCTAGACCAATGCCAGAGGCGGCCCCGTCGGCAATCGAGCCGGTGCCGCCGTCGATCGCGGCCCTGTGTCACCATCCGTCCTCAGATGGCCGACGCAGGGCCGCTGCGCGTACAGTCCAGGCATGACGACCGCCGAAGCCGATGCACCACTCGTCCCACCGGCCCAGGCCGGGCGATGGACGGCGCAGTGGAAGGAGCTCTACGCCGAAGTGATCACGACGGGTCTGTGCACCGGGTGCGCTGGATGCGTGGTCACCTGTCCCCACGACGTGATCGGGTACGAACACGAAGAGGGCAAGTACATCCCGTTCCACATCGAGGAGGAACTCGGCCTCGACAACTGCATCCACGGCTTCGGCGAAGGAGGCGGCTGCACCACGTGCACTCGGGCGTGTCCGCGGTTCCGGGCGTGGGAACCGGCGGCTGACATGCATCTGTTCGGCCGGGTGCGCGAGCCCGATGAGATGGCCGGCATCTGGCGTCAGTTGTATCTCACCCGAGCGAGCGACGACATGGTCCACAAGATGGGCCAGGACGGTGGGCTCGTCTCGGCGATGTTGATCTGGCTACGTGAGCACGACTACATCGACGCCGCGCTCGTGTCGGGGGTCGAGGACGACGATGCGTGGAAGGCCAAGCCCGCCGTCGTGTCGACGAAAGAGGAGATCCTCGCCACCGCCGGCAGCCGGTACACCTATTGCGCGAACCCGCTCGCACTCCCCGAGGCGAAGGAGAAGGGGTTCGAGCGGCTCGCGCTCGTGGGAATGGGGTGCCAGACATCGTCGCCGCCGATCATGTGGGATCGCAAGGCCGGCAAGGTGTCCAAACCGTTCCTGTTCAACATCGGTCTGCTCTGTTCGAAGACGTTCGACGACGCGATCTTCCCCGAGCTCTTCGAGGCCAAGTACGGCCTGAAGAAGCAGGACATGGTGAAGATGAACATCAAGGGCGTGTTCCAGATCTGGATGAAGGACGGCTCGTACCACGAGATCGACCTCAAGGAATGCCACGGATGGACCCGCAAGGGATGCACGAGTTGCCCCGACTTCGCCGCCGAACACTCCGACGTCGCGACCGGCGGCATCGGTGAGGACAACGACTGGACGCTCACCATCGTGCGCACCGAACTCGGTGAGGAGGTCATCGAGCGGATGATCGCCGACGGCTCCATCATCGCCCGCCCGGCACAATCCGACGAGACCGCGATGCGCCTACTCCGCCTACTGTCGATCGTCAGCCGCCGCCGCTGGCCGGAGTTCGCCGACATGGCCCCCGCCGTCGGTGTCCCGCCGCCGAAGAAGAAGGCCGCCGCCCCGGCCGATCCGGGTCACTGACGGGCGGTGCGATAGACCGTCGGCCCGAACCTCGACGTCAATCACCCCACGGCAGTGAGTTGACAGCGACGAATACCGACCGAGAGTTCGCAGCGACGCTGTTCATGAGCGGCGAGTTGAGTGGCATCGTCAGCGACCAGATCGTCGATCCGTCGACGGACGACAGCGCACCCAGGTGGGCCTCCCACAGAACGACGACCGACTGGTCGACCGTGAGTTGAGGCTCGCCCGGCGCGGTGCGGTCGACCCGCCATCGTTCGGCACCCGACGAGAGGTCGTACGCGATCAACTGGGCGGCCGTCATCGACTCGATCACCACGCCTACACCGTCGCCAACCGCGAGCAGACCGCCGTACGACTCCCGTCCGGGCGCCGACCAGAGTGTTTCTCCCGACGTGGCATCGACCGAGAGGATCTGGCTGTTCGGGCCCGACGAACCCTCCATGCCGAGCACAACCCCGTCCGACAGGGCCGGGTGATCGAGCTGGGGGGCGGTCCAACGAACGTCGCCCGTCGAGGCATCGACGGCCGTCACCGTCGAGCCGGTCGGCACGACGATCAATCCATCTGCTTCCGAGCCGGCACCTCGGGCGACTCCCACCCCCGAATCGTCTCGGAACGTGACGTTGTTGGTCCACACCTCTTCTCCGGTCGAGCGGTCGACACCTCGTAGCCCTCGGGGCGGTGCGGTCGGATCAGGCAGCCCCAAAGTCGGCGAAGGAGCGAGAACGACGACCGCATCGGACAGGCCGACGACGCTGACGCCGGGATCGAGACGCCACCGCTCCGACCCCGTCGTTGCGTCGACACCCATGACGAACGGTGTGCCCTCCGCATCGGTCTCGACGACGGTGATGCCCTGTCCGACCACCGGGCCCGGAGGCGTTCCGAGGCCCCGGACGGTCGAGTGTCGCCACAGCTCCGCTCCGGACGCTGCGTCGAGTGCAACGGTCTGCGCTGACGCGGCTCCCCCGGATTCGATCGCGAGGATGACGTCGTCGGACGCGCCGATCATGAAGCGATATGCCTCCTCCGGCGAACAGGTCGACCAGTGCAGGTCACCTGAGACAAGGTCGAACGAGCCGTACGTCGGGTACTGATCGGCAGGGCAGACGTCTGCCCCGTCTGTTGCTGGAGCGTTCGAGGCGACCGTCGCCGTTTCGGTGCTGCCGACGCTGGACGAAGGGACCGCACGGCCTGCCGCCTCCGCCCCGGCCCCGTCGACCGGTTCGCTGGTGGTTGTGTCGGGCGGTTGACTCGGAGAGGTGTCGGCCGCCCCGCCTCGGGCGCCGTCGTTGGCGCATCCGACGAGGCCGACCGCGCACAGTACGGCGACCGTCAGACATCGCGTCGCGATCCACACGCGAACCGTGTCCACAGATGGTTCGGTCGTCATGATCCTCCATCCATTCCCGTTGCTCGAGCTATCCACCCACCGGTCCTGTCGTCGACTCGCGGCAGAGTTCCAGCGCTGCGAGGTGTGCCGCCTGGTCCACCACCGGTTGGGAGAACACGTCGTAGAACCCGGCCCCGGCCAAGCAGTCGGCCTGTGCCACGACCTCGTCGGCGGAGATCCCGACCGGTGGCGAGCTCTGGATCGCCATCACGAAGACCTCACGGCACGCGGCCCATGCCGCGTCGAGCACCTCCGGGCTCGACGACTCGGCGAGGGTGGCCGGGCCTCCGCCGGCCGGTATCGGTGGAGGCAGCGGGATTCCGTGCTCGCTTGCGCAGCCGAAGAAGTCCTCGAACGTCGCCGTCTCGCGGGCCGGCTGATTCGAGAACCCCGTGTAGCTGACGCGGGCGACGACCGCTCCATCGACATCGACCAACTCGACCGTGCGTTCAACCATCGGTGGCATCGAGTCAGGGGCGCCGGAGTACGGCTCGATGAGCAGCAGGTAGTCGGACCCGACTCCTCTCGCCACCTGGATCGGGGCACCCTGAGCGTCAACGGCCGCTGTCGCGCTCTCGAACCCGGCGGGCAGCGCAATCGTGTGGAGCACGTACGACTGCCCCATCGTCATCGAATCGTGGCGTGGATCCGGTGTCGGTGTCGTCGGCGCGTAGCCGACCGTTGCCGAAGCTCCGCCGCCGGCACAGAAGAACGTGCCGTCGGCCGACTCGACGATCTCGAGCCGCGTCGTCCCGACCTCCCCGTCGAAGATCAACGGCCCACCGGAGCAATCTGGTGGCACGTACTCTGCCGGCTGGCCACCCGGCCCCGACCCTTCGGGCGAACCCCGCCATTGGGTCGTCGCGATCACTGCGCCGTCAGCGCCGACCGCTGAGCTGAACGTCGCAAGGTCCGTGGGTGCTTCGAACTGTGCGACGACGGACCCGTCGTCGCCATCGAGCACTCGGAGGAGCGGACCGTCGACCACGAAGACGAGGTCGTCCGAGCCGCCGATCACCTGGCTGTGAGGGACCTCCCACCGGACGTCACCGGTCGACGTGTCGACGAGCTGCAGGGTGGCGGCCGGACCAGTGGGCGGGTCCGATGTGAGCAGGAGACCGGGGATTCCGGGCAGCTGCCCACGAAACGCTGCTGCGTAGACCGGTAGCCCTGCAGGGACAGCGACACGGTCGCCACTGTGGGGCTCGATGAACTCGGTCGGGTTGAACATCATGTCGCGGGCGATCAGGAGTGCTCCGTCGGCCTCCACCACCCCGTCCTCGATCCGCAGATCGGATCCGTCCGTGATGTCGACGATGGCGGATCCGCCGTCCAGGCGCGGCACGACGATCACCTCATCGCCGACGGTCGGGGCGAACTGACCAGGTACAGGGACATCGGCCACATCGATGTCCCGACTCCAGCGTTGCTCACCGGTTGCCGTTTCGATTGCACGCATCGTCGCCGGGACCGGTCGATCGAGGTCGGTCGAGAGCGCGTACGGTCCGCCGGAGATCTCCACGACCACGTCGTCGGTTGCGCCGACCGGTGTTCCGTCGGCCACCGGGTGGTGCCAGCGGACGTCGCCGGTCACCGCATCGATGCCTTCGACGACATCGGTCACCACGACTGCCGTCGAACCCGCCGTGTGAAGACTGGGCGCGCCGCCCATCACACGTGTCGGACGACGCCACCCCTCCTGCCCGTGATCGTCGATCGCAACGAACTCTGCGCCACCGCGACCGTTCTGCTCCAGCATGATCGTCGCACGTCGGCGCGACCCGCCAGTTGGAGCGGGATCGACGACTCGGAGCACATCGTCCAGGCGGGCGTTCCCGTCGCCAGATCGATTGCGATCAACGTCGGGGCCTGCTCGTTGCCGAACTCGCCGCAGTAGAAGTCCGATCCCTTCGTCCCGGCAACCGTGTCGATCGCCGAAACGTCAGTCCCACCGACCGCTCCGGTACTGGTCGAGGGCGGCGCCGTCGACGTCACGTCTACAGGCGTCGTCGCCGTCGCCCCGTCGTCGTCGGGGCCAGGATCCGTGGAACACGCGCCGACGAGCAGGCACACAACGACCGCCGCCGGCATCGTCAGCGAACGCAAGATCTTGGCTGTGATCACGGCGGGCCCTCCCCTGGGCTGGGTTCGGAAGCAGGTGCGATCGGCACCACGATCGTCGTCAGTACAACGCCCGACGCAGAGAAAAGGTTGACATGGCGCGTCGCGCCATCGGTCTGACGCAGATCGACGTCGGAGTCGACCACGAGGAGTCGCCGGCCCGTCCTCGACGGGAACGACGCCAGCGGCCCCCCCTCTGTTGCGGCGGAGGCGACCGGCATCCCGTCAGGAATCGCGATGACGTACCAGTACGCCGTGAGCGGCACAGTCCCCTGCTCGACAAGAGCCGCTTCCGTCGGCGGCCCGCCGCCAGTGCTCGCGTTGACGAGCAGATCGGCGTTCGGTTCGGATCCGAGTGACGACGCATCCCCGTCGTCGACGAGGCAGAACGTGTGGCCGTCGGGCATTATCCCGACCTGGACGTCGATCGTGGCCGTGCTCACGACGCCGAGCTGCTCGGCCTGCGAGGCGCACGTGGACGATTCTCGTGGTGCGCTCGGCACCTCGTTGCCGCCGTTGCGTGGCACGAGCACCATACCGGCGGCGACTACGACGGTCGCCGCCGCGATCATCATCATCGGCCGGGACCATCGCGGTCCGTGCTCCGATGGAGGCATCGGGCCGGCGTGAGCGATCATGTCGTGGTCGTCGGATCGACGAACGACCCCATCGAGCGAATCGATGTCGACGACCATCTCGCGCAACTCCCGCACGAACGCGGGGCGCATCTCGCGTGCGGCCCGTTCGTACAGTTCGGCGATGTCGTCGGTCATGCGCGCTCCTCCGCCATGATCGACCTGAGACGTCGGCGGGCTCGCGCCATCAACGACGTGGTCGCCTCGACGCTGCGGCCGAGTTCGATGGCAACCTGTGCGACCGACATCTCGTCGAGCGTGTGCAGTGCCAGGGCAACGCGCTCGTCGAGTGGGAGTTGGGCGAGCATCCACCTGGCACGATCGGCGGAGATCGACCCGACATCGATCGCCGGCGTCACCGCTGATTCACCACTGACGTGGCGGTCGACGCGATCACGATCGCGCTGCTCGGATCTCACGTGGTCGATGAGCCGATGCCGAGCCGTGATCATGAGCCATCCGACGGTCACGACCGAATCGTCGGCCCGACGTGAGCGTCGCAGCAGCGACACGAACGTGTCCTGCAGGATGTCCTCGGTCAGCTGTCGATCGCCACCGGTGAGCCGGCTGATGTAGTGGTGGACCTCATCGGAGGCGTCGAGGAAGAACTCGAGCATCCCCGACGGGGACGTCGGCGAGGACACCTCGTCCATCGACGTACATCTTCCCACGACCGTTCAACGGCACAGACCGCCAGAACCTGTCGAACGAATTCGCTCGCGCTATGCGATGCAGGATTCGAGTTCGGCCTGGAGCTTGTCGAGCTCCGCGTTGGCCGCCGTCTTGGCTGCCTCGTCCCCAGACTCGGCATTCTCGCCGATCTCTTGGAGTTCGTCCTTGCTGTACTGATCGACCTTGGCAAGCATGCAGTCACGTTCCTCGTCGGTCTCGGCGAGGGTGTTGATCAGGTCTTCGGCGACCCGCTTCGCGCTCGGCTTCGAGGAGCAGGCGGTGACGCCGAGCGTGGCGATGAGCACGACGGCAGCGGCGCGGAGCAGGGGGCGACCAGGAGACGTCTTCACAGCGCCGACACGATAGTGGCAGGATTCCCCGATGCCCCTGCACGCCGAGGTTGTCTCACTGCTCGCGCTGATGGAGCAGATGGGCGTGCCGTCGATCGAAGACCAGGGTGCAGAGGCAGCGCGGGAGTCGCGGCGAGCCCTGATGCGACCGCCGACCGAGGACTGCTACGAGATCCTCGAGGTCGATGCCGGCGGCGTGCCGGCCCGGCTCTATCGCTCGCCGCCGACGTTCCCCGTCCCCGGACTGCTCGTCTGGTTCCATGGCGGTGGGTGGGTGCTCGGCGATCTCGACAGCCACGACAACATCTGCCGCACCCTCACGAACCGGACCGGCCACAGCGTGCTGAGTGTCGGTTACCGGCTAGCGCCGGAGGACCCCTTCCCGGCCGGACTCGACGACTGCATCGCCGCGACCCGGTGGGCCTACGACAACGCCGCCCGGCTCGGGTTCGACCCCGACCGACTCGCGGTCGGCGGTGATTCCGCCGGGGGGAACCTGGCCGCGGTCGTCTGCCATGCGGCTGCGATGCCGATCAGGTTCCAGTTGCTCGTGTATCCGGTGACCGATGCCCGAGCGAACACTCCGTCGTTCACCGAGAACGCCAGCGGCTACTTCCTCACCGCATCCGGGATGCGGTGGTTCATCGACACGTACGTGTCGGGCGACGACGGCACGATCGACGACCCACGCGTGTCCCCGCTCCTCGCATGTGACGACGCCCTCGCGGCCGGGCCTCCGGCACTCGTGATCACCGCCGGCTTCGATCCCCTCCGGGACGAAGGGGTTGCCTACGCCGAACGATTGACCGATGCCGGTGTCACGACCACCCACGTGCACTTCCCGGGCCAGATCCACGGCTTCTTCTCGATGCCAGACCTGCTGTCGGATGCCCGTGTCGCCCACGCCGTCGCCGCCGAAGCCCTCATCGCCGCCCTCCGCTGACCCGCTCACGAACCGATTCCGAATTTGTGTCAGCACATTTCGGCGGATCACCGATTTCTGCTGACACAAACTTCGAACGTCGCGGGTCAGGTCAGGACGCGATCTGTACGGCGCGGGTGAAGATCGAGTCGAACATCGGCTCGGTCAGGCGCTTCGTGAACGTGTTCTGTTGGCTCGGGTGGAACGAGCAGAGCAATGTCATCCGACGGCTGCCCGGCCCGCCGACCTCCACTTCGACGCCGTGCCCGAACTTGGGACGGGGCCGAACCCCGAAGTGGCGGCATGCTGCCTCGTAACCGAACGAACCCAGGCACACGACGATCCGGGCGTGGGTCAGCGCGGCGAACTCGCGCTGGAGGAACGGTGCGCAGGTGTCGCGCTCGACCGGCAAGGGCTTGTTGTCGGGCGGTGCGCACTTCACCGCCGCGGTCACCCACGCGTTCGTCAACGCCAAGCCGTCGTCGATCGAGTTGGAATCAGGCTGATTGGCGAGGCCGGCCTTGTGCATCGCCCGGAAGAGCCAGTCGCCGCTGCGGTCGCCGGTGAACACGCGTCCGGTGCGGTTCGCTCCATGGGCAGCCGGCGCGAGGCCGAGCACGACGATCCGCGCGTCGGGGTCACCGAAGCCCGGGATCGGCCGACCCCAGTAGACGTCGTCGCGATACGACGCCCGCTTCTCCGCCGCCACCAGCTCACGCCACTCGACGAGGCGGGGACAGGCTCGGCACGTGACGACGTCGGCTTCCAGTCGCGCGAGGGGACTCACAGCACCCGACAGTAGGTTGGAGTCACCCCATGGCCACCACGAAGACGCCCCCCGCAACCAGATCGAACGCGAAGTCAGCTGCCAAGAAGCCGGCGCACCCCGCGGCGACGACGATCCTGCTCGTTCGCCACGGCCAGACGCCGACGACCGGCAAGGTCCTGCCCGGCCGGGCCAAGGGCCTGCACCTCGCGGAGGAAGGCCACAAACAGGCAGCGATCGCTGCCGAACGGATCGCCGAACTCGGTCGGATCGACGCGATCTACAGCTCACCGTTGGAGCGGGCCAAGGAGACGGCTGCCCCGATCGCCAAGGCTCGTGGTCTCAAGACGCAGATCGATCGCGGCCTGTTCGAGTGCGACTTCGGCGACTGGACCGGCAAGGAACTGAAGGACCTGATGAAGCTGCCCGAGTGGCGCACGGTGCAGAGCGCTCCGTCGACGTTCCGCTTCCCGAACGGCGAGAGCTTCACCGAGATGCAGACCCGGATGGTGACCACGCTCGACAAGCTGCGGCTTGCCCATCCCGGCGGCACCATCGTGTGCGTGTCGCACGCCGACACCATCAAGGCCGCGGTCGCCCACGCGCTCGGTACGCACATCGACCTGTTCCAGCGCATCGTCATCAGCCCGGCATCGGTCACGGCGATCTCGTGGCATCCGGGCGGGCCCGTGGTGCTGGCGGTCAACTCGACCGGCCGGCCGCTCACCGAGTTGCAGCCGAGCTGAGGACGATCTGATGGGCGTGTTCTTCGAGTTCGACGACGTCGATGCGTTCACCGTCGGCACCGAGGGCCGACCCGGCGAACGCGTCTTCTACCTCCAGGCGCGAGCCAACGGGCAACGCGTCACCCTCAAGTGCGAGAAGCAGCAGGCGGCCGCGATCGTTCAATACCTACGGCGCGTGCTGAGCGATCTGCCTCCGCCCGACGACAAGCCGATGCCGAGTGCGCTGGAGTTGATCGAGCCGATCGAGGCATCGTTCGTGCTCGGCCCGGTCGGACTCGGCTACGACCGTGCGAGCGATCGTCTCCTCATCCAGTTGGAAGAGGTCGGCGAACTCGACGAGGACGGTGAGATCATCGAGGACGTCGATCGCGGCCACGTCCGGTTGTACGTCAACCGAGGCCAGGCCGCTGCGTTCTGCGAGCGAGCCGACGACGTGATCGAAGCCGGCCGGCCGACGTGCCGGTGGTGCGGACATCCGATGGATCCCGATGGCCATCTCTGCCCACGGATGAATTGACCGGGCCACCGGCGAGATGACCTCACTGCCCGACGACATCGAGGAGATCGACGACGACGGCTTCGCCGCGGACGGGTTCGACGGGATCGACGATTTCGACGACGGCGAGTTCGACGACGATGACGACGATGACGATGACAATGACGACGACGATGAGTCGGATTCGCACAGCGTCGAGCTGCGCGTCGACGACGTCGACGATCCGATCCAGCACCTGCTGCGTGGTGAGATCAGCATCGAAGGCCGCATGCCCTACAGCAGCAACGCCACCTTCCTCGTCCATGTCGAACACGAGGGCTTGTCGCATCCGGCGATCTACAAGCCGATGCGCGGCGAGCGGCCGTTGTGGGATTTCGAACCAGGGCTGCATCGCCGTGAGGTCGCTGCGTATCTCACGAGCGAGGCCCTCGGGCTCGGCGTGATCCCCCCGACGGTATTGCGCGACGGACCGCTCGGCGAGGGTTCGGTCCAGTGGTTCGTCACCGCCGATCACCGGCAGCACTACTTCACGATCCACGAGCAGTACCCCGAACTGCACGACCGGCTGAGGGCGATGGCGTTACTCGACATCATCGCCAACAACACCGACCGCAAGAGCGGCCACTGTCTGCTCGTGCCGGCCACCGAGGAGAAGCCGGCGTCCGTGTGGGGCATCGATCAGGGTCTGTGCTTCGCGCCCGAGTACAAGCTGCGCACCGTCATCTGGGAGTTCGGCGGCGAACCGATCCCCGACTCGCTCCTCGATCCCGTGTCGAAGCTGTGCTCGAGTGTGCCACTCGGAATCTCGGCGCTGCTCAACGATGCCGAAGTCGAAGCGATCCAGGGTCGCGCGGCGTGGTGCGTGAAGGAACGGGTCTTCCCCACCGACCCCTCCGGCCGCCGCTACCCCTGGCCCTTGATCTAGCACCGTGAGCGACGACATCCAGACGTCCGACGACGAGCTTGACGCGCGGATCCATCGAGGCGACCTCGACGAGCTGGTACGCATGATCGACGATCGCTGCTCGTCGCGCGACTGGGCAGGCCTGCTGCGGGTACGCAATCGGTCGCGCCACGCCGTCGAGACCGGACGCCAGCTCTGGCCCGCCGCGACACTTGCGGAGTACCGGCTGGCGCTCCTCGCACCGGCCGAGTTCGTCGCTGCGGTGCTCGACGAGAGCGACGGCCTGTCCGGCCGGTTCACCATCGGGCCGCTGACCGAGGTCGCCGCCCAGCACCACACGTGGGCGGAGTTGTCGCCCGTCCTGGACCGGGGCCCACGAGCGGCATTCGTCGCCCACGAACGCGTGCTGCGCGGCGAGCTGATCGAACACGGCGATGAACTGCCGGCGGTCCTCGACCTGCCGTTGACCCTCGAGCAGTGGGAGCCGGACTACGCGCTCGCCGACTACTCCGATGTCGGTGCCGAGTTCCCGATGCCGGACCTCGACACCGACCGGGATGAGGGCAACTGGACCGACGTCGAGACCGATGACGCGGAACGGTTCGACGACGACGTCGAACTCGCCGTTCGACAGCTGGTCGAGCCGTGGCTCGTCAGCTCGAACGGCCAGCTCGACGTGTCGTGCGTCGAGGGGGACGTGATCGACGCGATCGGTTCGCTCGGGGTCAGGCACGCACGGATCGCTGCGCTCGATCCGGCGACGGCGCTGTCTTGGATCGCCTGGGCGGGTGCCAGCGGCGGTGCCCACGGCCGTCGACGAGGAGCGGCAGCGGGGCGATTCGGCGCGTGGTGGTTGCTGGCCACGCTCGGCGATCTCGTCGACGACTGGCCGGTGCCGGCCGACGTACTCGGCGAGCTCGCCACCGAGCTGAAGTGGTACCGCTGGGACGCACACGAGCCGACCGTCGGCTGGTCGCTGCAGCTCGCCATCGAGGACGTCGCCAACGGCACCGCCTGGGCGATCAGCGCCCGCGACGCCGTCTGACCGCGAGATCTCCTCCCGAAAAAGCGACGTCCCGCGCCGTGTCACGGCGCGGGACGTCAAGATTTCGGAACGCGTGGTGTTCGGTCGGAGCGATCAGCCTCGGGCTTGGAGAGCGGCGAGGAGCTGCGGGAGCACCTTGTGCACGTCGCCGACGATGCCGAGGTCGGCGATGCCGAAGATCGGCGCTTCCTTGTCCTTGTTGATGGCGATGATGTTCTTCGACCCCTTCATGCCGACCATGTGCTGCGTCGCACCGGAGATGCCGGCGGCGATGTAGACGGTGGGCTTGACGACCTTGCCGGTCTGGCCGACCTGGTAGCTGTAGGGGACCCAACCGGCGTCGACGATCGCTCGTGACGCACCAGGGGCACCCTTGAGCGCCTTGGCCAGGCTCTCGATCATCTCGAACTTGTCGGCCTCGCCCAGGCCGCGGCCGCCGGAGACGACGACGGCCGCCTCGTCGAGCTTGGGGCCGGAGGTCTCCTCGACGTGCACGGCGGTGACGGTTGCGCCACCGGTCGCGCCGAGGTCGCCGACCGGGGCCGACACGACCTCGCCGGCAGCTCCGGCGCCACCTTCGGCGACGAAGCTCTTCGGACGGAACGCTGCGAGGAACGGCTTCTCACCGGTGAACGTCGAGTTCACGAGCTTACTGCCACCGAAGATCGGCGTCTGCACCGTGACCGTGTCACCGTCGACCGTGATCGCCGTGGAGTTCGTGAGCACCGTGCGGTCGAGCTTCACCGACAGGCGGCTCATCACGTCGCGGCCCTCGTAGCTCTGCGGGAACATGATCAGGTCGGGCGAATCGCCCCCGTTGATCACGGCCTGCATCGCGGAGGCGACCGCGACGCCCGGCAGCGCACCGGCGAGATCGCCCGTGGCGTAGACCTTGGCGGCACCGTGGTCGGCGAGCGCGGCGGCGACACCAGCGCCGTCCCCGGCGATGAACGCCGAGACGTTGCCGCCGAGGCTGCGGGCCTTGGTGAGCAGTTCGAGCGTGCCCGTGGTGGGTGCGCCGTCTGCTGCCTGTGCGAATACCCAGATGTTGTCGATTCCCATGACTGACCTCAGATCACTTTCAGGTTGTCGAGGAACTCGACGATCTTGTTGAACGACTCACCGTCGTCTTCGATGACTTCGCCGGCCTCACGCGCAGGGGCGTCTTCGACCGACACGATCTGCTGTGCCCACGACACGGCTTCGACGCCGAGGTCGGCGGTCGTGACCGTGTCGACCGGCTTCGACTTCGCGGCCATGATGCCCTTGAAGCTCGGGTAGCGGGGCTCGACCACGCCAGCGGTCACGGAGACCACGGCGGGCAGCGAGCAGGTGACCTCGTCGTAGCCGGCTTCGGTCTGACGGTTGACCTTGAGCGTGCCGTCGGTGATCTCCACCGTCTTGGCGAAGGTGATCGACGGAAGGCCGAGGAGCTCGGCGAGCTGCTCCGGCACGGTGCCGGTGTAGCCGTCGGACGACTCGGTACCGGCGATGACGAGGTCGTACTCGCCAGCTTTGCCGACGGCGCCGGCGAGCACCTTGGCGGTCGTGAGTGCGTCCGCGCCGGCGAGCGAAGCGTCGGAGACGAGCACGGCCTTGGCCGCGCCCATCGCCAACGCCGTGCGCAGACCGGACGTCTCGTCGTTCGGTGCCATCGACACGAGCGTCACGTCGCCGCCGCCAGCTGTCGTGACGAGCTGCAGCGCCATCTCGACGCCGTAGCTGTCGGATTCGTCGAGAATCAGCTTCCCGTCACGCTTGAGGGTGTTGGTGGAGGGATCCAGCTCGCCGGGGAGCGCCGGATCGGGAATCTGTTTGACACAGACGATCACGTTCATAAGGCGTCAAAGTTACCGGGAGGTATGGAAGCGTCCCAATCCGCCAGGAGCCAATCCCGACTCGTCTCTGTCACACCTGCTCGCCGGATTGGGTACGGTCCGACTCCTTGAAGGTGCTGTTGGTCGTCAACTCGTTCGCGTCGTCCGTGACGGCGCGCAACACGGTCATGGTCCACCGCCGCCTGAGTCGGACCCACGACGTCCAAGTCGTCGAGACGAACCGACGGGGTCATGCGACCCGCTTCGCGCACGACGCTGCCCGGCGGGGCATCGACGTCGTCGTCGGATTCGGTGGCGACGGCACCCTCAACGAGGTGGCCACCGGAATCGCCGGGAGCGACACGGCGCTCGGCGTTCTCCCGGGCGGTTCGACGAACGTGTTCGCCCGTACCATCGGCATGCCGAACGATCCGGTCGCTGCGGTGGAACTGCTGGCCGGAGGGATCGACGCGGCCGACTTCCGTCCGATCGGGCTCGGTCGCGTGAACGGCCGGTTCTTCTGCTTCCACACCGGGGTGGGTTTCGACGCCGCCGTCGTGCAGCGGGTCGAGAAGCGCGGCTCGTGGAAGCGGTGGTTGGGACACCCACTGTTCATCAGTGCGGGCATCAGCACGTGGCTCACCGGGTACGACCGCGACGAACCGCACTTCCACGTCTCCGGCGACGGCGGGCCGCGCGTCGACGACGGGTACTTCTCGATCGTGCTCAACACGAACCCCTACACCTATCTCGGGAACCGCCCGCTCGACCTGTCACCCGCAGCGACCCTCGACCAGCCGCTCGTGGCCGTCACCTTCACGACCATGAGCGCCACGGCGATCCTGAGTTCGCTCGCCGGTGCCCTCCGGGGCGGCGGTGTCAAGCCCGCGAAGCACCTCGACATCCGCGAAGGTGTGCGCCATCTCGTCATCGAACACGAGACACCGTTTCCGTATCAGGTCGACGGTGATGCGCTCGGCGAGACCCGCCGGCTCGAGTTCGACTACGTGCCCGAGGCGGTGAGGCTGGTGTTCCCGACGCCGCCGACGGACTCACCACCCGAGTGACTCGCTGGTCGCGCGCACCCGGAGGGCGGCGTTCACCAGGCGCGCGGCCGGTCCGCTGACGTCACGGTCTCACGACCGAGCGCCGTGCGGGCCTGCGCCGGCACGTCGGTGCAGACGCCGTCGACGCCGAAGTCGGCGAGTTCGACCAATCGCGCCGGGTCGTTCGAGGTCCACACGTTGACGATGAGGCCGGACGCGTGACAACGCTCGACGAGTGCCGGCGTGACCAATCGCTCCCATGGGTGGATCGCCGCATGGCCGGCGGCGGCGACACGGTCGATCTGCCGTTCGTCGAGCACCATGCTCAGGTATGCCGTGGAGATGTCGCCGGCGACGGATCGGCAGGCCGTGATGGTGGCCCACGAGAACGACGAGATCATCCAGCGCCCGGTGGCCTGCGGGCCGCGCCGACGCAGCTCGCCGATCGTCAGGTCGACGATCGACATCGAGGCATCGAAGCCTCCATCCGAGGCCAGGTTCTTGATCTCGACGTTCACCAGCATCTCGTCGCCGCAGGCATCGAGCGCCGCCGACAGCGTCGGGATCGCGCTCTCGTGCGCAGCACCGTGCGCCGGCAAGGGGTCGTGGCGGACGAGCAACTCGCCCCCGCGATCGATGCGGACGTCGAGTTCAACGCCATCGGCGCCCTGCTCGTCGGCGAGGAGGAACGCCTCGACGCTGTTCTCGGGTGCGTCGACCGACGCTCCACGGTGGGCGATCACGAGCATCGGAGCAGTTTGGCGTGCCATCGTGCACGTCACAGAATCGACCCTTGTCAAACGGGTGCACGCCGGGTAATTTTGCGACGCCGAGCGGGAGGTTTCGTCCCGCACCCCCCGGCAATTCCGCCGACGATCTCTTTTCGAGGAGCACCAAACGTGTCCATCCTTGCGTCCAGCCTCACACTCGGCTCCGCGGACTACGAATGGCGCGACGGCGCCATCTGCCGTGACACCGACCCCGAGTTGTTCTTCCCCGTCGGCACGACCGGGAACGCGCTGGTGCAGATCGATCGAGCCAAGGAAGTGTGTGGGGAGTGCACGGTCGCCCAGGCCTGCCTCGATTTCGCGCTCGACACGAATCAGGACTCGGGAATCTGGGGCGGTCTGACCGAAGAAGAACGGCGTGTCATTCGCCGCCGTCGCGTCGCCGCAGCACGCGCCAGCCGAGTCAGCTGACGTCGCCACCTGACCGCCCGAGCCGATCGAGCAGAATTTCGAGCGGAGAAGACGGGTTGGTGCGCGGTGCCTGACCCCGCACACCAATTGCTCAGTCGTCGGTCGGGACGCTCAACCTGATCACGGTGCCGTGACGGGAGCTCGGGCCTTCGCCGAGACCCGCTGATTCGAGATCGTCGGGGTTCGCAGAGCGGATCGAGATCAGGCCGTTCAGTTCGGTCGTCACGAGCGTTCGCACGATCGACAGACCGAGGCCGGTCGCCGCGTCGAGATCGAAGCTGGGGTCGACCCCGCGTCCGTTGTCGATGACCCGGATGTCGAGCTTGTTCGCATGATTGGCCAGGAGCACCACGACTTCACCGCCCCTCCCACCCTCGGGGAAGCCGTGGTCGACGGCGTTCTGCAGCAGTTCGGTCAGCACCACCGACAACGGTGTCGCGATCCGTGCCGGAATGCGACCACCGTCGCCCGACACCGAGAAGCGCACGGGCCGGTCGGGCGACTGCAGACCCTCTTCGGCGAGACGCAACAGCGGACGGACGATCTCGATGAAGGCGATGTCCTCGCCAGGCTCACGCGACAGCGACTCGTGCACCAGCGCGATCGTGCGGATCCGGCGGACCGAGTCCTGCACCGCTGCCTTCGCTTCGACGTTGGTGAGCCGGCGCGACTGCAGCCGGAGCAACGACGAGATCGTCTGCAGGTTGTTCTTCACCCGATGATGGATCTCGCGGATCGTGGCGTCCTTGCTCAACAGCAACCGGTCGCGCTTGCGCAGTTCGGTGACATCGCGAACGAGCAGCAGCCCGCCGTCGATCACGGGCATCGAGCCATCGTGGGGCGTCGTCAGGATCGGCACGCAGCGGCACAGCAGCGTGACGTCGCCGCCCTGCTCGAACTCTTCGACGATCGGCTCCATCCGCTCGAACGCCTGACGGACCGGCCCGTCGTGGAATCCGAGCTCGGCCAGACGCATCCCGACCGGGTTGGCCTGGATGCCGACGCGGTGCAACGCAGAGTTCGCGTTCGGCGACACGTACGAGACCGTGCCGGTCGCGTCGAGCGTGAGCACGCCGTCGCCGACCCGAGGGGCCGCGCTCGAGTCAGCGACGCGTCCCTCGAACGGGAACGAGCCTGCCTCGATCATCCGAGCGAACTTCTCGAAGGTGATGGAGTAGTGCCGCTCGAGATCGCCCGACGTACGCCCGGCACGCACGGTCCACTCCTTGCTGAGCACGGCGATGACCCGGCCATCGCGTCGAACCGGAATGGCCAACATGCGTCCGATCGTCGGATCATCGCCGTCGGCGTTGATCTCGCCCTCGACCTTGACGCCGGCGGACGCGGCCTGGGAGATCAGGCTCGACTCGATTCCGTCCGCCCATGAGCCGACGTAGTCGGTGACGTACATCGTCTGATTGGTGGCGGGGCGGACTTGGTCGACGACGAGCCAACGGCCCTCTGCGGCCTCGACGTACAACAGCAGATCGGCGAAACAGAGATCGGACAGGAAGCCCCACTCGGCGGTCAGCCGATGCAGGTGGTCGATGTCGTCGCGCCCGAGGGTGGTGTGCTCGCGTGACAGTTCTGCGAGTGAGGTCATCACTCTGATTCTGCACCATCGACGGTCGCCGTGCCGGTCTTCGCCGGTCGTTGCCGACGTCGACGGCCGTCCACGGCGGACCGATCAGGGGATCGGCGGGGACGAGCGCAGATGGTCGGCGAGCAGACCGAGCCCGGCGACGTCGTGGATGTCGCCGGCCATCCACGGCACGACCAGCATCGTCGGTGCCAGGGCCGCGAGCTCGCTCCGACGCTCCGACTCGCGAGCTGCGACCATCGCGAGATCGTCGAACTGTGCGCCGACCTGAGCGAGCACCGGTGCGACGGACTTGGCCGACACGCCGTCCAACACCCGCGCCACGTCACGGGCCAGGGTGCCGTGCGCCTGGTCGACCAATGCCTGCGCCGCCACTGCAGCTTCGCGGCTGGCGAGTGAACTGGGCAGCACCCGATTGGCGACGATCGCGCCGAGCGACATCCCGCGATCGACGAGCGCCCGCGCCAGGAATCGCGCCTCGTAACTCGGGGCCGTTTCGAGCGTCGTGACGACGACGAAGGCCGTGCGCGGATCGACGAGCAACGCCTCGACCTCGCGGGCGCGCCGCACGAATCCGGACTCCATCGCCTGGAAGAGCACGAAGAAGTCGGCGATGTCCTGCAGAAACCGCGAGCCCAGCACGCGATCGGCGACTTGGTAGAACGGCTTGGACGCGGCCGTGAAGAGCCGCGACCGATACGGCACCGTGAGCCACCGCAGGAGGCGGCTGCCGAAGAAGTCGACCATCCGGCTCGGGGCATCGAGGATCGAGAGCGCGTTGCGCGACGGGGGCGTGTCGACGATGACGAGGTCGAACTGGCCGGTGGCGTGCAGGTCGTGGAGCTGCTCCATCGCCAGGTACTCGTGGCTGTGGACGAACCGGCTGGTGATGTTCTCGTAGAGCGGGTTGGCGAGCACGGCATCACGGGTGGCCGCATCGGGCGCGTGACGTCGGATCAGGTCGTCCCAGCCGGCCTTCGTGTCGAGCATCGCCGCCCAGAGCTCACCACGCAGCTCCACCTTCGCCCCCTCGGACCCAGGTCCGCCATCGCCGGCTCGGAACGCCTCGGCGGGCACCCGCACCGGCGTGTTGCCGAACGACTCCAGGCCGAGTGCCGTCGCCAATCGTCTGGCCGGATCAACGGTCAGGACGAGCACCTTGCCCTTCTGGCGCTGTGCGGCCGCAACGCCGAGCGCTGCGGCGATCGTCGTCTTGCCGACGCCGCCGGAGCCGGCGACGAGGATCATCTCCCGACTGGCGAGCAGATGGTCGAGATCACTCATCGACGAACTCCGGCCGGGATGCGCATCTCGGGGTCGAGCTCATCGGTCAGAGTGTCGGCGACGAGGGTGACGACACGCGGGCCAGACGCGCGGGAGAACAACTCGGGCACGGTGATGATCGGGAGGTCGGTCCGAATCGGCAGGTCAGCGAGCGCCCTGCGCAGCCGATCGAGATGTTCGGCTCCGGTGCTGCGCCGTGCCTCCGTGAGCCGCGACGCCTCGAGCACCACGGAGGCGCATTCCCCGATCGCCTCCACCAGGACCGGCAGCGCCTCGTCGAGGCGATCGACGATGGCCTGCTCGCGCTTGTTGAAGAGCGCAGGTAGGACGCGGTTGGCGATGATCGCACTCGGATGCGCGCCCGTTTCGGTGGTGAGGCGGCCGAGCAGATCGATCGTCTCGGTCACCGGCATCTCCTCGGGAGTGGTCACGACGGCGACGCCCGTGCGTGTCTCGTCGTCCAGGATGTCGAGCATCCACTGCGTCTGGTCCCGAACGAGTCCGACCTGCACCAGATCACGGATGACTCGCGGCGCGCCGATCTGGCTGACGATGTGTCCGGACGCCTCGGCGTCGACGATGACGAGGTCGTAGTTGCGCTCACGCACCTCGTAGCAGAGCTTGCCGACGGCGAGGATCTCCTTCACCCCCGGTGCGGCATCGGCCACGAAGTCGAACGTCTTGGCAAGTGGACCGATGCGGCCGAGCAGCGGGATCTTCACGAACAGGCGCAGGTACTCGCGAAGCGAATCCTCGGTGTTCATCGTCATCGCGAACAGGTTCGGCGCAACCTCGGTCGGCTCGAAGCTCAGTGACCCCACGTCGAACGCGTTCGCCAACGCGCCCTTGGCATCCATCTCGCACACGAGGGTGCGGCGGCCGTGGCGTGCTGCCACGTCGGCGAGCGCGGCCGCGACCGTGGTCTTGCCGACCCCGCCCTTGCCGGTGACCCAGAGGAAGTCGAGGTCGAGCAGGCCCGGAACTGGTGGTGCGCCGTCAGCCGGCAGGGCTCAGCCTCCGAAGCCGATCCTGCGATCGCCGTCGGAGGAGCCGAGCTCGATGTAGGCGATTTTCGCAGAGGGAATGCCGACGTCCTTGCCACGCTTGTCGGTCACCCAGAGCACATCGGTCGCTCCCGCGAGTGCGGCTTCGACCTTCGACTTGAGATCGTCACGGTCGGTGTCGTCGGGGAGCTCGATGTTGAGCTCGCGGGGGGCCTGGGTCACTCCGATGCGTACGTCCACGGCTCGCACGCTATCGGTGCCACACGAAGCACCCCGAGTGGCGTGAATCGAGGGGTTCGTGTCATTGACGCCAAGAGTCGGATCGACGATGGTGGACGTATGCAGCGAGCGACACACCGATCGGCGGCCCAGCCGACGCGCCGAGCGATGCACCGTGTCGCGATCCTCGCCTTCGACGACGTCCAGTCGCTCGACGTGTCCGGTCCCGCCGAAGTCCTGTCGACCGCCACGATGTACCTGCCGGACGGCGTCGGCTACGAGGTGACGATCGTGTCGCGCGCGGGCGGAATCGTCAGGACGCAGAGTGCGGTCTCGCTCAGCACCACCGCCGTCGCCGATCTACCACCGGGGCCGATCGACACCGTGATCATCGCCGGCGGGTTCGGCGTTCGTCCGTTGATCTTCGATTCCGCGGCGGTCGCCGACGTCGCCGCGCTGATCGACCGGGCCGGCCGACTCGTCACCGTGTGTTCGGGAGCCCTGCTGGCGGCAGCGACCGGCGCCCTCGACGGCCATCGCGTCACGACACACTGGTCGCGAGCAGCGCAGCTGGCGAAGTACTGGCCGACCATCGACGTCGATTCGGATCCCATCTACATCCACAGCGACGTCCCCGGCCTCGGTGACGTGTGGTCGTCCGCGGGTGTGACCGCAGGTATCGACCTGACGCTCGCCTTGGTGGAGCGGGACCACTCGACCGACGTCGCTCAAGCCGTCGCGCGCCAACTGGTGATGTTCCTCCGTCGCCCAGGGGGACAGTCACAGTTCGCCGCGCCGACGTGGATTCGTCAGGCACCGGCCGGTCCGATCCAACGAGCCCAGGAGCTCGTGGTCGACGACCCTGGCGGCGACCACAGCGTTCGCGAACTGGCCCGACGAGTCGGAATGAGCGAACGACACTTCGTCCGCACGTTCAGCCGCGACGTCGGCCTCTCCCCTGCCCGATTCGTGGCGCGCGTCCGCGTCGACACCGCCCGACAGGCACTCGAATCGTCGTCGGACACGGTCGAAGCAATCGCCCACCGCTGCGGATTCGGCACCGCCGAGACGATGCGCCGCACCCTGGTACGTCACATCGGCGTGTCACCGGAGGCCTACCGCCAACGATTCCACCAGCCCACCCGAACCTGACCGGTTGGTGGGGGGGGGGGGTTCCCCCCCCCCAAACCCCCGCACCACAACCCGAAAATAACGCAGCGGGGATCAAACGGACACCCCAACAAATAAACAC
>JANNNB010000126.1:0-5362 GCA_031398325.1 Actinomycetes bacterium
CTGTACGTGGTGCGTCCCAAGTGGAGCTACCGACTGAACGCCGACTTCGAGGACCACGCCGAGCACGAATACGCACTGCTCGTGCAGGAACACCCCGAATGGGAATCGATCGCCTACGACGGCGAATTCGCCGAGGACTTCGGCAGGTACGAAAGCCTGGCCGACCTGAACCGTCAGATCGGGTACGACGAACGACTCCACAAGATCGAGAGCGAGCAGAACATGCTCGCCCCGCGGTTCGGTTGACCCCGGCGTGCGGTGGGGGCTCTCCATCTCGTTGTCCGGCGACCTGGCCGACCCGGGGCTGATCGCCGACGTCGCAGTCGTCGCGGAGCAGGCGGGATGGGACGCGGTGTTCGTCTGGGACCATCTCTGGAACCGCACACTGGTTCCGTTCGCCGACCCGTTCGTCACGCTCGCCGCGGTCGCCGCGGCGACCGACCGGGTGTCGATCGGCACGATGGTCACCGCGCTGCCTCGACGTCGGCCGCAGCTCGTCGCGCAGGCGACGACCTCGCTCGATCGCCTGTCCGGTGGCCGGATGGTGCTCGGCCTCGGACTTGGCGTCGACAGCTATGGCGAGTACTCGGTCTTCGACGAGCCGGCGACCGACGATCGCGCCCGAGCCGCGCTGCTCGACGACGGGATCGTCATGCTCGGGCAGATGCTCGCCGCCGGACCCGTCGACCGTGCCGGCGGGCGTGTCACCACACCGCCTGGCCGACAGGTACCACGGGTCCCGATCTGGGTCGCGGGTCGAGCCGGGCTCACTGCCGGGCCACGTCGGGTACGCCGTCATCGACTCGAGGGTCTCGCGCTGGTCGGTGCGGACGCCTGGACTCCCGAGCCCGTCACGGTCGCGATGCACGCCGGGGACCTGGTGGCCGGTGACATCGACGTGGCGTTGGTGGGAGGCGAGCACCCCGACACCGAAGCGCTGAGCGCGGCCGGAGCCACGTGGTGCTTCCCGGAGATCCTTCCCGGGGCAACCGCGGCCGATGCCATGGCATGCGCCGAGCGACCACCCGGTTGAACGGTCCACCGACGGGTGCGCCGGTCCTGGTCAGTCTGTCGACAGGGACTCCGGCGCCGGACGGTTGGCGGTCGCCGCGGCGCGGGCCACGAGCTCCAGCAACGGTGGCACGTCGAGTCGAGCGGTGACCGCCTGCACGAACGTCAGACGATCGGGTGACTCGGCGGCCTCCGCGAGCACGGCATGAAGTTGCGGAACGCTGTCGACGCGCGCTGCGAGACATCGCGCCGACGACGCGCCGAGCGCCGTCGGCAGCTCGGACCACCGCCACGAACCGATGTCGTTGTAACGGGCGGTCGGGCTGCGGATCGCCCGTTCGACGGTGTAGCCGTCGTTGTCGACCACGACGATGAGCGCCGGAATGCGCTGGCGGATGATCGTTCCCAGCTCCTGGATCGTGAGTTGGGCCGCGCCGTCACCGACCAACAGGACCGGTCGGCGGGCAGCCCCGCATCTGGACGGTGGACTTGCCGGCGCCGGTGCACGGGATCGAGCCGAACGACGCCCTCGCAGGGCCGGCGACGATCAGCGGGAGCAACACGGCACGATTGGCTTTCGACATGGTTCGATTCCTCTCGGGAGAGCCGCCATGGGCGGGCAGCGACGTGTCGATCATGAACCGACGGCGCCTGCGCCGCCCTAGGGAAGTCCCCTTGTTGCGAATCCCGTTCGTGTGCGGCGAGCCGGGCACCGCGGACGATCCGTCTCTACGATGGCGGCGATGTCCGGCGCCAGCATCGACCCATCGAGCCGGACCCCAGCCGAGCGCGTGATCGTCGGACGTCGCGAGGAGTTGGCCGCGATCGTCGGCTGTGTGGATCGCGCCCGGGCGGGTCACGGACAGGTGGTCTGGATCGAGGGCATGGCGGGCTCGGGCAAGTCGTCGCTCGTCCGCTCTGCGATCGAACTGCTGGGCGCTGGTGCATCGGCGTGGTGGGGGTCGGCCGACGAGTTGTCGATGGATGCATCGTTCTCGCTGTTGGAGCAGTACGCGCCCGTCGATGCAGCGGGTCCGTTCGCCGCAGGCATGCGGCTGCTCGAGTACGTGGACGCTCAGTCCGGCGACGCCGTGCTGATCGTCGCTGAGGATCTCCATTGGGCCGACCCGGCGTCGCGTGGCGCGCTGCTCACGGTTGCGCGCCGACTCCGCCACGACAACATCTTGCTGATGGTCACGAGCCGACCTGACACGATCGGTGACGGGTGGGAGCGGTTCGTCGAGCAGGAGGAATCATGTCTTCGCCTGAGGCTGGGTGGTCTCGACGCCGACCAGATCACCGAACTGGCCGCACGGCGCGGGATCGACCTGACGCCGGCGTATGCGGCGATGCTGCGTGAGCACACCGGCGGACATCCCCTCTACGTGCGCACGGTGCTCGCCGACCTCAACCCACAGCAGTTGAACGGTCCGGCGACGCCGCTTCCGGCCCCTCGGTCGCTCGCTGCGCTCACGGTGGCATCGCTCGACGGGGTGCCGCCGGAGTCACGCCGTTTGGCCGAAGCCTTGGCCGTCCTGGGAACGCGCACGCCGCTCGTCACAGCCGGAAACGTCGCCGGCGTGGACCGACCCGCCGAAGCGCTCGGGCCGCTGTTGTCGAGCGGCCTGGGTCGGTGGTCCGCGACCGAGGCAGGCACGCCCGTCGAACTCTCCCACCCCCTCTACCGCGCGGCGGTGTACGAGGATCTCAGCCCGTCCCGCCGCCGCGACCTTCATCTCGCTGCAGCCGCAGTGACCCGTTGGGGCACGTCGTGGGCGCACCGTGTGGCAGCGGCGGACACGAGCGACGAGGATCTCGCCGTCGAGCTCGAAGTGGGCGCCCGGTACGAGCTCGGGCGGGGCGACCTGTCGCTGGCGGCGACCTATCTCTCGTGGGCCTCCACCGTCAGCGCGGCACGAGAACGTGCCGAGGAACGGTTGCTCCTTGCCGTTCGTCTCTGGCTGATCGATGGCCAGACACGACGGGCGGAGACCTTCGTCCCCCAGGTCGAGCAGTGCATGGAGACGGCGCTGCGTGATCTCGTGCTCGGCATGGTCATGTTCGCCCGCGCCGACGCGGCGGCAACCGAGCACTGGCTCGCCGGCGTCGGCCGTCTCGCCGGCCCGCGGTGGGTACACGCCGACGCACTCGGCCACCTCGCTCTGCTGATGACGCTCCACGGACGCGAGTCGGAGATGGTCGCCGTTGCACGAACTGCGCTCGCGCTGCGACCGTTCGACTCCGTCGACGGCGTCGGTACCGAACGCAACGTTTGGTGGGGTCTGGCGATCGGCGTCGCCGCCACCGAGGGTCCGACCGCCGGCCTTCGGCAGCTCGACGAGCGATTGGCTGAGCCACCCGAGGAGGTGCGTCCCGAGGACGCCGAGCTGCTCGCGGTTCGGGGGTTGCTCCGAAACGTTGCAGGACGCACCCGTGATGCCGTTCGTGATCTGCGTACATCGATCGTCATGGCCCGCAACGGCGCCGGCTTCCGCCAGCTCCCCCGCGCCCACCTCTACCTGGCCTCAGCACTCGTGAAGGCAGGGGAGTGGGACGAAGCTCAATCACACTCCCGCACCGCGCTGTCGCTGATGGACGACCACCACGTGTGGCTTCGGGAGCAGGCCGAGGGAACACTCGTGCCGGTGTTGGCGGCCCGGGGTGAGATCGCCGAGGCGACCACCATCCAGGTGCGCACCACCGCTGCCGCTGCCCGGCTGGCGACCACCGAGGTCGACGACACGGCGAGGGCCGGCGCCGTTGCCATCGCACAGGCCATCGGCGACCCGCGCGGCGTCATCGCCGCGATCAGGCCCGTGGCCGAGGGCGTCGCGGGCTACGGCGGCCCGGTGCGGATGCTGCTGTGGTGGCCCGCGTACCTCGCTGCGAGGCTCGACGCAGGTGACCTGTCCGGGCTCGGTGACGACATCGAAACCTTCGCCCGCGACGCCGAACGGCTGGAACACGAAGCGACGGTCCACGTCGCCACACTTCGCGCGCGACTCGCGGTCGCCGAGAACCGACCCGAGGACGCCGAACCCTACTTCGCCGCTGCAATTGCAGCGCTGACGGCCGACCATGCCGTGCTCGATCGGGCGCTCCTGCACCATCAGTACGGACGCTTCCTGCGCGCTCGGGGCCAACGTCGACCCGCGCAGGACCAACTCCGCGTCGCTCACGAGCTCCTGGCGCAACTCGGTGCCGAGGCGTACCTCGGGGCGGTGGCCGACGACCTCACGGGATGGGGCGGGCGCGACCGTGGGCGGGCCGAACGCTCGCCGCTCGACCTCACCCCGCGCGAGCTCGACGTCGTGGTGCTCGTCAACAAGGGCTTCACCAACAAAGAGATCGGCGGGCAGCTGTACATCAGCGCCAAGGCGGTGGAATACCACCTCGGCAACATCTACGGCAAGCTCGGCATCCGGTCGCGACGCGAGCTCCGCGATGCCGTTCCGACCACCTGAACCCGTCCGATCGTCGAGAAACTAGGGCATCGCACTAGGGCGAAGATCGCTGGGGTGGACGACGATCGTCCCATGCACAACCTCTCCATCGCCGCCGAACCATCGGCTCCGACGCCCGACTCGGCCAGCGCCGCTCACTCCTCCCGGGCGCGAGGACTCGCAAGCACCCGCGCCGTCCGCGTCTTCTATGGCACCATCGCTGCGTTGTTGACGTACACGCTGATCGCCCAGTGCATCCTCACGCACAGCGAGGGCCGCAGCCTCGTCAACACGTTCAGCTACTTCACGATCCAATCGAACCTTCTCGTGCTCGTGACGTCGTTCGTCCTTGCCGTCCGACCGACGATCAGTGGACCATGGTGGCGCGTCGTGCGACTCGGTGCGCTCACCGGCATCACCGTGACCGGCCTCGTCTACGCGACGCTCCTGGCCCCGTACGTCCACCTCACCGGCACGGCGATGATCTACAACTACATCTTCCACTACGTCGTACCGATCGCGTCCGTGATCGGCTTCGTCGTGGTCGGGCCACGGCTCGCCCTGTTCGATCGGGACCTGGCGTTCATGGCTTGGCCGGTCCTCTGGCTGGTGTACACGATGCTCCGAGGAGCCTTCCTGCACCCCGAGTTCACCGGCTTCAGCAGCACCGCGAGCCACTACCCGTACGAGTTCCTCGACGTCGACGGAGTCTCGATGTTCGAGGTCGTGGGCTCGATCGTCTTCGTGACCCTGCTGTTGGTCGGGATCGGCGTCGGCTACATCCGTGCCGAACGCCGCCTGACACGCCGCCTGCGCTAGGGGACGGCAGTACGACATGGACGCGGGGACGAGCTCCGAGTTCCGGGCCGCGGCCCCCCGGTGAGGACGTCAGTCGAGTTCGACGATGC
>JANNNB010000231.1:0-17959 GCA_031398325.1 Actinomycetes bacterium
GCGTTCACCCCGCTGGCCCTCGCCGCCGCGTGGGAGCCGAGGTTGCGTCTCGGCACGGCGATCGTCCCGGCCTACACACGAGCGCCTGCGTGCTTCGCCCAGAGCGTCGCCTCGATGGCCGATGCCGCCCCGGGTCGGTTCGCGATCGGTATCGGTTCGTCGAGCAACGTGATCGTCGAGCGATGGAACGGTGTGCCTTTCGAGGAGCCCTACAAGAAGGTCCGCGACATCGTCCGCTTCCTCAACGATGCGCTGGCCGGTGAGAAGGTCACCAAGGCCTACGACACCTTCGAGATCAGCGGGTTCCGGCTGGGCGTCCGTCCGGAGCAGAAGCCGCAGATCCTCGTCGCTGCCCTGCGCGAAGGCATGTTGCGCCTTGCCGGCCGGGAGGCAGACGGCGCGATCATCAACTGGCTCTCCCCGGGCGACGTCAGCCAGGTGGTCCCGGTGGTCACCGATGCCGCCGGTGGCGACGAACGAGAGATTGTCGCCCGCATCTTCTGCTGCCCGAGCGAGAACACCGAGGCGGTACGCGCAGCGGCACGGTACGCGATCGCTGCGTACCTGAACGTTCCGGTGTACGCCGAATTCCATCGCTGGCTCGGCCGAGGCGACCAGCTGCAGGGCATGTGGGATGCGTGGAAGGCCGGCGATCGGAAGGCCGCACTCGCCGAGATCCCGGATCAGGTCGTCGACGATCTCATCGTGCACGGCTCACCCGAAAAGTGCCGGGCGACGATTCAGTCGTACTTCGACAACGGCGTCACCACGAGTTCGCTGGCCATCATGCCGCTCGACCCCGAACTCGACTACTGGCAAGCCGTGCGCGACCTGTCGCCCAGCGCCAGCTGAGCCGGACTCGGCCGGCGCGACTCTCCCCGCTGCGGTGATCCGGCTCAGCCGTTGCGGCGACCGGTCCGCGAACCGGATCATGGTCGCAGTCGCCGCCGTGACGGTCAGGCAGCTTGCTGATGACCGTCGCGACTCGCCAGCAACTGGCGAATCTCGGCGATGTGACGAAGGCCACGCTCCCGCGTGTCCTTCGAGAGCTGAAATCGGGGACTGATCGATGACGGAGCGAGCAGCGTGAGCTGTTCGGGGCGGCTCGAGACCTCCCTGACCTGGGAAGATGTGCGTGCTGAACTCATACTTCCATCATGACGAAGGGGTGTATCAGCCATCGCTGGCTCCTTCCGGTGAGTGGGACTCGAGGTCCAGCGCGTCGACCGACCGGTCGGCCGTCGATGCGGTGACCCAGCAGGTGCCGTCGGGCCGGATCCACGTGGCGACGCGATCGGGAGTCATCGTCAGTGTCCAACCGCCCTCGTGCACCAGGTGATGATCCCGTTCGCACAATGGCAACAGATTGTCGAGATCGGTCGGACCGAGATCTCGGATCCACCATCGGACGTGGTGGATGCGGCACGAATCGAACGGAACTCGGCACCCCGGCTTTCCGCACGTTCTGTGCATGGCGCGGAGTGCGCTGCGTTGCTCAGGGGTCACCGTTCGGGTCGTTCGCCCGGCGTCGAGCACCTGCCCGTCGCCACTGAGGATCACCGGGTACACCGCCGCATCGCACAGCATGCGACGCAGCGACGCCGGCGCGATGGGCTGGCCGTCGCTCGTCTCGCACAGCCCATTGTCAGAGGCGTCGTCGAGAATCCGATCCCAGCAGACCACTGCGCAGAACTCCGGCACGTTGTGCGCCGCGCTCGTCGGGACCGCGTCGAACTCGTCGAGGTGCACCGCCGTGCGCAACGTAGACAGCTCCGCCGATGTCGTCGGAGCGACCGATCCGGCGGCGCCGCAGCCCGCGCCACGGTGGCGCTCCGGGAGCCGGCTGTGCGGGATGACCGATGCTGCCACCAGGCTCATGAACGCGTCGACTTCGACCTCGGTCCAGAGTTTGCCGCTGGTGGCACCGGTCGCCCGGAGGCGGTTCAGGTGAGCGTCGAACGCCTTCTTGAGGACGGCGTCACGGATCGGATCGAGAGCGATCATCGTCATGCACATGCCGGACTCTGCGTCGCGCCAGCGCCGCAGCTTGGAACTCGCCCGTTGGCGCTCGTACTCGATCACCTGCGGATCGAGTACCGGTGAGCCGGGTGGAATGGTGGGCGCCGTCGGCCCGGCCCCGATGCCGTCACTCGGTGGCCGGCGCTCGGGATCGATTGCGTCACGGCCATCGGATTGTTCGTCGACACCCGCGGCAGCCGGTGCGGCGGCACGTGCCATCTCTGCGACGACGTCGGCCACCTGGACACGAACATGACGGCTGAAGTCGTCGACTCGCATGCGGCGAGCGGCGTCGACCAACCGAGCCTCACGATCGATCACACCGAAACGCTGATCGTCAGTCAGGTCACGCAACGCCACGCCAAGTGCGTCGACGTGACCCGACGAGATCTCGCCGCTGGCCAAGGCCTGTTCGAACAGTAGGAAAAGATCGCACGTGTGGGCGCGCAATCTCGTCATTCGCGCGTCTCGTGACGAGCGGTTGCCGTCGTGGCCGATCAACGACTCGCTCGACTCGCTGCGGCCCTGCTCGGCCAGCGTGTTGGTACGTCGCACGCACCTCACGTCGAACGCGTCGAGCCAACCACGAACCTCACGTGACCGTCGCACGAGCGCGGCGACCGAGTCGCGATCGGCACCGTCGACATCGGCCGTGATCAGCGACTCCAGCGCCGTTCGCAGCGTGTCGCCGGGACGCTGACCGGTGGGGCCCGAGTCGGGGCCATCCGGGCAGTGCCCGCGGGGGACGGGCTCGTCCAACACGGTGCCCACGGATTGGGTTGTCATTCCTTCACCTCCTGAACAGGAGCGGTACCACTGGCCGGCGCGAAGCGGCGAAACCCGACCGGAGTCGGTAACCACCATCGTAGAGACGGGGTGTATCAGTGTCCGCTGGCCAGGTCGGTCTCAACCCCGCCCTCGACCAGTTCCTCGACCAGTTCCTCGACCTGGCCGCCACCCTGAAGACCGCCGCCGAGGATGCAGCGGGCGTCGCGGGCAACAGCGTCGTGGCCAAGCGGTCCTGACCATTCAGGGCGCGGCATGCGACAATGCCGCATGCACGCGGCCGCGTCCTTCGAGCTGACGATCTCTGTGTCCGCAACCGGGTCCGCGCCGTCGTCGGTCGGCTGGCTCATCGGCGGCGAGGGTCCTCGGTAGCGATGGCCACAGACGTCGCTGCCTCCGGTGGACTGGTCGACGAAGGCCCCGAGCACGACGAGCGAAGACTGGAGCTGGTTCGGGAGGGATGCACGATGGCCCTTTACGTCGCGATCTGCCTGCTCGGAGCGCTGACCCTGGCGTCGGACCATCAGGTGTCCGAGTTCGACGTGTTCGCCGTCGTGTGGGGAACCACGCTCGGGCTGGCGATCGTGCACTGGTTCGCGTTCCGGCTGTCGGCCCGGCTCGCCGCCGGGGGAGTCGTTCGGCGACGGGACGTCGAGGTGAGCGCAGCGCAACTGGGCGGTGCCGCAGCCGTCGGAGCACTTGCCACGATCCCGGTGGTCCTGTTCGGCGACTCCAACGAACTCGATGCCGTCAGGCTGTTCATGGCGGGGTTCATCGCCTTCGTCGGCTTCGGTGTGGCCAGGGCGAGCGGAGGCTCGTGGCTCCGCGCAGGGACGTACGCGGCCGGCATGGTGGTCGTCGGCCTTGCGATTGCAGTACTGAAGAACACCCTCGCCGGTCACTGATCGTGATGTGTCACCGGGTTCGCAGCGTCAGGTGATCGACCACGACGCACTGGCGCGGCCGAGACGCGCAGCCGGGTCCTGGCCGTAGAAGCCGACGAGTTCGCGGTACAGGTCGGGTTCGTGCTCCTGCAACGCGTCGGGGCGGTTGAAGAACACTTCGGTGGCGACCGCGAAGAATTCTGCCGGGTTGGTCCCGGCATACGGGCGCAGCACCTCGGAGCGGTCGGCTCGTACCGAGTCGTACGCGGCGGTGCACACCTCGACCCACCGTTGGCGGGCGTCCTCGTCGCTGCCGAGCGGCGGTGTGCCGTCGGTGATCCCGTCGATCATGTCCAACTGGTGGGCGAACTCGTGGTACACGACGTTCTCTCCCCGCTGGGGGAACTTGGCGCCCCGACGGGTCGCCGACCATGACAGGAGTACCGGGCCGCGGTAGTGGGCCTGGCCGAGCAACATCTGCGGGCTCGACGAGCGCACGCTGCCGCCGGTCGAACGCTCACCCCGCTGCACGACGGTCGAGGGATGCACGATGACCGACGTCAGCAGGGGGAACTCGTCGATGTCGAGACCGAGCAGGAGCATCGACGCCTGGGCGCTGATCAGGACCCGGATCGGGTCGGTGAGCTCGAAGCCGTTCGCCGCTTCCCACGTGGTCTCGTGGAAGAACTTCGCGACGAGCAGGCGCATCCGCTCGAGTTCGCCGGGATCAAGCGTTCGCCAGTGCTCGAAGTTCGCGTCGAGCATCGGTGACCACGTGTCGTCGAACTCGGCCGGCTCGACGTCCCAGCGTCGGCGAAAGCGGTCGAACATCAGATGTTCGTCGTTCTCGGTGCATTGCGGATGGCGTCGGGAACGCGATCGGCCCCCCCGAAGTACTCGGCGAGACGACGGTCCGCATCGTCGCCGAAGAGGATCTCGGCGACCTCGCGCAGCCCGGGCGAACTCGCGATGTCGGCATCGTGGACCACGAGCTCGATCTTCGACCGGCGGCGCATGAAGTCCTCCAGCTTCGTGATCATCTCGGAGAACGCGGCCACGCGGAGCTCCACCCGCAGATAGTCGGCCGACCCCATGATGTCCTCCGCCATCGTGGCGTCGACTCGGATCGCATCGAGCATCGCGAAGGCCCGGCGTCCGTAGCGACGCCACAGGCGATCGGTGAGTGGCTCGGTGTCGGCCTTCGAGCGCAAGTCGTCGAGGCGCATCAGCCGGGCCTGGCGGTAGAACTCGTCGCGGGTGGCCCGGGCCGGCTCCCCGTACCAGTTGTGGAGATCGGCTTCGAGCGGGATGCCGAGCGATTCGATCTCGGCGGCGACCTCCTCGCCGACGTTGAGACAGTCGGTGAGCTTGCCCCCGAAAATGGTCACCACCCGTCGGGCGCGATCGACCTCGACCGCGTGCTTGCGGCTCAGCTTCGTCCAATCGACGTCCGACTGGTCGCCCGTGCCCGCCTCGACGACCAGCGGGCGCACGCCACAGCGTTCGGCGATGATGTCGGCGCGCGTCAGCGGTCGCTCGAGTGCCAGGCGGGCGTTGATCTGTTCGAGCAGGAACTCGATGTCGTCGTCGGTGACCTCGCTGTAGGGCGTGTCGACGCGGGTGTCCGTGGTTCCGATCACCGACCGGCGACCCATCGGGATCACGTAGAACAACCGCTGCGTATCGTCGAAGAACGCCAGGACCTTGTGGTGATCGGCCGTGGTCAGTCGAGGCACGACGAGGTGGATCCCCTTGGAGTACACGATCCGGTGTGACGAGGCGAGACCCCACTCGTTGTTCAATTCGTCGACGAACGGACCCGCCGCGTTCACGATCGTGGCGGCGGTCGTGGTGAACTCCTCGCCCGTGTCGACGTCGCGCAGGTGGGCGACCCAGCGAGCGCCCGAGCGTTCGGCGGACACGAGTTCGACGTAGTTCGCCGCCGCAGCGCCGGCTTCGATCGCCGAACGGACGAAGGAGAAGACGAATCGGGCGTCGTTGTCGATCAGGATGCCGTCGTGGTACTCGATGCCACCGAGCACCGTGCTGGCATCGATGGCTGGTTCCTCGCGCTCGATGTCGTTCTTGCTCAGCACACGGGGACGCTTCGTGCCGAACTGCCCGATCAGCCAATAGCCGAGCGCCCCGAGCCCGGCGAACCACGGCTTGTACGGCGAGGTCTCGTCGAGAGCGGCGTAGAAGGGGATCTCCTTGATGTTGTCGGGGTACGCATCCATCAGGCGGTTGCGGGATCGGCACAGCTTCCAGACCAGGTACAGCTCGTAGTTCTCGAGGTACTTGAAGCCTCCCCAGACGAGATTCGACGACGCCTGGCTGGTGAAGTTCGCGAAGTCACCGCGGTCGATCAACGCCACGGAGGCGCCTCGACCTGCCAGCGACGCTGCGGTCACGGCACCGTTGATGCCACCTCCGATGATCAAGGTGTCGAACGCGCCACCGCGCATCCGCCGTAGGTGTGCCTCGCGCAGTGCCATCAGCGACCAGTCAATCAGCAGCCGGTCAACTCGTGATCGCGACGACGGCGAGGACACTGCCGAGACCGACAGCGATCGGTGTGGCGTACGTCGCCCATTTGGGAACGCCCTGATACGCAGGCGCCAGCATCACAGCCCCGCAGATCGCCCCGGCGACCGCGCCACCGAGATGACCGCCGATCGAGATGCCGGGGATGGCGAAGGTGATCACCAGGTTGAGCAGCAGGGTGGCGCCGATGCCGGTGCTCATCGGGTTGATGCCGCGGCGCCACTGGCCGACCGCAGCGGCCGCCATCAGACCGAACACAGCGCCCGATGCACCTGCAGAGATGCCACCGTTGTCGAGCAGCACCACGCCCAGCGATCCACCGAGCAACGCTGCGAAGTACAACAGGAGGAACCTGACTCGGCCGAGTGTGGGTTCGAGCATGGGGCCGAGCACGTACAGGAAGAACATGTTCAACCCGATGTGGATGAGGCCGAAGTGCAGGAAGCCGGACGTGACGAGGCGATACCACCCGTACGGCTCGGTCACGAAGATCGAACCGTCGTCGCCCTGCCACAGGATCCGTTGTTCGAGCACCTCACGGCTGAGACCGAGATCGAGGTGGGCGTTCGTGGCGGACCCCGACAGTGCGGCGGGATCAGCGGAGATGACCAGGATTGCGATGAAGATCACGGCATTGATCCCGATCAGGATCGTGGTGATCAACACGGGCTGCCGAGCGGACCAGAAGCGGGCGCGCGTCTTCAGATCGGGCTGGGCCGCCTTGGCACAGTCGAGACAGTGACTTCCGACGGTTGCTTGGACCAGACATGACGAGCACGCAGGCTTGCCGCAACGCGTGCAGCGCCGACCGGCGTCCCGATCGGGGTGCCGGTAGCAACGCATCGCCGATGGCGAGGGAGCTGGCACACCGGGCGGCGGTGGCGGGGTGCCGCCCATCGCCGGTGGGCTGGTCGGTGCGGCCTGGTCCCAGCCGGGCGATCTCGGAGGAGGTGGCAGCGACACGCCGAACAGGGTATCGACGGGTCCCGATCGTGCCATCCCGATCGTGCCATCCCCCCGTGCCATCCCGACGTGGCAGCCCGCCGGGTCGGCCGCCGGATTCGGTTCAGCCCCTGAGACGCAGTGCGAACCGCTCGGCCGACACCGGGTCGCCGAGCAGATTCCCCTGTACGAGATCGCAGCCAGAAGCGCGCAGGCGCCGGAGCTGCTCGGGCCCGCTGACCCGCTCGGCGACGACCTGCATGTTCAGGGCGTGCGCGAGGAGCACGATCGCACGAACGAGGCGGGTGTCCGAATCCGACGAGCCGGACGGCAGTGCCAGCGAGCCGTCGAGCTTGAGGACGTCGGCTCCGATGTCGGTCAGCACCGACAGGGCGTTGGCACCGGTGCCGAAGTTGTCGATCGCCACCCTCACGCCGAGTCGGCGGAGCGCACGGACGGATCGCTCGACTTCGACGTTGCGTGTCAGCAGTGCGGCCTCTCGGGCTTCGAGGATGAGCTGGCTGGGCCGCAACCGGTGCTGACGCAGCATCGCCAGCACCAGGTTGACGAAGGACGCGCTGGCGAGTTGCATGTGCGACACGTTGACGTGAACGGCGAATTCCGGGCCGACGAGGCGCTGTTGTAGCCACGACTGAGTGTCCGACATCGCTTGTTCGAGGACGAACTCGCCGAGCCGGCCGATCGTTCCCGACTCCTCGGCGATCGACACGAACATCGCTGGGTCGATTCGCCCGCGGGTCGGATGATTCCATCGCGCCAGCGCTTCGGCGCCGACGACACCGTCGGTCAGGGCGGACACGACGGGCTGGTAGTCGACCTCGAGCTGCCGCTCGGCCACCGCGTGCGCCAGCGCGGCGGCGAGCTCGGTTCGATCGCGTGCAGCGGATCGCATCTGCGACGTGAAGAGGACGACGCGGGCACGGCCGGACTTCTTCGCCTCGTACATGGCGGTGTCGGCGTTGCTGATCAGGGCCGCCGCTGCGTCGTCTTCGGTGAGGTCCAGCAGGTCGGGGTCGGACATCGCGACGCCGATGCTGACGCCGAACGCGAGGTCGAGCTGGTTGACCCGCAGACGTCCACTGAGTGAGCGCCGGATGCGTTCGGCGATGTCGAGCGCGGCGAGTGGGTCGGCGAGTTGGGTGCAGACCACGAGGAACTCGTCGCCGCCGATGCGGGCGACGTGGTCGGTCGGGCGCGTCGCCTCGGACAGTCGTTGGGCCGTCGAGACGAGCAGACGGTCGCCGACTTCGTGGCCGAGCGCATCGTTCACGTACTTGAGGCGATCGACGTCGATGAACACGGCGGCGACGTGGCCCGGGCGTCCTCGCTGGTCGCCGATCGCGTTGGCGAGCAGTGTGAGGATCTGCCGGCGATTGGCGAGGCCGGTGAGCGGATCGTGGCTCGCTCGATGGCGGAGCCGCGACGCCTCGTCGCGAGCGATCGTCACATCGTGCGTGATGATGCCGACGTAGCCGCCACCGCCTGGCTCCGGATCGTGTTGAACGACCACGGTGGCGCGGTAGATCCGCTGCGTTCCGTCCGGACCCGTGTGGTCGAAGTCGCCCTGCCACGTACCGCCCGCCGCTACACCCGGCAGCGTCGATTCGACGAGCATCTGTTGGGGCACGTGATCGAGCAACGACCGCAACACTCCTCTCGGCGTCGAACCGGTCGACAGATCGTCGAGCGAGTTGGCACCGAGGAGCGACAGGGCCTGCTGGTTCGCGGCGAGTGGGGTGCCATCGAGCGCGAGCATGACGAACGACGAGCCGTCGGCATCGAGGAGCCCCGACACGGGGTGGGGCAGGACGAAGGGCATCGCCCGCTCGTCGATCTGGTCGGTGGTCGCCTGTTGGGCGGGTGACGCGTTGCGCGCGGTGACAGGCGGAGGGGCGGGCGGATCAGCAGCTGCTCCGGAGGCGGTGGGGGTGGTGGTGATCGTCGGAGACGCCCAGTCGTTCTGATTGTCGTCACCGGCCGGCACGGAGGCTCCCTTTGTCATCCCTCGGTTCACCGCTGGTACGTGGCTGTCACTTCGGTGGACGCGACAGCAAGGCGTTCGATGTAGTCGAGGAGTTCGCTTGCTGCAGTTCCATCGGCAAGTTCGACCTGTTGGTTGAGCGCATACACCGTGAACCGGTAGACGTGGGCCGGGTCGCCGGCGGGCGGGCACGGGCCGCGCCAACCGACCGTGCCGAGCGAATTGAGTGCCTGAACCGCTCCGGCCGGCACTTCGTTCTCGAGGAGCGAGACCTCGGCGGGGTCGACTCCGGCCACGACCCAGTGGACGAAGGGTTCGGTCTCGATGAACGTGGACTCGTCGGTCACCACGAACGCGAGTTCGACCGTGCCGTCGGGCGGGGACGTCCAGCTCAGTGGCGGTGAGATGTCGTCGCCGTCGCACGTGTACCGCTCGTCGATGGGGTCTCCGCCGATCCACGGTGTGAACAATTCCAACCCATCGCCGGATGCTCCGTCCGACGCAGCCGGCCCCGGGAGCGTTCCGAACTCGGCCCCGTCGATCGGGATCGAGGGAAGTGGGCCGGTGTCGAGGCTTCCGTCCACGATCGTGGTCGTGCTGGTGCTCGTCGTGTCGGGGTCGACGGGCCGGAGCTGCTTGCCGTCGCCGGTGTCACAGGCGGTCGATCCGACGACGAGACATGCTGTGGCAGCCGCCGTCACGATTCGAAAATGGGGGGATCGCACGAGCGGAAGCGTAGAGGCCCGGCTCGCCCGACGGGGATAGCCTGCGCCCCGTGACCGAACGACTCACTTTGGTGACCGTGCACGCGCACCCTGACGACGAGGCGTCCAAGGGAGCCCCGACGGTCGCGCGCTACGCCGACGAAGGAGTTCACACCGTCTTGGTGTGCTGCACGGGTGGTGAAGAGGGCGACCTGCAGAACCCGACCTTGCGAGAGGAGGGCCAGCCGTTCCACGGTCTGACCCCGGAGCAGGAACGGGCGCTCGTCAGCGAGATGCGCGCCGGTGAGCTGGCCGCGTCGGCCGAGATCATCGGCTTCCACGAGGTCGAGATGCTCGGCTACCGGGACTCCGGCATGGCCGACACCGAGCCGAACAATCATCCGGAGAGCTTCCACCAGGCGGACATCGACGAAGCGACCGGCCGGCTCGTCGCGATCATCCGTCGTGAACAGGCCCAGGTCCTGATCACCTACGGCGACGACCAGGCGGGCTATCCGCACCCGGACCACCTGCGTGTGCACGACATCTCGGTTCTGGCGTTCGACCGTGCGGGCGACCCCGACTGGTACCCGGACCTCGGCGAGCCGTTCGCTCCCTCCAAGCTGTACTACTCGGTGTGGTCGAAGGAGCGCATCCTCGCTGTCCACGCCGCGATCCTCGAGCGCACCGGTGAGTCGCCGTTCGAGCAGGCCTGGCTCGATCGTCCGTCGCAGGACCACCGGATCACGACGAAAATCGATGTCAGCGACTACCTCTGGGCCCGCGAGGAGTCGCTGCGCGCTCACGCCACGCAGGTCGATCCGACCGCGGCATGGTGGTTCGGGCTCGACAACGCGACGATGGCCGCGGTGTACCCGTGGGAGGACTGGATCCTGGCGCGCTCGCTCGTCGGTCCGATCCCCGAGGGCGACGGTGAGCGCGATCTGTTCGCCGGTATCCGAGCCTCGGTGCCGTCGTGAGCGTGCAGTACCGGGTCGTCGTCGGCAAGAAGGACGAGCGCGTCGATGGCCCTGACGACGCCCAGGTGATCGTGACCGTGCCGCTGGTCGACGCGGCATCGCCTGACTTCGATCCGACCGTTGCCTTCATGCGGGGCGTCTTGAAGGCGTCAGGCAATACCGGCCAGGTGCTCGACCTCCTCAAGTCCGGCGAAGCTGCAGCGGCGATCGCATCGCTCGCCGCCACCCCCTGACCCGACACAACTGCAGCCGTCGATTTCCGTTTGCGTCGCGTGTGCGCGCTCGGGAACACCGAGATCGCGACGCAGACGTCGATGACGTCAGAGCTCGGGGGAGGCGGCGCGCATGGCGGTGCGCAGGTCGCGGTAACCGATCATGATGGCGCCGCTCGCCGCGAGCCGTGACTTCAGCTCGGTGCTGGTGACGAGTTCGAGGTCTGCGATCCAACCGTCGGCGGCGTCGCTGACTGCGCGCACTTCCTCGGTGTCGATCGCCGGCTGGACGTGGATCTCGGTCACGCCGGGCTGTAGATCGTCGATGGTCTCGTACACCCTGTCGGCGCTGCCCGCTCGCCAGTCGTGATCGAAGTGATCCGGGAAGAGGACGCCTTCTTCGGTCGCCAATTTTCGAAAGGGGAAGCCGGCTTGCTCCGCAGTGATGGTCGAAGGAAGCCGGATCGGAAGCTGGAACTCGGTGGCGAGTTCGAGATACACGTCGAAGAACTCGGGTCGCAGGGTGATGGCGGAGAGGTGCGGAGCGAGGTGGGTGACATCGATCCCCCAGGCGAGCGCCCGCTCGACCTGAGCGCGCAGTTCGCGCAGCACCTCGCTGTGGTCGGCGTGCTCCCACAGGTCTTCGAGCGTGCGTGGGAAGCCACCCTCACCCGATTGGAGGGACGGCGCGTGCGTGATCGGACCCCACCGATAACAACCGTGTTCCGCATTGAGGGTGAGGTGGACGCCGATGTCATCGCCGGGGAGGGCATGGTTGGCGGCCTGGCATGCCCAGGGCGCGGGAACCATCAGCGAGGCACAAGTCGCTGCGCCGTCGTGAAGAGCCCGGAAGACGCCGACGTTGGCCGCATGACACGAACCGAGATCGTCGCAGGAGAGGATGACGAGCCGGTCGTCAGCTCGGTAGCCCAGCTGTTCGGCGAGGGTGAGCTCTGACACCACCTCCGCGACGCTATCGGGCAGTGCCGGTGCAGGCGGCCCACATGCCGCGGTCATCGCGCTCGGCATCTCGGGCGGCGGCCGCGAAGGCGGTCGCGAACGTCGAGTTCGGTTCGATCGTGAGCGGTTGGGCGTACCCACGCTCGATGATCTCGAGGTTGACGAACAGCCCGTCGACGACGCGGCGCACGTAGCCGAGGATCCGTCCATAGTCGTCACGTCCGACGAGGTCGCGTTCGATCCGGACCTCGGTTCCGACGGGGAGGAGTTCGGCGGTGAAGGCCGACGCCTCTGGACCGAAGCACTCGACCGGGCTGTCGGGCTTCTTGGTTTCCGGCGTGTCGATGCCGATCAGCCGAACGCGCTCGTCGCGTCCGCCGATCGACACATCGATCGTGTCGCCGTCGACGACGTGGGTGACCCTCGCGAGTCCGTCGTGAGCAACCGGATCGGTGCACCCCAGTGTGAGCACGGGTGCGGTGATCAGCACCGCCCCCCAGCCGACAATTCGCACGAACATCACCGCGGCGTCCTACCACCGGCGGGCTGATCACCACGTTTGTGACAAGAAATCGGAGAACCGGGTCTCCGAAATCTTGTCACAAACGTGGAATGACGGGCTGAGACTCAGACGCGTTCGATGATGGTGCCGGTTCCGAGGCCCCCGCCGCAGCACATCGAGATGAGTGCGTAGCGGCCGCCGGTGCGCTCGAGCTCGTAGAGCGCCTTCGTCATCAGGAAGGCACCGGTCGCGCCGAGAGGATGGCCGAGGGCGATGGCCCCACCGTTGGGGTTGGTCTTGTCGAGGTCGGCGCCGACCTCCTTGGCCCAGGCGAGCACGACGGAGGCGAACGCCTCGTTGATCTCGAACACGTCGATGTCGTCGATCGACAGACCGGTGCGAGCGAGCAGGTGCTTGGTGGCATCCATCGGGCCTGTGAGCATGAGCACCGGATCGGTGCCGACGAGACAGGTGTCGACCACACGAGCGCGAGCCTTCAACCCCAGCTCGGCAGCCTTCGCTTCGGTCGCCATCAGCACGGCGGCCGACCCGTCCGAGATCTGCGAGGAGTTGCCGGCAGTGTGGACGCCGTTCTCCCGGGCGACCGGCTTGAGGGTGGCGAGCTTCTCGAGCGTGGTTTCCCGAAGCCCTTCGTCACGCTCGACCGTATGGGTGCTGCCGGTCGGCTTGCCGTCCTCGTCGACGTCCGGCGCGTCGATCGTGATGAACTGCCCGGCGAAGCGGTCTTCCGCCCATGCTTGTGCGGCTCGCTGCTGCGATGCGAGTCCGAAGGCGTCGGTGTCGTCGCGGGTGACGCCCCACTTGTCGGCGATGCGCTCGGCACCCTCGAACTGCGAGGTCATCTCGTACTTGTCGAAGTAGTTCGGCGGGATCGGAATGCCGAACCCGAGGCTCTTCGCACCCGACGACCCGATCGGGATCCGGCTCATCCCCTCGACGCCACAAGCCAGACCGACGTCGATGACGCCCGCCCCGATCAGTGACGACACGAGGTTCGTCGCCTGCTGGCTCGAACCGCACTGCGTGTCGACCGTCGTGGCGGCCGTGGTGAGCGGGAGACCGGCCGCAAGCCATCCGGTGCGGGTGACGTTGAACGCCTGCTCGCCGACCTGGCTGACGCAACCGCCGATGACCTGACCGACCTCGGTGGCGTCGATCCCGGCGCGATCGATGATCGCCCGCTGGACGTTCGAGAGCACTTCCGCCGGGTGCATCGTGGACAGACCGCCACCGCGCTTGCCGATGGGGGTGCGGACCGCATCGACGATGACGACATTCGAGTTCGAGGAGGAGTTCGACATGTCCCCGACTGTAGAACCCGCGTGTCGATCCGGTTCAGCCCGAGAATCGATCGGGTGCTACGCATGGAGCTGATGCCTGTACGACGCAACACCTCCGACCTGTACTCCCCGGTGAACCTCGAACCGGTCGGCCACGTCGGGCCGCATCGGTACATCCACGTGATCGGCTCCACGGTGTTCGTCGACGACCAGGTGGCCGACGAGTCGTGGGTTCGCCACGTCGTCGCCGTCGTCGACGGTTGCGTGCTGTGGGCCGTCGATGTTCCGGTCGAGGTGGAGGATCCGTCGTACGGCTCGGCGCTCGATCTGTTCTCGTACTTCGGCCGAGCAACCGAAGGCGACTGGTTCGCCGCCGGCCGTGCGGTCCAGCTCGTCGAATGGGCCAGAACGCATCGCTTCTGCGGCCGATGCGCGACGCCGACCGAGTCCTCGCCCGGCGAACGCGGCATGAAGTGCCCAGCGTGCGGGCTGGTCGCGTATCCGAGGGTGGCTCCGGCGATGATCACGCTCGTCACGCGTGGCGAACCCGGACCGGATCAAGAGGCGCTACTCGCACGGGGTGTCGCCTTCCGGATGCCGATGTACTCGTGTCTCGCCGGCTTCGTCGAACCCGGCGAGGATCTCGAAGGCGCCGTCGTACGCGAGGTCAAGGAAGAAGTGGGCCTCACCGTCGGCAACGTGCAGTACGTCTCGAGCCAGCCCTGGCCGTTCCCGCACAGCCTGATGGTCGGCTTCCGGGCCGAGTACGTGTCGGGCGACATGGTGCTCGACGAGACCGAGATCGCGGACGCGAATTGGTACCGCCGTGACGACCTCCCGGCGATCCCCCCCGGCATCTCGATCGCCCGCAAGCTGATCGACGAGTGGGTCACCGAGGGCTGAGTTTGTCGGCGAACCAGTCGAGGATGATCTCCGCGCGCTGGACCCGGTGCACCGGCGAACCCGAACGCGACAGCTCGTGGTTCTCGCCGGGGAACCGGTAGAAGTCGACCTCCTTGCCGAGCAGCCGGAGCGCGATCCAGAGCTCCTCGGCCTGCACGATCGGGCAGCGCCAGTCCTCTTCGGAGTGGATGAGCAGCATCGGCTTGTCGATGTTGCGCACGCCCGCGATCGGTGACATCCGCTCGTACTCCTCGACGTCGTCGATGTGCGACATCCCGTGGTCGCCCTTGAAGAACGTGGCGATGTCGCTCGACCACTCCTCCGACACCAGGTTGTTCACCGCTCGCTCGGAGCAGAACGCACGGAACCGCTCGCTCTCGTAGGCGGCGAGCCACGTGGCCATGTACCCGCCGTATGAGCCGCCGAGCATGCCGACGCGTTCGCGGTCGCAGAACGCGAACCGCTCGAGCGCGCCGTCGATGATCGAGAGCACGTCTGCGACATCGACGCTTCCCCAGCCGCTGCCGGGCCGGCTTGGGTGCTTGGTGCCCATGATCGCCTGGCCCCAACCCTCGTGGCGGCCACTGCCACCTCGTGGGTTGCCCAGGACCACCACGAAGCCGGCGGCGGCCTGCATCTGGGCCTCGTCGAAGAAGTACTCCCCGTACTGGGTGTGTGGTCCGCCGTGGACGTTCAGCAGTACCGGGTACGTCGCTGCGTCGTCGAACTCGCTCGGTCGCATGATCCAACAGTCGATCTCGTCGGATCCGTCCGCAGTCGGCACGGTGAACTTCTCCCAGGTGAGCATCGCCGCTGCGAGGGCGTCGCCGACACCGGTGCGCTTGTCGTCACCGACGTACAGCTCGCCGGTGTGATCGATCGTGGTGCGGACCGTCGCGATCGTGCCGGAGCCGGCGTCGAAGCCCGACACCGACAGCCGCCCACCGGTGATCGGCACGGGCCCATCGGAGGCGTCGGCGGTGAGACGGAACAGATGCGTGTCGCCCCGGTCCTCGGCCGTGGCCAGCAGTGTTCGGTCGGTCTCCCAGACGGGCGGCCTCGAACCGCTCGTCGGTAGGAACGATCGGTCGAGGCCTGCGCTGATCCAGCGGATGTCGCCGTGCGACGCGCGGACGGAGTCTGCGGGAAGCAGCCCGACCTTGGGGTTCTGCGGGAAGATGTCGATGTCGCCGTGCCCGATGAACGCGACGAGCGACCCGTCTGGTGACACGGAGGGGTTGCCGTAGTCGCCGTCGTGACCGGTGAGCGGCCGGGGCGCGGCCGGCGTTGCATTCGCACCACCGGTCGGCGCGATCGACACGACGTAGATGTCGTTCGCCCTGTCGATGTCCCATGCGTCGTGGCCACGCCCGGACGTCACGACGGCCGACGAGTCCGGCATCCACGTGGTGCCGTCGTACTCGAACTCGCCGGGGGTGAGATTGCGTGGCGTGCCGGTCCCGTCGGCGGCGACGACGTACACGTGCTGTGGTCGGTCGAAGATCCAATCCTCGCCGTTCAGCCGGCTCAGGAAGCGGGTGACCTTGCGCGGCGCCTGCCACGATTCGTCCTTCTCCCTGTATCGCTCGTCCTGAGTTCGGCTGATGAACGCCAGCCACCTCCCGTCGGGCGACCACGAGACGTCGCCGAGCCCGTCGGGCATCGTGCACACCGTGCGGACCTCACCGGCGGCGGCGATCGGAAGAACGTGCAGGGTCGAGTCGCCCTTCTTCTCGCCGCGCCGAGAGGTGAATGCGAGATGGCGACCGTCCGGCGACCACACGGGGTTCCCGTCGTGGTCGCCGCCGGTGACCGGGCCGCTGTCGATCCACACCCTGGTGCGCGTGGTGTTGTCGCCGAGGTCGGTGGTGGCGACGACGAATGCCACCTGCGATCCGTCGGGTGACACGGCAGGTTGGCTGACACCGCTGCGTCCGTCGATGACTCGCCGCGCGATCGCCCCGTGGGGCGACGCAGGCGACGATGCGGCCGGGGATGGATCGAGGGACTGCTCGGTCATCCGGCTGACGGTAGTGCGCCTACTCGGCGAGGCCGACGGGCGATCCGTCGATGATCTGGTCGAGGTACTCCGACATCCCGTAGCCGACGCGGCCTTCGAACTCGCCGGACTTGATCGTCCACTCGGTGTACGCCTCGGAGATGCGGGTCTGCAACCATTCGCCGTCGGGGGCCTGGCGGCGGTTCCGCAGCGGGATCAGGCTCAGCGACTTGCCACTGAACTTCCACTCGCGGTCGGACTTGCTCGAGCGGAGCACGCCCTCGATCTGGTCGTGGTAGTGCTCGTCGTCGCGGGTGACGGTCGAGATCTCGACGTCGTCGCACAGGTGCATCTCACCGTTCTCCCAGACGAACCCGCCGCGGGAGCCGGGCCCGTCCTTCTTCGCCACGCGACTCGCCATGAACCCGAAGTTCTCGTCGACGTTGGCAGTGAGCCAGCGGTAGTACCACGGCGCCTGCCAGTAGCGGGGACCCCACGAGTGGTCGCGCAGCCCGAAACCGTTGACGTCCCATTCGCGGTCACCGACCTTGATCGTGCCGGTCGCGGCGATCAGCTGCTCGTAGTGACCCTTGGCGAACTCCTCGCCCGGCGTTTCGTGCGGGGTGTCGGGTTCGCCACCGAACATGCTCGGCCGACCCTGGCCCGTGAAGGTCAGGTGGACCTCGGCCTCGTCGAACGGGTTGTTCGTGAACGCCGCTTTGGGGTCCGCCATCTGCTCGGGCTCGTCGAGCAACACGACCTTCCCGACGAAGTCGACCTTCAGCTCTTCGAACGGCTTGACCATCGTCCACTTCATGCCGGCAGCGTCGAACGCGTCGTTGTTGTCGATCGCCGGGCGCTTGAACATGAACCCGACCGAACGCTTGCCGCCGTCGACCTCGGCCGGTAGGTAGAGGCACACCGTCATCTCCGCGGTGCCCTCGTTGGCCCGGTTGCCCATGCGGAACCACCCGCCGATGCCCTGAGCCGGATCGAAGCAATTGATGTACATGCTTTCGTTGAAGTTCGACTCGGGGCCGAGTTCGTGCATGTATTCGTCGGATTCGTCCAGTCGTACTGCCATGCGGGCACGGTAGATGTAACCCGCCCCACCCGACGTGTCAGAGCACCCGCCCCCACCGCCGTGGCCGGGGTGAGAAAAAGGCCGGGGGGCGCCACATCGTGAAACCAGCACCGGAGCGGGGGGGGGGGGGGGGGGGG
>JANNNB010000262.1:0-25285 GCA_031398325.1 Actinomycetes bacterium
CGACTCCGCGGCCGACTGCGCCAGGCGGCGCACTTCCTGCGCAACCACGGCAAATCCCTTGCCCGCATCACCTGCTCGTGCCGCCTCCACCGAGGCATTGAGGGCCAGCAGGTTGGTCTGGAAGGCAATGTCGTCGATCAAGCCGATGATGTTGCTGATCTTGCCGGAAGAGGCGGTGATCCGCTCCATGGCGTCGGTGGCCTTGTTCATCACCGCACCACCCTCTTCGGCCGTGCGGGTCACACTGGCTGCCACCTGCGAGGCTTCCTTGGCCTTCTGGGCGTTCTGCAGCACGGTGTTGCTCAACTGCTCCATCGTGGCCGACGTCTCTTCGATCGTCGCCGCCTGCTTGGTGGTGCGTTCGGATAGGTCATTGGCGCCCGAGAGGATCTCGGAGGTCGCGGTCTTGAGGTTGCGCGACGTCGACTTCAACTGCCCCACGATCTCGCTCAGCTTCTCGGCCACCGCATTGGTGTCGGTCTTGAGCTGCTCGAAGCTGCCCTGATACTGGCCCTCGACCCGGTGCGTGAGGTCCGTCTGGGCCAGCGCCGACAGCACCCTGCCCGTCTCGCCCAATCCACGATCCACCGTCTCGACCAGATTGTTGATGGACGCTGCGATCTCGTTGCCATCTTGCCGATCGACCCCTCGGGGCCCGGATCGCCCATCTTGCGGTTTTGGTTGGCACGGATGTTGGTGAGGCGGAGCACTTCGGCCCGGCCCCAGAGCTTCATGACCTCGTCGAGCAACGCCGGCTCCTTGCGATCGGCAGGGAGCTGCTTCCACGCGTTGGTGAGTGCGGCGATCGTGCCCGATCCACGCGTCGGGATCGTGCCACCGATCGACACGCGCTCGTTCATCAGCGTGGTGAGCGAGACGCGCCAGCCGTCGCCGGGGCTGCCCAGCATCTCCTCGGCCGCGATGCGGGTGTCGGAGAAGAAGACCTCGTTGAACTCGGCTTCACCGGTGATCTGGCGGAGCGGTCGGATCTCGACGGTCGGATCCTCCATGTCGACCACGAACGCCGTGAGCCCGGCGTGCTTGACGGCCTGCGGATCGGTGCGCACGACCAGCAGGCCCCACTTCGACAAGTGGGCCAGCGTTGTCCAGACCTTCTGTCCGTTGACGATCCACTCGTCGCCGTCCTTGATGCCCGAGGACGACAAACCGGCGAAATCGGACCCGGAACCCGGCTCGGAGAACAGCTGGCACCAGATCTCCTCGCCGGTGAACAGCGGACGGAGGTAGCGCGACTTCTGCGCCTCACTCCCCCACACGGCCACCGTCGGCCCGGTCATGCCGTGCCCGATCGGATTGCGGTACATGGGGTTCGGCGCACCGTGTGCGTACACCTTCTCGTTGATCTGCTTCTGCAGCTTCGGCGACAGGCCGAGACCGCCGTGACCCTCGGGGAACTGGACCCATGCGAGTCCGCGGTCGAACTGTTCAGCGAGGAACACCTTCGGATCCGTCGTCGCTGGGGGGAACTTCTCGAGCAGGTCGTTCACCAGTTCTTCGACGCGCCGCTCGTCTGCAGACATGCCGGTGGTGGGGTTGTCGATCACAGTCATGCTGCGAAACGTAGTTCCCGACCCGGTGATTCTCTCAGTTGAAGATGGCCGTCGATGCGACGATCTCGGCGTGCTCGGCATCGGCGAGCTCGGGCACCACGGCTCGCAGTTGCATCACGATTGCGAACCGCACGGCGTCGGACTGGCGAGCGAACGAGCCCTTCAGGTTGTTGAGCATGCGGATCACGATGTCTCGGTTCGCGGTGGGGGTCAGGTACGCCTCGTTCCACGGAGCCTGACCGTTCGTCACCTGCTCGAACAGCTGACGCACATCGGCGCGGTCGAGGCGCCCGGGCCCGTGGAACGGGTCGTAGAACGTGGAGTCGTCGTCCGCGGGGCGCACCAGGAAGTGTGCCGGCATGCCGACTCCGACGAGCGGCACACCGACCCGGCGACCGACCTCGATCATCAGGATCGACAGGCTGATCGGTATCCCGACCCGAGTCGCGAGGACACGATCGAGACACGAGTTCCGCCAGTCGTAATAGGCGTCACGATTGCCGCTGAATCCCAGCGTGTCGAACAGGTAGCGGGCCACGCCATCGGCGGTCGGCGTCGGACACTCCCCCGCGAACACGTCGAGCGCCACCAGCGAATCCATCTCGTCGAGGTCGGGCTGGAGGGCCGACGACAGCACCAGCGACGCCTCGTCGAGCGTCACGGGCTCGGCATCGAGCGCCATCAACCGTGAGAAGCGGCCCAACATGGAGGGCAAGGTATCGGTCGGCTACGTTCCGGCACATGTTTCCCGGTGCACATCTCGCGAACCACGCCGACAAGCCCGCGCTGATCATGGGTGGCTCCGGTTTCACCCAGACCTTCGCTGAGCTCGACGCCGCCGCCAATCGACTCAGCCATCTCCTGCGTTCCGCCGGCGTCGAGCCCGGCGACCACGTGGCGATCTGCATGGAGAACAACGACCGCTACCTCGAAGTCGTGTGGGGCTGCCACTACGCCGGAACCGTGTACACGTGCACGTCGTCGCGCCTGCAGAGCGGCGAACTCGAGTACATCATCAACGACTGCGAAGCCAAGGTCTTCATCACCTCGAAGTACAAGGCCGACCAGGCGGCCGAGATCGTCGCGAACACGCCGGGCGTCGAGCTGCGGCTCATGCTCGACGGCACGATCGACGGCTACGAGAGCTACGAGGCCGCCGTCGCCGGCCAACCATCAGAACCGCTCGACGTGCGGATCGCGGGCACCGACATGCTCTACTCGTCCGGGACCACCGGCCGGCCGAAGGGCGTCGCGTTGCCGTTCACGGCCAAGCCGCTCGAGGAGGCCGCATCAGGTGTGCTCGGCCTGAGCCAGATGCTGTTCGCCATCGACGACACGAAGGTGTACCTGTCCCCGGCACCCTTCTACCACGCTGCTCCTCTGCGGTTCTGCCTGGCCGCTCATGCGCTCGGAGCGACGGTGGTGGCGATGGAGCACTTCGATGCCGAGGAGTATCTGGCCCAGGTCGAGAAGTACGACGTGACCCACAGCCAGGTCGTGCCGACCATGTTCATCCGCATGCTCAAGCTGCCCGAGGACGTCCGCACGAAGTACGACGTGTCCTCCCTGGAATGCGTCATTCACGCAGCAGCGCCGTGCCCGGCGCCGGTCAAGAAGCAGATCATCGAGTGGTTCGGCCCGGTCGTGCACGAGTACTACGCCGGGACCGAGGGCAACGGCTTCGTGTACTGCAACAGCGAGATGTGGCTCGGCCACGAAGGAACGGTCGGCACGCCGATCGGGTGCACGGTCCACATCGTCGGTGAGGACGGCGAGGATCTGCCACAGGGCGAGTCGGGCACGGTCTACTTCGAGGGGGGCGCGGCGTTCGAGTACCACAACGACCCGGAGAAGACGAAGGGGTCGCGTCACCCGAAGGGCTGGTCGACGCTCGGCGACGTCGGCTATCTCGACGCCGACAACTTCTTGTACCTGACCGACCGCAAGGCGTACATGATCATCTCCGGCGGGGTGAACATCTATCCACAGGAGGCCGAGAACGTCCTCGTGACCCATCCCAAGGTCGTTGACGTCGCAGTCTTCGGTGTACCGAACGACGATTTCGGTGAAGAGGTCAAGGCAGTCGTGCAGCCGGTCGACATGCCTGCCGACGACGCGGCGGCACAGGCCCTCGCATCCGAACTGATCCAGTTCTGCCGAGCCGAGCTCGCCGACGTGAAGTGCCCGCGGTCGATCGACTTCCGGCCCGAGCTCCCCCGCCATCCGACGGGCAAGCTCTACAAGCGGATCCTGAAAGACGAGTACTGGCAGGCTGCGGGCCGCAGCATCTGAGCCGGCCTCGGGGCGACCGTCGTCACGAGAACCACTGCCCTCGTTCGACCAGTACGTCACGCAACACGGCAGGCCGATCGGTCATGATTCCGTCGACACCGAGGTCGAGGAGCCGGGACATCTCGTCCCGATCGTCGATCGTCCACACGTGGACCGCGATGTTGCGACCGTGGCAACGCTCGATGAATGCCGCGTCGATGATCGTGCGGCCTTTCCATGTCACGGGTGACTGGACCGCCGGCACGCCGGCACGGCGGATGTGGAGCACCTTGAGCACCCCCAGCTCTGCAGGTCCGTAACTGGTGCAGAGCCGTTGGCCGTACCGCCGCCGCAGCCGTGCCAGCCGGCGATCGCTGAACGATCCGATGCAGACGCGGTCGAACGCGTTGGCACGTTCGAGTTCGTCGCCGAGCGGTCCCACGACCCGATCCGACTTGCAATCGATGTTCAGCCGCGCGTTCGGGAACGCCTCGAGCAGATCCAAGAGCCGTGGAATGGGCTCGCGACCATCGACCCGAACGTCAGCGACTTCGCTCCACGTCAGCTCGGAGATCCGACCGGGGCGGCCGCACGTTCGTGTCAAGTCGTCGTCGTGAAACGCCACGACCACCCCGTCGGCGGTGAGGTGGACATCGGTCTCGAGATATCGGTAGCCCTGCGACACCGCCCGCGCGAACGCTGGCAAGGTGTTCTCGGGTGCTTCGTCGGCACCTCCCCGATGGGCGAACGGCAACGGCCCGGGCCAGTCGAGAAACGGATGCCGAAGCGTTCGGGCGTGATTCACGTCTCGCAGTATGGCCGACCGCCCGCGTCGACGGTTCTGTGGCGCACCACCACGCTCAGTGTTAGTTTTCACGTGGCGCGGCGAAGTCGAGCGAACGGAGAAGGGCGGGCGGGCCAGATGTCTGAGACTGAATTCGACGTACCCGGAGAGGTAGACGGCGCGCACGTTCCCTCGCTCTTTGAGCGGTCACCCGTGTTGATCGTGTGGTTGTTCGCCTTCGCTCTTGCGTTGGTCATGGCGTTTGTCGTGTCGTCGAATGGCAGCTTTTCTGACGCGGGTTTCGACCCGTACTCCTTCGGCGAGATGGGCAAGAGCATCGCCGAGGGGAACGGTTTCGAGGGCTTCGGGAGCCTCATCACCCGTCGGGCACCGTTGTACCCGATCCTTATCGGCGGTGTCTTCTTCGTCAGCGGTGACTCGACTCGGCTCATGTTGTTCGTGCACTGCTTGCTCTTTGCCGGAACCGCTGCCCTGGCTTGCGATCTCGGTCGAAGGCATTTCAACCCACGCACCGGCGTGATCGCTGGCTTACTCTGCGCCTTGCACCCGCTGCTGATCCGCTACGTGCCGAGCCTGCATCTCGAGACATTTCTGACGTTCCTGGTCACGCTGATGATCTGGTGCACATATCGGTTCTGGCAGCGGCCCACCGTCATCAACGGTGCGTTGGTCGGGATCACTGCCGGAGCAGCGGCGCTGACCAAAGCGGTGGTGCTCCTCTATCCGGTCGTTTTCATCGTCGCATTCCTCCTCACGATCAGAGCGGCGCGTCGTCGGGGCGAGTCGACGCTCACACCCTGGCGGGCCATGATCGTCATGCTCGTCGCGCTCGGACTCACAATCACACCGTGGACAGTTCGCAACTACCGATCGACGGACCACTTCGTGCTGATCTCGACGGGGGCGAGCGACGCGTTTCTTCGAGGCTTCATTTTCAGTCGGGTCGAATACGTGACGTTGCAGGAGCCCCCGTACACCGCCGCCGAGAACGAGAGCAACGCATATTTTGAGCGTCTCGCCGAGGAGGCGGGAACGGTCTGGCAGCAGGACGACTACGAGACCGATCAGATCTTGAACGAGGAAGCCAAACGGCGCCTGCTGAACGAGCCCGTCCAGGTCGCCCGCAAGACGGTGGTCGGCCTGTTCGCGTTCTGGTACCAGCTCACCAGTCTCGCCAATTCCCTCCTGGTACTGGCGGCCGCGGTGGTCGCATGGGCGCTCGCGATCATCGGTTGGCGTCGCGCGCGGCGAGAGTCGCTCGCCGTGTGGCCGTTCCTGCTCCCGGTGTTCTATCTCAACATCGTGCTGGCCCTGCTGCTCGCCCTCGGCCGGTATTCGGCGCCGATCCTGCCCGCGCTCCTGATCGTGTCGGCGTACGGCGTCGACACACTCCTCGCTCGATGGTGGCCGAGAGATGCGTGATGTTCCCCGCCACGCCGTCGGCTGCGAAGCCGTGCTGTTCGACGTGGACGGCACGCTGTATCGTCAGGGACCCGTTCGGCGGACGATGTTGACGCGGATCGTGCGACAGCACCTGGCGCATCCGGTGACCGGCGTGCGCGTCGCGCGCATCATCAGCGCGTACCGGAAAGCTCAGGAAGAACTGCGTTCGTCGGACTTCACGGGCGACGTCGCCAGCGCACAGCTGGACATGGCGTCAGCGCGTGCGGGGGTCGGATCCGACGAGGTGCGGAGCGTCGTCGAACACTGGATCGAGGAAGTCCCGCTCGATGTCGTCGGATCGAACGCGCGCGACGGCCTCGTCGATGTACTCGACACCCTCGCCGCACGCGGAACGCGACTCGCCGTCGTGTCGGACTACCCGGCGGACCGCAAGCTCGACGCGCTCGGCATCGCCGATCGCTTCGAGGTGGTGGTTTCGGCGCAGGACTCGTCTGTCGGCGCGTTCAAGCCGAACCCGGCCGGGCTTCTCGCTGCGCTGAGCGCGCTGCGTGTGGCGCCCGGTGCGGCGCTCTACGTCGGGGACCGAACCGATGTCGACGGCGCTGCGGCGGCCGCCGCCGGCATGCGATTTCATCTCGTGGGAAGCGACGGCCGGGGCGGGACCGGCGATCGAGCGTCTGCCGAGGCCACCCCGTCAGCACACCGAACCGAGGCACCGTGACGACCGAGATCTCCACCGCACCACCCATGTCGCGGCGCCAGGCAGTTGCTGCACTCTCGGGTCGGCCGACCCTGCACGGGCATCTCGCCATCCTGCGGCCGGACCACTGGTTCAAACAGGTCTTCGCACTTCCCGGTATCGCCGCCGCTCTCAGCGACTCGACCGGCACCATCCCCGGCGGCCTCTGGGGCCGGATCATCGTGGGATTCGTGTCTCTGTGCCTGGTGGCGTCGAGCAACTACGTGGTCAACGAGTTGCTGGACGCCCCGTCGGATCTCGAGCACCCCATCAAGCGGCTCCGTCCCGTTCCGTCCGGGCAGGTCAACGTCCCGTTGGCGTACGTCGAGTGGATTCTCCTGATGCTCGTAGGGGTGGGGCTTGGGTTCCTGATCAATGTGCCGTTCGGCCTCACGATGGCCGCGTTGTGGGTGATGGGTTGCGTGTACAACATCCCGCCGGTCCGGTCCAAGGACCTGCCGTACCTCGATGTACTGTCGGAATCGATCAACAACCCGTTGCGCATGCTCGCCGGTTGGTACATGACGGGCATCGACGCATTTGCCCCGATCTCGTTGCTGTTGAGTTACTGGTTCGTCGGCTGTTACTTCATGGCGATCAAGCGGTACGCCGAGTACAACGAGATCAACGATCCGACGCGGGCGGCGGCCTATCGCGCATCATTCTCGTGGTACACACCCGAACGCCTGCTCGTATCGATCGTCTTTTACGCGTCGGCCTCGATGCTGTTCCTCGGCGCCTTCGTGATGCGTTATCGGCTCGAATTGATCCTCGCCTTCCCGTTCATCGCTCTCGTGATGGCGATCTACCTCAGTCTCGCCTTCCAGCCCGACAGTTCTGTGATCAATCCAGAGAAGCTGTACCGGGAGCCGGTGTTGATGGTGGCGGTCACCACCTGCGCCATCATCATCGTCGTCTTCTTCTTCGTGGACATCCCGGCGCTGGACACGATCTTCCGACCTACGGGTCTGCGCGTTCGATCCTGACTGCGACAGGGCTCTGCAGACTCGGGTTCTCTGGCACGACTGACATCCTGCGGCTGGCGAGGATGGCCGTGCCGCCGAGCAACATCAGCGTTCCACCCAGCACCGACAGCGCCGAACCCCACCCGGTTCCGATCAACGTCGACTGAGGAATCGTCCGCATCGCCACCCCGACGACGACGGTCGAGCCGCCGACGACGACGGCCACGACCGCGCCGGTGCGCCCACGCAGCCAGACCGTGAGCACGACCGCCGAGACCACGAGCAACGGTGCGAGCGGCCACGAACGGATCGCGGTCTCGACCGGACCATCACGGGTGAACCCGAGTCGGTCGACCAGGTCGACGAGTTCGAAACTGTTGCGGTAGTTCGAACCGGATCGCACCCAGGGGCCGAACATCGCAACGACCGACACGACGCCGCCGATCACCACGAGCCGGACCCCCCATCGGCGCACGCTCGACCGATCCGGCATGGCGCGAGCCTATTGTCGCTGCGTGGATGCACCGTCGACCTCGATACGCACGCCGCAGCACATGGTGGCGTCAGCGGACCATCTCGCCACCTCGGCGGGAAACGCGATGTTCGCGCTCGGCGGCAATGCCGTCGACGCGGCGATCGCGACCAATGCAGCGATCGCCGTCACGGCACCGCACCTCTGCGGAATGGGCGGTGACCTCTTCGCGCTCGTCCATGTCGAGCAGGCCGACGGGACCTCCGCCGTTCATGCCCTGAACGCCAGCGGTCGTGCCGGATCGGGCGCGGATACGGCCGCGCTGCGCGCGGCAGGTCACGACGAGATGCCGTTCAAGAGCGACATCAGCAGCGTCACGGTGCCCGGGTGCGTCGACGGCTGGGCCGCGCTGCACGAACGCTTCGGCACACTGCCCCTCGAGGTTCTGCTGGCCCCCGCTCGACGGCTCGCCGCCGACGGGTTTCCGGCCAGCCCGTTGCTCGTCGCCTCGCTCGACCGGCTCGACCCCGCAGCGCGTGTCAACTTGTCGGAGCTGGCCGAGCAGGCCACCCGCACCGGCGCTCGCGTGCGCCGACCGGGCGTTGCGCTCGCGTTGGCCTCCTTCGCGATCGGCGGGCGCGACGCGTTCTACCGAGGTGCATTCGGAGACGGGCTCATGCGGCTCGGAGATGGACTGTTCGACGACCAGGATCTGGCCGGATCACAGGCGGACTGGACCGCCCCGCTCTCGTCCGGGGCGTTCGGCGTCGAACTCCACACCATCGGGCCGAACTCCCAGGGATACCTCACCATCGGCGGTTGCCGACTCGCCGAACGACTCGACCTCCCCCACGATCCGGACGATGCGCGATGGGCACACCTGCTGGTGGAGGCCGCAACGGCGGCCGGATTCGACCGACCCGACGTCCTGCACGACGCGGCAGACGGGATGGCACTGCTCGACGCGATCGACGCCCGGTTCGCGCGAATCGACCCGGTGCGTTCCTCGCGACGCACCGTCTCGGCGGTCGATGGCGACACGACCTATCTCTGCACCGCAGGCCGGAGTCCGAACGGGGCCCGGATGGCCGTGTCGCTGATCCAGTCGAATGCGTCGGGCTTCGGGAGCCACCTGGTCGAGCCGACCACGGGTATCAACCTTCACAACCGCGGCATGGGCTTCAGCCTCGTCGCTGGTCATCCGGCGGAGCTCGCGCCGCGTCGGCGACCACCGCACACGCTGTCACCGGCGCTCGCCACCCGCGATGGCCGATTCGTCGCCACCTTCGGCACGATGGGCGGCGACGCCCAGCCCCAGATCCTGTTGCAGATCGCCACGCGGCTGTTCCACCACCGCCAGACGCCGGCAGCAGCGGTCAACGCCGGTCGCTGGGCGCTGCGCGGGCCGGTGACCGGGTTCGACACGTGGACCTCCGGTGATGCGGTCGGTGTCGACGTCGAGGGCCACGCCGCGCCGACGTGGGACAGCGGCCTGCGCGACCGCGGACATCGCGCAAGGCGCGTCGGCGCGTGGGATTCGGGATTCGGACACGCGCATGTGATCACGCTCGACCGGCACAATGGCGGCAGCGGCATGTACGTCGGCGCTGCCGACCCGCGCGCACGAATCGGATCTGCGAGCGGGGGCTGACGTTCCCCGCTAGGACAGCATCGGCAGGACTTCTTCGGCGAAGCGGGCCATCTGTTCGTCGGCCTTCTTGTACGGGTCGCCGAGCAGGTGCGGGAAGATCGTCAGGTATTCGAGACCGAGCAGCTCGCGGAGGAACTGCACCTCCTGGGCGACGAACTCGGGCGTACCGACCAGGATCGTCTTGTTCTCGATGGACTCGTCGAGTGTCGGGATGAGGCCGGGCGGCGATGGCTTGCCATCGGGGCCCATGTACCCGCGGCTCCACCCGTAGGGGCCGAGGAACTTCCAGAACTCGTCGTGGCCGGCGAGAGCCGACGCCCGCGCGTCTTCCATCGTGTCCTCGATCCGGATGCTCACGACGAGCATCCGCTTCTCGTGATCGGCGAGCACATGGCCGTCGTGGGCGGCGGCGTAGTTCTCGGCGTACTTGTCCCAGAACCGCTTGATGAACGAGTAGTGCTGGTTCCAGAACACGGCACCGTGGTCGACCACCGGCACGTAATCGAGGGTGGGAGGCGAGGTGACCGCCTGCCAGATCTCGAACGGGTAGATCGGCCGCGGAACGAGCGACAGTTCCTGCACCGTCGCCCCCCGGTCCGGGATGCCCGGCAGCGGGATCTGGTAGTGCTTGCCCTCGAACGAGAAGCTCTCCTGGGTGAGGGCTCGGCGGACGATCTCCATCGACTCCTCGAACACCTCCCGGTTGAAGAGGTCGTCGGCGGCCTGATCGGGGTTGTCCTGCGACCCGATCGAGACCCCCTTGTCGTTCAGGTGGAGGACCTCTCGCGGCACGGTGCCGCGCCCCACACCGAGCATCGCCCTACCGCCGGAAAGGTTGTGCAGGGTGGCGAAATCCTCGGCGAGCCGCAGCGGGTTCCACTGTGGGACCACGTTGAACATCGCCCCGAAGCGGAGCTTGGTGGTCTGCGCAGCGATCCACGTGGAGATGAGCAGACCGTTCGGAATGACCTCGTAGCCCTCGTACTGGAAGTGGTGCTCCGTGGTCCAGAACGAGTCGAAGCCGAGCCTCTCGGCCTCTTTGGCGGAGTCGACGTAGTCGAGTGTCGCCTTCCAGCACGCCTCGTTCGAGTAGCGACGGTCCATCGGGTTCGGCGGTCCGGCGCCAGCGTCGTCCATCTCGACACCACCGAAGAAGAATGCGCCAACTTTCAGGTCCGGTCGATCAGCCATGGGCATAGTTTCGCGCACATGTCTCCGACAATCCCGAAAACCAGGACACTTCTGCGGAATGTCCGGGTGGTCTCCGACGGCATCGCCGGCGACGCAACCGTCGACCTACGACTCGACGCCTCCTCGATCAGCGAGATCGGCACACTGCCGCCTCTGCCCGGCGAGGAAGTGCTCGACCTGGACGGCCACCTGCTGTTCCCGGCCGCCGTCGAACCGCACGCCCATCTCGACAAGGCCTTCCTGTCGGAACGGATCCCGAACCCGACCGGCGATCTGATGGGCGCCATCGAAGCCATGGCGGCCAATCGCCATCTGACGACGCCGTCGGACATCGAGCGACGCGCGGAACGGGCTGCGCGCCTCATGGCCAGGAACGGATTCTGTGCCGTGCGGACCCACGTCGACGTGACCATGGAGAACGGGTTGCGCAGTGTCGAGGCCCTCACCGCCGTGCGCACGACGCTGCGCGACGTCATCGACATCGAGATCGTCGCGTTGACCGGGTGGCCACTGACGGGACCCCATGGCGCCGACCAGCAGGCGCTGCTGCGCGATGCGATCGCGTCCGGTGCCGATCGTGTGGGTGGTTGCCCCCACCTCGAAGGAACGGGCACCGCCGAGCCGACGGCGATCCTGCTCGACATCGCTGCTGACCTCGGCGTCGGCGTCGATCTCCACACCGACGAGACGCTCGATCCGGATGTCGACGGATTGAGCGAACTCGCACGCGCCGTCCTCGCCGGCTTCGACCTGCCAACGAGCGCCAGCCATTGCGTCAGCCTCGGCCAGCGCGAGGCGCGTGATCAACGCGCCATCGCCGAGCTGGTCGCCGAGGCCCGGATCGACGTGATCGCGCTCCCCCACACGAATCTCTTCCTCCAGGGCCGCGGGCGCGCACCGATGCCCCGTGGGCTCACGGCCGTCGACGCGTTGCTCGCCGCCGGGGTCAACGTCGCGGCCGGAGCCGACAACCTGCAGGACCCCTTCAATCCGCTCGGTCGAGCGTGCCCGTTCGAAACGGCTGGGCTGATGATCCTCACGGCGCACCTGCTGCCCGCCGACGCGTGGAACTCCGTGTGCTCGGCCGCGAACGCTGCCCTCGGACGGCCGCCTGCGAGCATCGCCGTGGGAGCGCCCGCACACCTGGTGGCCGTGCGTGCGCAGAGCGTCCGAGAAGCGATCGCGTTCGCACCCGAAGCGCGGTTGGTCTGGAACTCGGGACGCCGGATCGGCGAAACCAAGAGTTAACAGAGGAGCGGACCAGGCGGCTCGGAGCCACCACGTAGGATGTCGAGATCATGGTCGGGAGGGGCACATTGGACGGGCAACGACCGACCCGCTTCACCGGCGCGCGGGTCGTCGTCACCGGCGGATCGCGTGGTATCGGCAAGGAGATCGCCACGTCGTTCGCTGCCGAGGGAGCCCGTGTCGTCATCCTGGACCGCCTCCTCGCCGAGGCTGACGAGGTGGCGGGCGGGATCGGTGGCCATGCCATCGAATGCGACCTGGCGGACGCCGACAGCACCGTCGCAGCGGTCGAGGCGGCCATCGTCCACCTCGGTGGGATCGACGTGCTGGTGAACAACGCCGGCGTCTTCAAGATCACACCGTTGCTCGACATCTCGGCGGACGAATGGGACTGGATCTTCTCGATCAACGTCAGGGCCATGCTCCTGACCACGCAGGTGGCGGCGCGGGCCATGATCGATCAGGGCCACGGTGGCAAGGTCGTCAACATGGCGAGCATGGGCGGAAAGCTCGGTGCCGCCAACCAGTCGCACTACGCCGCGTCGAAGGCGGCGGTGATCTCACTCACCCAGGTCGCTGCGACCGAGCTCGGTGTCCACGGGATCAACGTGAACTCGATCTGTCCCGGCTACGTCCTCACCGAGATGGGGGCCGCGACGAGAACCCCTGAGATGGTCGCCGAGTGGTCGGCCAAGTCACCGCTCGGCCGCCTGGCCGACCCATCCGACGTGGCCGCGATGGCCTTGTTCCTGGCGTCGAGCGACGCCGACTATTGCACCGGACAGGCGATGAACGTCACCGGTGGAATGATCATGCACTGATGGACAGGGCCAACCCATGACCGACACCCTCGACAACCCACTCACCACCGAATCGATCTCGCCCGCGCTCGCGTTCCACAACGTGTCGATGACCTTTCCCGACGGAACCCATGCGCTGTCGGAGACGTCCTTCGGGGTGAACCCCGGTGAGTTCGTCACCGTCGTCGGCCCGTCGGGCTGCGGGAAGTCGACGCTGCTGCGGATCGCTTCCGGACTCACCCAGCCGACGACCGGCTCGGTCACCGGGAATCCGCGAGAGATGGGCTACGTCTTCCAAGACGCCACGCTGCTGCAATGGCGCAACGTGATCCGCAACGTCGAGTTGTTCGCGGAACTCGAGGGCGTACCCAAGGACGAACGTGCTCGTCGGGTGGCCGAGAACATCGAACTGGTCGGGCTCGGCGCCCACACGGAGAAGTACCCCAAGCAGCTCTCCGGCGGCATGAAGATGCGGGCATCGCTTGCCCGGTCCCTCGTGATGGAGCCCTCGATCTTCCTGTTCGACGAACCGTTCGGTGCCCTCGACGAGATCACCCGTGAACACCTCAACGACGAACTCATCGCGCTGTTCCAGCGCAAGGGATTCGCGGCGCTGTTCATCACACACTCGATCTACGAAGCGGTGTTCCTGTCCACGAAGGTGCTCGTGATGTCCGGCCGTCCCGGCAGCATCGTCGCCGAGTTCGACGTCCCGTTCTCCTACCCGCGCTCGCCGGACCTACGGTTCGACGCCGATTTCGCCGCACTCGCGGGCGAAGTCAGCCACGCCCTTCGAGGTGCCCACGCATGACCTCGCCAGTACAGCTCTCCGCCGACTCCGATCTGAGCAACGAGAACCCGCTCGACGTCGCCGACGCAGTCGACGTGGCATCCGGCGGTACGGCGGACGCCCATCGGAAGTCGGAACGGGATTGGGGCGGCATCATCGGGCCGATCATCGCGTTCGGGTTCTTCGTCGGCGCGTGGTACCTGATGCACTACTGGGCGCTCGAGGCGGTCTGGGACAAGCCCGATTTCCTCATCACGGCGCCGCACCGTGTCGTCAACGAGGCGTTCCTCGACGGCAACAACCGCTCGACGCTGCTGCAGGGTCTGCTGTGGACCTCGATCGTGGCCGGCATCGGCCTGGTGATCTCGATCGTGCTCGGCATGTCGATCGCGATCGCGATGGCCCAGGCGCGGTGGTTGGAACGAGCTTCCTGGCCGTATCTCGTGGCATTGCAGGCGATCCCGATCCTCGCCCTGATCCCGATCATCGCAGCGATCTTCGGGGCCGGGCTCAACGCCCGCATCCTCGTGTGCGTCATCATCTCGATCTTCCCGATCGTGTCGAACACGCTGTTCGGCCTGCTGTCGGCAGACCGTGGCCAGCACGACCTGTTCACGCTGCACGGCGCGTCGCGTTGGACACGTCTGTCGAAGCTGCAGCTCCCGTCGGCGATGCCGGCGATCTTCACCGGGTTCCGGATCGCCGCCGGCCTGTCGGTCATCGGCGCCGTGGTTGGCGAGCTGTTCTTCCGCCGTGGCGAGAAGGGCATCGGCATCCTGCTCGACGTCTTCCGTCAGCGAAACAACTATCCGCTCATGTACGGCGCACTCGTGCTCTCGTCGCTGCTCGGCATCGCAGTGTTCACCCTCTTCGGGTGGATCGGCAATCGGATCATCGGCAAGTGGTACGAGTCGACCCGCGAGGGTTGAGTCAAGAGGCTTGATCCGGGCGCCCAAGATTTCCATCCATCCACCCATCACCCACCACCACGTGCAGCGTGAACTGCCAGCGCGTGAACCAACCCAAGGAGCATCCATGCACAACCCCCGTCGAGCCACGTGGCTCGCAGTCCCACTCGCCGGAGCACTCGTCTTCGCAGCGTGTGGATCCGATGACGACTCGAGCGCCGACACCGACGCTTCCGGGACCGAAGCACCGGCCGGGACCGAAGCACCTGCCGGTACCGAGGCACCGACCGGAAGCGACGCACCCGCTGACGGCGTTCTCGCCGGCGTGTGCCCGGACGTCGTCAAGATCCAGACCGACTGGAACCCCGAGGCCGAGCACGGCTGGGTGTACGAGCTGATCGGCGACGAGCCCGTCATCGATGCCGGCAACTTCAGCGTCACCGGTCCGCTCGTCGCATCCGGCGTCGACACCGGCGTCGACGTCCAGATCCTGACCGGTGGGCCGGCCATCGGTTTCCAGACCGTCACGTCGCAGCTGTACCAGGACGACTCGATCCTGCTCGGATACGTCTACACCGACGAGGCGATCCAGAACTCAGCCGAGTTCCCGACCGTCGCGGTCATGGCGGGTATGGAGAAGAACCCGCAGATGTTGATGTGGGATCCTGAGACCTACCCCGACATCGAGACCATCGAGGACCTCGGTGCCGAGGGAGTGCTCGTGCGTTACTTCGGTGGCGCTGCCTACATGGACTACTTCACCCAGAGCGGCATCCTGTCGTCGGATCAGGTCGACGGTTCCTACGACGGCACCCCGGCACTCTTCGTCGCCGATCAGGGCGCGTCGGCCCAGCAGGGCTTCGGCTCGGCCGAGCCGTACATCTACGAGAACGAGGTGCCGGACTGGGGCAAGCCGATCGCGTACGCCTACATCAACGACGCCGGCTGGGAGAACTATGCCGAGTCGATCGCCACGAAGCCGGAGAACATCACCGAGTACGCCGACTGCCTCGAACTGCTGGTTCCGATGATCCAGCAGTCGACGGTCGACTACATCACCAACCCCGACGAGACGAACGCGCTGATCATCGAAGCGGTCAACACGTTCGACAACGGCTGGGTGTACACCGAAGGTGTCGCGGCCTACGCCGTCGAGACCATGCTGAACGACGGACTGCTGTCGAACGGACCCGATGACACCATCGGCAACTTCGACCTCGACCGGGTGAACGGGCTCATCGAGCTCGCCATCCCGGTGTACGAAGCGCTCGGTCAGGCACCGGTCGAGGGCATCACCGCCGAGACCGTGGTCACCAACGAGTTCATCGACGACACCATCGGCCTCTGATCCGGCGTTGAACACCCTCTGAACACCCTCTGAACACCCTCTGAACACCGGTGCGATGAGCGAACGGCCCGACAACGGGTTCGTTCGCTCATCGCTTTGGCGTTTCAGTCGGGTTGGTGCGTACCCAGCTCGTGAAGGATCACCTGGAGCAGGACGTTCGCACCGGCTTCGATGTCGTCGTCCTCGGTGAACTCTGCAATGTTGTGGCTGAGGCCGTTGACGCTCGGCGTGAAGACCATGGCCGTCGGACACAGCCGAGCGAGCATCTGTGCGTCGTGGCCGGCACCGCTCGGCAACCGCCGGGTGGAGTGGCCGAGACGCAGCGCGGTCGCCTCGACGAGATCAATCATCGCCGGGTCGAATTCGACGGGCTCGAATCGGGCGAGTGACCGCCGCTCGACGGTCACGCCCTCGGCGGCGGCGATCTCGTCGACGAACCCGTTCAGCCGGCGTTCGGCCTGGACCAAAGCTGCCTCGTCGGTGTTGCGGAGGTCGACGGTCACGGTCGCGGTGGACGGCACCACGTTGATCAGGTTCGGGATCACGTCGATCCGGCCGGCGGTCGCCACCTGCGCCCCGCCGATTTGCGCGGTCAGATCACGGACGAAGGTGACGATCTGGGCCGCGACGTAGGCCGGGTCGTGGCGCAGCCGCATCGGAGTCGTGCCTGCGTGGGCCGATTGTCCATTGATGGCGTACTCGGTCCACGAGATGCCCTGCACCCCCTCGACGACACCGATCTCGATGCCCTCGGCCTCGAGGATCGGTCCCTGCTCGATGTGCAACTCGAAGAATCGGTGCGGTGGCACCGCCGTCGGGCAGGGCAACGGACCAGCGAACCCGATCCGTTCCAGTTCGTCCCCGAGACGCGCGCCGTCGTCGAGCGCGACGGCGTCGAGCGCGACCTCGAGCGGCAGACCGCCGGCGAAGACGAGACTTCCGAGCATGTCGGGTGGAAAGCGGGCCCCCTCCTCGTCGGTGAAGAACGCCACGACGAACGGTCGCTCGGTCACCACGCCGTGTTGCTCGAGCATTTCGGCGACCTCGAGTCCGGCGAGCACGCCGAGGTTGCCGTCGTAGCGCCCGCCCGTGCGAACCGTGTCGATGTGCGAACCCGTCATCACCGCTGCCGCCTCGGGATCGGCGCCCGGACGCGTGGCGAAGACGTTGCCGATCGTGTCGATCGTCACCGTCATCCCGAGATCGCGCATCCACGACACGACGAGCTCTCGGCCGGCGCGGTCGGCGTCGGTGAGTGCGAGCCGGGCGTTCCCCCACTCCCCGTCGGGGCCGTCGATCCGCCCGATCTCGCCGAGTTCGGCAATGCGGCCGAGCAACCGGGCGATGTCGATGCGGAGCTCCTGCTTCGAGATCATGATCCGATCGGGAGCTCGAATCGTGCGATCTCGGCCAGCGCCGCACAGAATGCGTTCACGGCCGCGTCGAACAGGACCTGTCCGTGCGCCGCTGTCGCAGTCGTCGGATCACCGATGTGTCCGTCCGGACCGAAGTCGTTCGACAGCCACCCGAACCCGACACTGCCACCGAAACGGACGTACTCGTTCGCCGCCAACGACTCGGGGACGTTGCGGGTCGCCACGGTCATGTCGACCAGCCCGGGGGCCAGATGCAACATCAACGACGTCTCCTCCGCACCGCCGTGGATCCCCATGCCGAGCTCGGCCGCCGGCGACTGCCCGCCCTGGTCGGGCGGTACGCCCGGGTGCGCGAGAAACGTCATCAGACCGTGGTGCAGCCGGAGCTCCCGGTTGGCGACGCCGACGAGCGCTGAGTTGCCACCGTGGCCGTTCATGAACACGAGCTTTCTCGCCGGCGTCCTCGCGACGCAGCGCCCGATGTCGTCGAGCACCGCGAGCAGCGTCGTTGCCGACAACCAGATCGTGCCGGCGGACCAGGCGTGCTCGTTGGACTTCGTGTACGCGAGCGGTGGCAGCAGCCACACCTCGAGCTCGCCGCCGACCCGTTCGACCGCTGCGGTCGCGACCCGCTCGGCGATCAACAGATCGGTGTTGAACGGCAGGTGCGGACCGTGCTGCTCGACCGCACCGAGCGGTTGCACGAGGATGCTCCGCGGCGAGAGCACGCGCTCGATGTCGGGGGCGCGGAGTTCGTCGAGTCGGCGGGTTACTGATGCCACATCGGCACGCTACGCCGTCCACGCGCGAGTGCGAGAGACTGTCCCTTGATGGACCAGGACGGACAGGCGAGCGAACAGCAGGACTTCGACGCGATCGTCATCGGCGCAGGACACAACGGTCTGGTGACCGCCGCGTACCTCGCCCGCGCCGGCATGCGGACCCTGTTGCTCGAGGCCCGAGCCGACGTCGGCGGTACGGCGGCCAGCGAACGGTTCGGTGGCACCACGGTCAACATCTGCAATTGCGACCACCTGACCTTCCGCACGACACCCGTGATCGCCGAACTGGGCCTGGCCGACCACGGTCTGCGCTACCTGGACGTCGAACCCGCCCAGCACAACATGACGTGGGGCGCCGACAACGCCGGCACGATCTGGTCGCACCATCACGACGTCGACGCCACCGTCGACTCCCTGGCCCGCGTCATGCCAGGCCAGGCCGATGGCTACCGCCGCTACGCGAAGGCGGCGATCCCGGCGATTCGCATGGTGCTCGATGCCGCATGTGAGCCACCTTCGGTGCGCGGACTGACCGGCGTCGCCCTCCGACGACGGCTCGCCGGTGCTCCGACCTTGCTGCGGTGGTCGCGCCGCAGCACCGCCGACGTGCTCCGGTCGTACTTCGACGACGATGGTGTGCTCGGTCCCGCCGCACTCAACGGGCCGATGGTGTGGGGGATCTCTCCGGAGACGCCAGGCACCGGGCTCGGCGCGCTCGCGCCGGCGATGCGCCATGTCGGCCATGTGGGACGCCCGATCGGCGGCAGCGGTGAGGTGCCGCGCACCCTGCTGGCGTCCTTCGAAGCAGCGGGCGGGCTCCTGCGGACGAAGAGTCCGGTCGACACGATCCTGTGCGAACGCGAACGTGTGCGTGGTGTCGGCCTGGTCGACGGCACCCATCTCCACGCGCCGATCGTGGTCTCGGCATGCAATCCGCACGACACCTTCCTGAAGTGGCTGACGACCCCACCGGCTTCGGCCGACGATCTGATCCGGCGTTGGCGTGCCATTCCGCACGCCGAGGGCTACGAGTCCAAACTCGACATCGTGCTCGACCGCGCTCCTGCACTGCTCGGCAGCGACCGGTCCCTCGGCCAGACGACCGCCGTCGCACCTGGTCTGGCCGACATCCACCGCGGCGTCGACCTGATGAAGCACGGCCGGGTGCTCGAACGTCCCGGCATGCTCGCCAACGCACCGACGATGCTCGATCCGTCGATGGCGCCGGACGGTCGCCACGTGTTCAGCCTCGAAGTGCTCTACACCCCGTTCTCCCTCGTCGGTGGCTGGGCGACGTCCGACGAACCTCGTCGCTGGCTCGAACTGTTCGCCAGCGTCTGTGAACCTGGCTTCCTCGACTCGATCGTCGACTGGAGGGCGATGACCCCGGACGTGTACGAGCGAGATTTCCACCTCCCGACCGGCCATGCCACGAGCTTCGCCGGCGGACCGCTCGCAGCGTTCCGCAACCCGAATCCGGAACTCACCAACTACGAAACGGCGGTCCCGGGGCTCTACCTCACCGGTGCGGCGACATTCCCAGGCGCCGGGGTCTGGGGCGCGAGCGGCCGCAACTGCGCCGCCGTGATCCTCGAACAGCGCGCCTGAACATCTGACGGGACGGAATGGCGGGGCCGGCGACGGTGTTGGGGAGGACATGGCATTCCGTTCGACTCGGACACCCGGGACACTCCCCTTGGGCACCTATGCGGGCATACCCGTGCGCGCCCACTGGAGCATGGCGCTCATCGTCGCGCTCTTCGGCACCAGCCTCGCGGGGAGCCTCGGGCTCACCGGCGGGATCGTCGCGACTGCTGCGTTCTTCGCCTCCATCGTCGCGCACGAGTTCGGCCACGCGCTCGTCGCTCGCCGCTACGGCGTCGAGACCGAATCGATCGATCTCTGGCTGCTCGGTGGCGTCGCCATGCTCGATCGGGAGGCGCCCACACCACGCGCCGATGGCCTGATCGCCGTGGCGGGGCCGGCGGTGAGCCTGTTCATCGGCGTCACCAGCATCGCCCTCGGTGCTGCGCTCGACTCGGTGATCCTCGGCTGGATCGGCGTGGTCAACCTGCTGCTGGCCGGCTTCAACATGCTGCCGGGGGCGCCGCTCGACGGAGGTCGAGTCCTCCGCGCCTGGCGCTGGGCCCGCACTGGCAGCAAGTACCGGGCCATGCGTGACGCCGGCAACGCCGGACGTGTCCTCGGGTGGGGTCTGGCCGGTGTCGGTGTCGCGATGACGCTCAACGGGATGCCCGGCCTGTTCATCGCCGTGACCGGCGTCTTCATCGCACTGAACGCCAGGTCCGAGATCATGGCGTCCTACATGGCCGAGCAGCTCGACGGCGTGACGGTGGGCGATCTGACATGGTTCGGCGTCGCCCACGCCGGCACCGACATGGATGCCGACTCGATGATCGACCAACGGGAGCGGCTCGGAAGCGCCGGCGCCGTGGCGGTCATGGGCGACGACGGAGAACTCGACGGACTCGTGCTCGAGGAGCAGCTCTGGGCGGTGCCGTCCGACCGACGGGCGATGATGATGCTCACCAATCTGATGGTCCCGTTCAACCAGCTCGCCAAGGCGTCACCGGACGAGGAACTCTCGGCGGTGCTGCCACGCATCAACCCGCTCCGGCCCGTCGTCACCGTCTGGTCGGGCGACCGCCTGCTCGGGGTCGTACCGCCGAAGCTCCTCGCAGAGCGACTCAAGCGGGCGCAACGGCAAGCCTTCAGCGGCTGAGCGCCCAGTCGCTCGCAGCGCCTCAGGCGTCGCGGACGGACCAGTCGCGCTTCGCGACCGGGTCCTTGTCGCTCCACGGGAAGTTGATCCACTGGTCGGTCCGCTTCCAGATGTAGTCGCATTTCACGACGGAATGCGACTTCTCGTAGAGGACACCGGTACGCACTTCGGCGACCTTGCCCTCACAGAAGTCGTGGACCGAACGCAACGTGTGGCCGGTGTCGGCGACGTCGTCGACGATCAGGATCTTGGCGTGGGACACGTCGACGAAGTCGGGTGCGGGAGGGAGGATGCGCGGCACCTCGAGGCGCTCGTCGACGCCGGTGTAGAACTCGACGTTCATGGTGTACACGTTCTTGACGGACAAGGCGTAGCCGATCGCGCCGCCGATCAGCAGCCCGCCGCGCGCGATCGCCAGGACCATGTCGGGCTCGTAGCCGTCGTCGGCAACCATCTGTGCCAGCGTGCGGGACGCTTCGCCGAACACCTCCCACGACATGATCTCACGCTCTTCGGACATGGGCCGGAACCTAGCGCGCCAGGCCCGATCAGAGACAGATGTCGGAGGGACGAACGGGCACACGATCGAGCGGCTTGCCGACGCCGTCGACCTGACGCAGCGCATCGCGTATCGCCGCAACGATCGCCGGTGTCGAGGAGATGCAGGGGGGTTCGCCGACACCCTTGGCGCCGAGCGGTGCGTGGGGGTCGGGAATCTCGATCAGGGTGCTCACCACGTCGGGCATGTCGAGGAACGTCGGCAGCAGATAGTCGGTGAAGTTGCCGTTGCGGATCACACCGTCGATCTGGATGATCTCCTCCATCACCGCCAGACCGAGACCTTGGGCGATACCACCTTCGATCTGGCCCGTGACCGACAAGGGGTTCAGCGCCCGCCCGACATCTTGGGCGGTCGCGATCTGCACGACCTTCACCAGCCCCAGTTCCGGGTCGACGTCGACGACGGCGCGATGGGCGACGAAGGCGAACGCCGTATGACAGTTGCCCTGGCCGTTCTCGTCGAGATCCTCGGTGGCCGGGTGGCGATACTCGACGGTCTCGTCGAGCTCGATTCCCGCGGTCGCGTCGGCGACCGAGATTCGCCAGCCCGACACGACGTCGACGACGTCCGTCTCGTCGATCGCCAGACGGAGGGGATCGAGACCGTGCGCCGCGGCGACATGGGCGAACAGGAGCTCGCGAACGGATCGGCACGCTGCGTCGACCGCTCCCCCGCTCATCCAGGTCTGCCGTGACGCCGACGTCGAGCCGGCCGAGCCGACCTGGGTGTCGATGTTGTCGAGCACCACTTCGTCGACGCCGAGGATCGACCGCGCGATCTGTCCGGCGATCGTGATGAACCCCTGGCCGACCTCGGCAGTCGCGAACTTCAGGGTCGCCACCCCGTCGGCGAGGCGGCACCGGGCGGTCGAGTAGTCGTCGAACCCTTCCGAGTACATCAGGTTCTTCATCGCCACGCCCCATCCGACCCCCCGCACGATGTCGCCGCTGTCGGCCGTTCTTCCGGCACCGCCCGGCATGGTCATCAGATCGGTCTCGGCGTCCCGCTCGGGTGGCATCGGCAGCGCGGCCGTGGAGCGAATGCATTGCTCCACCGGTGCGACGTTCAGGACCGGCTGGCCCGTGATCAACTCGTCGCCGGTCCGCATCGCGTTCAGCAGGCGGATCTCGACCGGGTCGATCCCGCAAGCGTCGGCGAGCTTGTCCATCTGCGACTCGTGAGCGAAGCACGCCTGCACCACGCCGAACCCGCGCATCGCTCCGCACGGCAGGTGATTGGTGCGCACGGCGTACCCGTCGACCACGGCGTTGGCGCACCGGTACGGCCCCTGCGTGTGGGTGATGCCGTTGATCAGCACGGCGGACGACGTCGACGCGTACGCGCCCCCGTCGAAGACCATCCGCGCCTCGATCTTGACGATCTCACCAGTGGTCGTGGCGTGGTGTCGCATCCAGATGGTCGCGGGATGGCGGTGAACGTGGCCGAGGAAACTCTCCGCGCGGCTGTACGCGATACGAACAGGTCGGCCGAGCCGCAGTGCCAACAGACAGGTGTGCACCTGGAGGCTGATGTCCTCTCGCCCACCGAACGCTCCGCCGACCCCGCCGAGGCTGAGCCGCACCGCGTCGTCGGGCAGGCCGAGGCAGGCCGCGATCTGGTGACGGTCTTCGTGCAGCCATTGCGTCGCCACGTGCAGCTCGACACCCTTCCCACCGGGATCGGGGATGGCGAGCGCCGCTTCGAGGCCGAGGAACGCCTGGTCCTGCATGCCGATCTCGTACGTACCCTCCACGACGACATCGCCGATCACGCTCGTGTCACCACGCACGATTCGCTGATGGCGGATCAGGTTGCCATCGGGGTGGATCGGCGGGTGTCCACCGTCGATGGCAGCCTCCGGGTCGAGGAGCGGCGCCAGCACCTCGTACTCGACGACGATGGCGTCGAGCGCACGTCGGCACGTCTCGGGATGATCGGCGGCGACCGCGGCGATCGGCTCTCCGACGTATCGCACGACGTCGGCCGCGAACACCGGCTGGTCCTGGCTGATCAGCCCGTACGTCATCTGCCCGGGCACGTCCTCGGCGGTGATGATCGCCTGAACACCGGAGATCTTCCAGGCTGCCGAGAGATCGATCGACACGATGCGCGCGTGGGGGTGGGGTGATCGGAATGTCGCTCCCCACAGGCAGCCGTCGGCCGAGAGGTCGGAGGAGAACGCGTACGCACCCTGGACCTTGGCGATCCCGTCGGGTCGGGTCGGTGAGGTGCCGATCGTGCCGTGCCGCGTGCCCGTGCCGATCGGGATGTCGATGTCGACGTCGATCGTGCTCACGCTCCACCCTCCCGTCGAACTGCCACCTGCTGAACGGCGTCGATGATGCGGCCGTACCCGGTGCAACGGCACACGTTGCCGGCCAACTGTTCGCGGATCTCGATCTCCGACGGCACAGGGACCCGATCGAGGAGGTCGTGCACCGCGACGATCAGCCCCGGCGTGCAGAAACCACACTGCACGGCGCCTGCGTCGACGAAGGCCTGCTGCACGTCCGACGCAGTGCCGCGGGGTGACACGCCTTCGATGGTCACGATGGGCTGCCCGACGGCGGATGCAGCCATCACGAGACACGAACAGACGAGGGCGCCGTCGACGAGCACGCTGCACGAGCCGCACTCTCCCTGTTCACAGGCGCCCTTGGCGCCGAGCAGATCGAGCCGATCACGCAGCACGTCGAGGAGACTCTCACCGAGCCAGGAGTCACGAACCTGCATGTCGACACCGTTCACGTGCAGCACGAAGTGTTCGGTCGTCATGAGGCGCTCGTTGCTCGGCGTGCGAGACGGGCGGCGAGCACGCCGACCGCATGGCGGCGGTACTCTGCCGTCGATCGGTGGTCGGTGATCGGCCGTGCGGCGTCGGATGCCAGCTCTCCGAATCGTTCGAGCCCGTCGGCAGAGACCGACAGCGTCGACCAGTCGAGCTCGGACGCGAGCCACGCCTCCGCCTCCGGGCATCGAAGCACCGTCGGGCCGACCGACCCGAGGGCGAGCCCCACCGAGCGTACGTCGGTGTCGATGGCAAGGCAGGCGCTCGCCACTGCGATCACCATCGCGTTGCGCACCCCGACCTTCGAGTACCCCTGCCAGCCCGCACGAACGGGGACCTCGATCTCGACGATCAACTCGCCCGGAGCGATGGCGGTGCGCTTGACCCCGACCATGAAGTCGGCGACTGCCATCGAGCGGACGCCCGACGCCGACAGCAGAGTGATCCGAGCGTCGAGCGCCGCCAGCACCGGCAGGCCATCGCCGGCCGGTGAACACGTGCCCAGATTGCCGGCCTGCGTGCCGGCGTTGCGGATCTGCGGGGAACCCACCGTTCGCGACGCCTGCGCGAGGGCCGGCACGCGCGCGGCGATGGGTTCGGTGAGCAGCTCGCGGTACGTGACCGCGGCGCCGAGCGTGAGGGTGGACGAAACGGGATCGTGACGCCAGGATCGAAGATCCGGGATTCGTCCGACGGAGATCACCACCCCCTGCGGGCGGCGGTGCCCGTCGTTGATCTCGACCATCAGATCGGTACCGCCCGCGAGGATCAGTGCACCGGGGTGCTCGGTGAGCATGGTGGTCGCCTCGTCGAGCGACGTCGGCACGAGCATCGGCATCGGCCAGACTGTACAAAAACGTCAAGCTCGCGC
>JANNNB010000324.1:0-7339 GCA_031398325.1 Actinomycetes bacterium
GACCGAACTCATCGTCTGGAACGAGCCGGGTGAACTCGCCGATGTGACTTTTTCCGCCGGCCCTCGAAACAGCTATGACTATCGCCTCGTGGTGAGTCGCAAGCTCTACGATCGTGCGGTCGGTACCGAGATGTCACGTTCACTGGTCAACCTCGCTCCCGGTTCCGCCGCCCACGTGAACCCACTCGACCTCGACGCGCTCGGTGTGGGCGAGGGGCGACGACGTCAAGCTGGTGAGCGGCAAGGCGTCGACCGTGTTGCCCATCACCGCCAACGACAGGGTCCCGCGCGGGGTGTTGTGGGCACCGTTCAACCAGCCCGGCGGATCGATCGAGGAGATCATCGACGCGGCCGCACCGGTGACCGATGTCAGGATCGAGCGCGTCTGATGCTCGCTGTCGACCCACTGCTCGCGTTGGACCCCCTGTTGGACGGCGGGCTCCTCTGGACGCCCCTGTTCATCGTGTTGTTCAAGGTGCTGGTGGTCTTCGCGATCGGCCTTGTCGGCACCATGTTCATGGTCTGGTACGAGCGCAAGGTCGTGTCGGGCATGCAGAACCGTGTCGGTCCGAACAAGGCCGGGCCCTTCGGCTTGCTGCAGACGCTCGCCGACGGCATGAAGCTGATCTTCAAGGAAGACCTCCTCCCGAATCGCGCCGACCGGATCGTGTTCCGGATCGCGCCGTTCCTGGCCTTCGTCCCGGCCTTCCTCGTGTGGTCGGTGATCCCGTTGGGTGGCGATTACTCCGACGGCAAGGACGGCACCGTCGAGTGGTTCGGCCACGTCACGCGCGTGCAGCTCGCCGATCCACCGATGGGCATCCTGATCGTGCTCGCATTGTCGTCGATCGCCGTCTACGGCGTGATGCTCGGCGGGTGGGCCAGCGGCTCGAAGTACCCGCTGCTCGGCTCGGTGCGAGCGTCCGCCCAGATGATCTCCTACGAGGCGGCGCTCGGGCTCAGTGTGGCCGCCGTGCTGCTGTCGTCGGGAACGTTGTCCACGTCCGGCATCGTGTTCCAGCAGAACGATCTCGCCGACTGGAACATCATCTCCACCGGCATCGTGCCGTTCGTCATCTTCCTCATCGCTGCGACGGCCGAACTCAACCGTCCGCCGTTCGACCTCGTCGAAGCCGAACAGGAACTCGTCGGTGGCTTCAACACCGAGTACTCGAGCTTCCTCTTCGCACTGTTCTTCCTCGCCGAGTTCATGAACGTCATCACGATGTCGCTCATCATCGTCACGCTGTTCCTCGGTGGCCCGCAGCCGATCATCGTCGGCGACTTCGATCTGTTCGGTTTCCTCGGCCCCCTCGGCGGTACCGCGTGGCTCGTGTTGAAGCTCTTCGTCTTCCTCTACATGTACGTGTGGTTCCGGGCGACCTTGCCACGGCTGCGCTACGACCAACTCATGGATCTCGGCTGGAAAGTGCTCATCCCGATCTCGCTCGGCTGGTTCCTGCTCCTGGCCGCGCTGCGTGAGTTCTCACCAGAGGGCGACGCCGCCGACAGCATCCGCGTCGTCGGCATCAGCCTCATCGTGGCGGCCGTCAGCATCGGTCTGTTGGCTGCGGCACTCCGGGTGAGCAGGAACAACCGTGAGTTGGCGGCGAACGCGATGAGCGGAAAGGGTCCGGTCAACTGATGGGCTACCTCGACGGATTCGCGGTCACCATTCGACAACACCGTCTCTTCGGGGGCGATCGGGTCACCACCGAGTACTCGGGTGGTCGACGGGCGAAGAAGAAGGGCAGCGACGCACGCGACGTCAACCACGACGAGAAGCTGCCGCGCCCCGAGCGCCTGCACGGCCGCCACGTCCTCAACCGGTACGAGGACGGCATGGAGAAGTGCATCGGCTGTGAGCTGTGCGCAGGCGTCTGCCCGGCCGACTGCATCCACGTGCGTGGTGCCGACAACGATCCGACCGATCCGACGTCGCCGGGCGAGCGATTCGGGTTCGTCTACGAGATCAACTATCTCCGGTGCATCCACTGCGACATGTGTGTCGAAGCGTGTCCGACCGAGGCGATCACCGAGTCCAAGCTGTTCGAGTTCTCGTTCACCAACCGCAAGGACGCGATCTACACCAAGTCCGAACTGCTCGTCGACGACGACGGCAAGCCGAAGCGCTTGGCGTGGGAGGACTGGCGTGAGGGCGACGACATCCTGACGAGCGGCTGGATGCGCGCCACGTCGCCATCGGGTGACGCCACCTTCGAGGGAGCGGTCGGTTGGAGTGGGGAACTCGGCTACGGGGTGCGCGAGCCGGAACCCGAGCAGAGCGTGCGCGATGCGAGCCGCCGCGACCCCGGTGCCGAGAAAGTGGTGAAGGTGGTCAAACGATGACCGATGCCACCTTTCTCGAATACGTGGTGTTCTTCTCGGCAGCGGTGATGATCCTTGGTGGCGCCATCGGCGTCATCGCGTTGCGCAACCCGGTGCATGCTGCGCTCGGCCTCGTGCTGACCCTGTTCGGCGTGGCGGTCCAGTTCGTGGCGCTCGGCGCCCATTTCGTCGCCGTCGTCCAGGTGATCGTCTACGCCGGTGCGATCGTGGTGCTCTTCCTGTTCGTCATCATGCTGCTCGGTATCGACCGTGCCACCGACCTGAGCATCGAGCCGATCAAGCTGCAGCGGCCGCTCGCAGCGGTGATGGGTCTCGGTCTCGTCGGCCTGCTCGGGGCTGCGATCGTCCGGGCGCGCGACGCGCTCGACATCAATCCTGGCTCGGGCCTCGCGCCGTCGGTCGGCGAGGGTGCGACACACGACGCCAACATCCGGCAGCTCGCGTCGAGCCTCTACGGCGACTACGTCTTCGCCCTCGAACTCGCGTCGGTGCTCCTGATCGTCGCGGTCACCGGCACGGTGCTCGTCACCCGCCGCTGGCCACGGGTCACCGACGACGACGCCGACGGCGGTGAGCTCGCATGATCGCCATGATCGAGCCCACCTGGTACCTGCTCCTCGCGTCGCTGCTCTTCTCGATCGGTGCGGTCGGCCTGCTGGTGCGACGGAACCCGCTCGTGATGTTCATGTGCATCGAACTGATGCTCAACGCGGCCAACCTGTCGTTCGTCGCGCTCTCGGTGCAGTTGAGCGACATCGACGGTCAGACGGCGGTCTTCTTCGTGATGGTCGTCGCCGCCGCCGAAGTCGTGGTCGGCCTCGGAATTCTCGTGTCGATCCTGCGCGCCCGGCCTGGTGCAACCGCCGACGACCTTGCTGAGTTGAAGGGCTGACGCACTGTGCTCGATGTTCTGTGGTTGATCCCTGCCCTTCCGCTGGCCGGCTTCATCCTCATCCTCCTGTTCGGACGCCGTCTCGGCGAACCACTCGCGGGCTGGTTGGCGACCGTCATGGTCGCGGCGTCGTTCGCCGTGTCGGTGGCGGTCTACATCGAAATGCTCGGCCTCGACGCCGAAGAGCGCTCGCACGTCGACGTGGTCTTCTCGTGGATCCCGGTGGGCGCTCTGCAGGTCGACATGGCGTTCCTCGCCGACCCGCTGTCGATCATCATGTGCCTGTTCATCACCGGGATCGGCGCGCTGATCCACCTGTACTCGATCGGGTACATGCACGGTGATCCGAAGTTCTCGAAGTTCTTCCTGTACCTGAACCTGTTCGTGTTCTCGATGCTGCTGCTCGTGCTCGGCGAGAACATGCTGGTCACGTTCCTCGGGTGGGAAGGTGTCGGCACCTGCTCCTATTTCCTCATCGCCTTCTGGCACACGCGGGAGTCGGCCGCCACCGCCGGCAAGAAGGCCTTCGTCACCAACCGCGTCGGCGACTGGGGCTTCATGATGGCGATGTTCCTCGCCTTCTCGACGGTCGGGTCACTCAGCTTCGGCGTGATCAACAACAACGCCGAGTCCGGTCTGCTGTCGGAGACCACCGCCACCGCGATCGCAGCGATGCTCTTTGTCGGCGCAGTCGGCAAGTCCGCCCAGCTCCCGCTCTACATCTGGCTCCCCGACGCCATGGCTGGCCCGACCCCCGTGTCGGCGCTGATCCACGCCGCCACGATGGTCACCGCCGGCGTGTACCTGATGGTGCGCGTGAACCCCGTCCTGACCGTTTCGGCGGACTGGGTCGGCCCCATGATCGCCTGGGTCGGCGTGATCACCGCGTTCTTCGCCGCGACGATTGCGCTCGCGCAGACCGACATCAAGCGCGTGCTCGCATACTCCACCGTCTCACAGCTCGGCTTCATGTTCCTGGCGATCGGCACGGGTGCCTACGTCGCCGCCGTGTTCCACATGGTCACGCACGCCGTCTTCAAGGCGCTGCTGTTCCTCGGATCCGGTTCGGTGATCCACGGCATGCACGACGAGCAGGACATGCGCAAGATGGGCCGGCTCGCCAAGTTCATGCCGATCACGTGCGGCACGTTCATCATCGGATGGCTCGCGATCGCCGGCGTACCCCCGTTCGCCGGCTTCTGGTCGAAAGACGAGATCATGCTCTTCGCCGCCGCCGACAGCACGGCGCTGTACGTCGTCGTGTTCGCAACGGCATTGCTCACCGCGGTCTACATGACGCGCCAGGTGATCATGACGTTCTTCGGCACGGCGCACTGGGGTGCCGGTGCCGATCCGGTCACGGTCGGCGTCACCGCCGACGGGAGCGACCTCGAGACCGGCCAGGTCGCGGAAGAGGTCGAGGAACCGGTCGCGGTCGATGCCGCTGGGGGACACGGGGTGCACGGCGACTTCAAACCCCACGAGTCCCCGCCGATCATGCTGATCCCGCTCGTCGTACTCGGGCTGTTCGCTGTCTTCATCGGGCTGATCCAGCTGCCGAGCCTCGGCTTCATCCCCGACGGTGTCGAGCATCGACTCGAGGACTGGCTGGACCCGGTCGTGGCCTATGGCGAAGCCGACATCGATGGCACGTGGGCGAAGGACAACCTGGCGTGGCTGCTGCTCGCCGCCATCGCGTGCGCGATCGTCGGCATCGTCCTGGCGTGGCTGATCTACCAGAAGCAGCGGATCAAGTCGTTCGAGCCCAAGTTGTTCGCCGAGGGTTGGTACTACGACAAGGCCATCACCTGGTTCATGGGCAACCCGGGGCGCCGCGGGTTCGAAGGCGCCGCTCTGTTCGATGCCAAGGTGGTCGACGGCGCAGTGACTGGTACTGCGGTCGTGGTCCGTGAGACCGCGAACGAGGTTCGCAAGGGCGAAACCGGATATGTGCGCCAGTACGGCGCGGTCATCGGGATCGGCGTCGTGCTGCTCCTCGGATGGTTCGTGATCGTGCAAGGGATCCTCTGATGCTGGCCGCCGAAGCAACACAAATGAGCCTCGGGTTCCCGATCCTCACCGCGATCATCCTCGTGCCGATCGTCGGCTCGCTGCTCGTCGCCTTCACGCCCAAGTCGCGTCCCGACTACGCCAAGATGGTCGCGCTGCTCTCCTCGGTCGGAACGGCTGCGCTGACGATCTGGTTGCTCGCCTCCTTCGACACCGGCGACGACGGCTTCCAGTTCGTTTCCAAGCACACGTGGATCGAACCGTGGGGGATCAGCTGGCATCTCGGTGTCGACGGCATCTCGCTGTTCCTCGTCGTGCTGACCGGTTTGTTGTTCCCGCTGGCCATCGTGGGCATCGACCCCCACCATGACGAACGGCCGTATCTCGCCTGGCTGCTGATGTTGCAGGCCGGCGTGATGGGCAGCTTCCTCAGCCTCGACCTGTTCGTCTTCTTCATCTTCTTCGAGATCGTGCTCGTGCCGATGTACTTCCTCATCGGCGGCTGGGGCTACGAGGACCGCGTGTACGCGGCCACGAAGTTCTTCCTCTTCACGATGTTCGGCTCGGCGTTCATGCTCGTCGGGCTGATCGCGACGGTCGCGCTGGCGAGTCGTGACCTCGGCTACACGACGTTCGACCTCGTGGAGATCGCCGACGGTGCCAACTTCGCTGCCTCGACGGGACGATGGTTGTTCTTCGCGTTCGCCATCGCCTTCGCGGTGAAGGTACCGATCTTCCCGTTCCACACCTGGCTGCCCGACGCGCACACGCAGGCGCCCACGGCTGGCTCGGTCGTGCTGGCCGGTGTGATGCTCAAGCTCGGCACCTACGGGTTCCTGCGCTTCGGGCTGTACCTGTTCCCCGAGGCCGCATACTGGAGCCGACCGCTCTGGCTGACGCTCGCAGTGATCGGCATCCTCTACGGAGCCGTGGTCGCGACGATGCAGATGGACCTCAAGCGCCTCGTCGCGTACTCGTCGGTCGCCCACATGGGCTTCATCGTGCTCGGCACGTTCGCGTTCACGACGCAATCGCTGTCGGGTGGTGTCATCCAGATGATCAACCATGGCGTGTCGACCGGGGCGCTGTTCCTGCTCGTCGGCATGATCTACGAGCGCCGCTCGACCCGCAAGATCTCTGAACTGAAGGGCATCCAACAGGTGGCGCCGATCTTCGCCGCCGGCTTCATGCTCGTGATGCTGTCGTCGATCGGCGTTCCCGGTCTCAACGGCTTCGTCGGCGAATTCCTCATCCTGATCGGCTCGTTCGCGACCGCCAGATGGTGGACCGTGGTCGCCGCGGTCGGCGTGATCTTCGCTGCCCTCTACCTGCTGTGGGCGTATCAACGGGTGTTCCACGGCGAGCCCGACGACGACAACAAGAAGTTTCGCGAGATCTCGCTCAAAGAGGGCGCGGTGCTACTTCCGTTCCTCGCCGCGATCGTGTTCATGGGTGTCTATCCGAAACCGGTCCTCGACCGCATCGAGCCGAGCGTCGACAAGTTGATCAGCCACATCGAAGACCACACCGACTACGTAGAGCCCGAGCCGACCGTGCAGATCGGCATCGTCGAGGAACCTGCGGATGAGGGTCACGGCGACGAGGGTCATTCGGAGGACGGCGAGTGATGCTGGCCCAAATCGACACGTTCGTCGGTCCAGAGGTCGGCTGGTTCGCGCTGTCGCCGATGCTCACGCTGCTCGCTGGAGCTCTCGGGATCATGCTGCTCGGCGCGCTCACACCGAGGTGGCCGAACGGCTGGTACGCGATCTTCAGCGCGATCACCGCCGGCACCGCCGGCGCATTCGCGATGGTGCAGTGGGACGACATCACCGACAACGGCCCGACGACGCTCGTCGGCGGTGCCATCGCCTTCGACACGTTGGCGATGTTCCTGACGATCACGATCTGCATCGCACTGCTCCTCGTGTCGCTGCTCAGCGACGTCCATCTCCGAGGCACGCCGAACGACGGTCCCGAGCTCTACGCGCTCTACATGGTCGCGGCGATCGGCGGCATCGTGATGGCGTCGGCGAACGATCTGATCGTGCTGTTCCTCGGCCTCGAGACCCTGTCGCTCGCCTTGTA
>JANNNB010000336.1:0-2804 GCA_031398325.1 Actinomycetes bacterium
GTTCACCTACGCACCGGTCGGTGATCCCGTCGACGTCGTCGTCACCGACGGGCGTCTCCCATCCACGTCCTCGGAGATCGCACTCGCTCCCCTGTCGGCCGAACAGGAAGGTGTCGGCGTCGGCGACACGGTGACGCTCACCGGGCCGAACGGATCGTCGGCACTCACCGTCACAGGTGTGGCCTTCGTGCCGGCAGGCCCGCACAACGGCTACGCGTCGGGCGGCTGGGTCCGGACGGACGGGTTCCAGGAACTCTTCGACGGGTTCCGCTTCCACTTCGGTCTGGTCTCGACCGCACCGGGCGCCGACCTGCAGGCAGTCGTCGACCGACTCGCCGACAATGGCGTCAGCGTCGAGCCCGGCCCCATCATCGCGCCGCTCGAACGAAGCGAACTCGCTGAGCTCGAGACGATTCCGCTGTTCCTCGCGGCGTTCCTCGCGCTGCTCGGTATCGGCGCTGTCGCCCACACGCTCGCCTCGACCGCGCGGCGTCGTCGCCATGACATTGCGATGTTGCGAGCGCTCGGCATGCGACCGCGCAACAGCGGGGCCATCGTCTTCGTCCAAGCCGGCGCGATCGCCCTCGTCGGTCTGGTGATCGGGCTACCGCTGGGCATCGGGTTGGGACGCTCGGTGTGGAGATCCGTCGCGCTGGACACACCGGTCGAGTTCGTCGTACCCGACAACTCGGAGATGATCGCCTTGATCGCACTGGCTGTCGTGGCGTTGGCTGCCCTCCTCGCCGTGTGGCCGTCGAGGCGCTGCGCGTCCCTCGTTCTCGCCGAAGAACTGCGCTCCGAATGATGGTCGGTGAAGCGGTGATGCTGGCACCCCCGAGGTACCGAAGGTGACACCCTTGCCACCGAGCGCAGAATCCGCTCCACTTGAGGCGATGGATGTCATCACTGGGTCGAACCCGTCGATGGGGGCACCTGCAACGAGCGCGGCCTCGATGCGGGTCTCGACGGCCGACTCGACCCCGGCGGTGACCGCGACATCCTCGGTGGTGAGCGGGAAGCAGGGCGACTTGAAGCCGGCCTGGTGTCTCCTGGCGGCGCCCGTCGCGATCGGACTCGCGCTCGCTGGCGTCGTCGTGTCGCTCGACGCCGACGGACCGACGGCGACGCAGATCGTCAGCGCGATCCTTGTAACGCTGTGGGCAGCAGCAGGCGTTGCACTCGGTGTTCGACGCCGACAGGATCGCCTTGGTCCAATCGTTCTCGCCGGAGCAATCGCCGGCGGCGTGACGTGTCTGGCTGAGGCACTCGTCGCCAGCGCACGACTCGACGACTCGACCAACGACCTCGCCGCGATCGCCCTCCGTCTCGGACTCGCTTTGCTCCCCGCGTTCGCGCTGCACACGTTCACCGCACTTCCAGATGGACGACTCACGAGCCGGGCCCGGCAACGCACAGTTGTTGCCGGATACGTCGTCGCCCTCGTAGTCGGCAGTGCACTCTGCGCCGACCTCGATTCCATCACGACCTGGCCGATCGTTGCGCTCTGGACTGCCGCGCTGGCTGCTGGCATCTACGCGGCGTCACTCCGCTACCGCATCGCAGGGGCGGTCGAGCGTCGCCGCATGCAGTGGATCGGCTGGGGACTCACGGTGGCTGCCGAAGGCGTGCTGGTCATGATCGCCCTTCGACTCCTGACCGACTGGCCGCACGACCTCGGCACGGTCGCACTTGCGATGACCGGCCTCGTGCCGATCGCGATAATCGCCGGGACGCAGCCAAAGATGGTCGCCCGCGTCGACATCCTGCTCACCCACACCGTGGCCCTCGCCGGGCTCACCGCGTTGATCCTGAGTGTCTACGTGATCGTCGTCCTCGGGCTGGGACGTTCACCGGAGGGCGGCGAGCGCACACTGCTCCTGCTGTCGATGGTTGCGGCGGCGATCGCTGCGCTGCTCTACCTTCCTGCACGTCGCTGGCTGACCGAACGAGCCAACCGGCTCGTCTACGGCGTCCGCGTCGCGCCCGACGAGACGCTGCGCACCTTCGGCCAGCGACTCACCCGATCGATTCCACTCGACGAGCTGATGCTGCAACTCGCAGAGAATCTACGCAGCAGCATGGTGCTCGCCTCTGCCGAAGTGTGGACCGGCCAGGACGGGCGATACGAACAGATGGCGGGCGTCCCCCACCGCCAAGCACCGCCGATCGCGATCGGGCCGAAGGAACTGCCGGTCGTGGCGCGGGCAGGAGTGAGCGGTGGCACCTGGCTCGACATCTGGGTGCCGCAGCTGGTCGGGCCGTCAGGAAGTTCGGTCATGCGCGTCGCCCCCGTCGCCCACGCCGGTCTCCTCCTCGGCTTCATCGTGGTGACCCGCAAGGCCGATGGCGAGCCGTTCACGGAAACGGAGGACACGGTCCTCACGGAGATCGCCCGCCAGATCGGGCTGGCGCTGCACAACGTGCAGCTCGACACGGCGCTTCAGGCGAGCCTCGAAGAGTTGCGGATCCGCAACCAGGAACTCCAGGACTCTCGCGCCCGCATTGTCGCCGCCGGCGACAGCGAGCGGCGCAAGTTGGAACGCAACCTGCACGACGGCGCCCAACAGCACCTCGGGGCACTGGCGGTGAAGCTGCGCTTGGCGCGAGATGCCGTCGCGGACAACGACCTCGACGACGCCATCGTCATGATCGACGAGATCAAGGGTGACGTCCAGACAGCTATCGCGGAACTCCGGGCGCTGGCCCACGGCATCTTCCCGCCGCTGCTCGTGTCGGGCGGACTCAACGACGCGCTCCCTGCTGCTGCGGGCAGGGCGGCGCTGCCGACGAGCGTCGACCTCGTC
>JANNNB010000020.1:0-2918 GCA_031398325.1 Actinomycetes bacterium
GCACGGATGTCGACCGAGGTGGTGCCGCGGAAGCGGACTGAGTCATTGACATGCCAGTCGAGGCCGATCTTCCAGGTCTCGGCGACCGATTCAGCACTCCGAGAAGGGAACTCTCATGTCCACCCCACATCTGCACGCCGATGTCGTCCGTCTCGAACCTCACGTCGCGCTCGCCCCGGATCCTGACCGGCCCGGCGAACTGGTGTCGTTGCAGTACGTCGGTGACGACGACCGGCTGGTCGCGGGGACCTGGAGTGCTGGTGCCGGAAGCGTCCACATCGAGGCTTACCCGGTCGACGAGATCTGCGTGGTCATCGAGGGCAGCATCACCGTGGACACCAGTGCGAACGGCTCACAGACATTCCGCCAAGGCGACGCGTTCGCGATCCGGCACGGCACGCCACTCACATGGTCGCAGACCGAAGGCACCAAGAAGATCTACGTCATCTTGAACAACGGCTGACATCCAAGCCACTCGACCAGTCACCGACGCTCGCTGCGAGGCGAGCACGAAGAACCCCTGACCAATGACCTTTGTATCAACCCGTGTTCGAAGGCGTCGGCGGACGCTTGGCGTCACCTATGCCCTGGTGAGTGTCGAGAACACCTTCGAGTTGCTCTACCCCTTCGCGATCGGTCTGGCAGTGAACGGACTGCTCGACCAGACATGGACCGGGATCGTAGTGTTCGCTGCGATCTCGTTGTCGCACACAGCGGTGAGTTTCACACGCCAGCGCTACGACAGCCGCTCGTTCGCGACGCTCTATGCGGAGATCGCAACAGACCTCGTTCACCAACAGCGCGACGATGGCGTCGCGACGAGCGCCATCGCCGGGCGAGCCAACCTTGCCGGCGAGTACGTCGATTTCCTCGAGCGCGACATCCCGCTCGCCATCACGGCGTGCTTCGCAGTGTTCGGTTCGCTCTTGATGCTGTTCTTCTACGACCCGCTGTTGGGACTGGTCGCATCAGCAGTCGCGGTCCCTGTCGCACTGCTCAACCGTCGGCTCATGCGAAGATCCCGCCGGATCTATCGCCGCCTCAACGACCAGACCGAGGCCGAAGTGGCAGTCATCGGCACGGGCACGCACGGGGAGGTGAGGCGGCACTTCGGGATCCTCGGACGTCAATGGGTCCGCCTGTCAGACGCCGAGGCCGCCAGCTGGAGCATCGTGGAAGTCCTCGCCGCCGGCCTGGCCGTCTTCGCGCTCTGGCGGACCGTCGACATCGGCGCGGAGGTCGGCACCATCTTCGCCACCATCGCCTACGTATTGTCCTACGTCGGCGGGTTCGATCAGATCCCCGGTGTGCTGCAACGCATGGCGAGTCTCAGCGACATCCGCCAACGCCTCGACGGACTCGACGGCACCAGCCCCGACGACCCAACACTCTCCTCGGGCTCCTGAACGCCAATCGCAACAAGTAACCACGAGCGGCCGGCTGCCCACCCGAAGTCGGGCACCCCAATCGCTGAGACCAACTCAGCGACCGCCTTCGTCGCACACTTCGTCACGCGTAAACACCAGCGGCCCCTTCGATCAGGCGCTGCATCAAGGCCCAAGCAGCGCACCGCACTTCACGCCGTAGTTCTCGCGAAACTACATCCAATGTTGCATTCATGCTATGTAGCATTCATACTGTTGTCGATGGGTCGAAAGCCGAGATCGGACGAGCCGGTGTACAGCCGGCTCGAGGCACTGCGGGCGTCGCAGGACATGACGCGCCAGCAACTCGCCGATGCCGTCGAGGTCCACTACCAGACCATTGGCTACCTCGAGCGCGGGGAGTACAGCCCGAGCCTCGCACTGGCCTTGCGGATTGCCGACGTACTCGACACGCCGCTGGAGGAGTTGTTCTCGCTCACCCCGTTCGACCCCCAACCTCAGGAGACGTTGTGAAATCCAGCATCCGCCGCGCTCGCCAGCGTAACGAAGACGCAATTGCAGCAAATGTCGAACGATTGATGAGCGACATTCGCTTCACCGGCCTGCGCACACGACGAGCGCGAATCGCTCTCGTCGTCATCCTGGCAGCGCTCATTTTCGCGATAGTCCCGGCGTGGACATTGGGCGGATCGATCGTGGGCGTCGTCGCGGTCGTGGCCGCGGCGATTGCGTGGTGGTTGCTTCGATTATCAGTTCGCGAGGTCGCAGATTTGCCGGACCGGTTCTTGGATGAACGTCAGCGTGCTGTTCGTAACGAGGTGTACGTCGAGGCGTACCGCTGGTTTTCCGCGGTGATGGTGGTTCTCGGGTCCGCCGGCTTAGTCGCATTCATCGCCCTCGGCCAGGACCCCGACACCTGGTCGGTCGATCTCACCTGGAACGCCTGCATGGCGATGTTCTGGACCGTGATCGCGTCTGCTCTGGGTCTCCCGTCAATGGTCCTGGCACTGCGAGATCGAGAAGATGTGCTGCTCGCGACGGACGAGTAGCAGCTCCAAGGCCGCGATCTAGCGGGCTTGCGGGCGCGGTAGTACTGCTTGTAGCGGTCGTCGTCGATGGACAGCTGCACCCCAACGCAACCGCTTGCGCCAGGACAGGACAGAACCGTGGAAACGAACATCGCCCCGACATGGACCGATCGATCGCCGCCCATAACCAGCGCCCGATAATCCAGTCCCGACGAATCAGCGCCCGCCGCAGTGCGAAGCCCATGCAGTGCTCGATATTCCCGACGCCGCAACGGCCCGGCAAGGCCTCTACCGAACCCGGGGCGATTCAGGGCAACGAGCGGCTCATTGAGCCAGGGGTTATCGAGCGCCTGGATGGTCTCGCCCCGGCGGTTCGAGCCGAGCAGAGCAAGACGCTACGAACAAGCCCCAACGCCATCGAGATCAGTAACCAGGCAGATCTGTGCGGGCAACGTCGGAGGCAAGTTCGTAACGTCATTCTGGCGGTGGGCGGATCTGCGCCGAC
>JANNNB010000048.1:0-12850 GCA_031398325.1 Actinomycetes bacterium
GCCGTGCACGTGAACGTCCAGATCTCGCCGGGGTCGAGCAGGGAGTTGTCGTTCGCATCGCCGGCGACGTAGGTGACGGCAGAAGCGCACTGGCTGTCGGTCACCCAGCCGGCGTCCCGGGCCGGCCCCTGCGTCGTCGCCCCCGGCCGGTTGAGCGGAACGTTCGTCGGTGGGCTCGTGGTCGCCGTGAACGTGTAGGTCACCGATCCGGTGGTTGGCGGACCGGATGGTGGGTTGGGGGCGAGGACCAACACCGTCGGGTTGGCGACCTTGGTCAGGGTGATTCCCGCTTCGACGACGAACACGCGAGCCGTGTCGGTGTCGGTGACGACAGGGTTCGGGTCGGGGAACGGTGAACCCGACACGGGGTCGCGCGGCGTACCCGTGACGGTCGCAGTGTTGACGATGTCGGAATCGGTGGGTGTGGTGACGGGCCTGGCGACGCAGTTCCAGTTCCACGTCTCGCCGACGTCCATGATCGCGTCGTCGTTGCCCGGTGCGTCGGCGACGCGGGTGGGACTCGTGCAGGGTGGTGTGTCGTCGACGAGCGTGATGCCCCCGAGCGGGGTGTTGCCGTTGTTGGTCGCGGCGTAGGTGTACGTCACGTCGGTGTTCGGGGCGACCGTGATGGCCTTGTCGCCGTTGACGAGTTTCGTGAGCGAGATGCTCGGCACATAGACGTCGACGTCGTCGGTGTCGATGGCGGTCACGACGGTGCCCACCGGGTCGATGCCGATCACCGACGCGGTGTTGACGATGTTGAGCGGTGTGACGCCAGGGTTCGGACGATCGTCGGTGATGTCCTTCGTGCACGTGAACTGCCAGGTCTCGGGCGGGTCGAGGAGGCCGTTCTGTGGGGTCGTGTCACCGATGTTCGGGCCGGTCGTCGGCACGGGCTGAACGTCGGCGCACTTGTCGTCGGTGACCGTGATGCTCCGCAACGATGAGTTGCCGGGGTTGGTCACGGCGTAGCTCGACGTCAACTCGGCAGGTGGCGTCAGGTCGCCGCGCACCTCGGTCGGAGCGTTGGTCTTCGTGAGCGCGATCGCGGACGCATAGTCGAACGAGTTCCACATCGTGCACGTGACGATCTCCTGGCCGATCGGATCGAGCGTGAACGACGCGTTCGACCCGGCGACGGTGAGGTCGCCTTCGACGACGCGCAGATTCCCGTCCTCGTCGCGCAGCTCGCAGCGGAAGTCGTTGTCGAGGCCTGGTCGCCCGGCGGTGTATCCCGGTTGGATCGCCTCCGAGACCGTGGCCCGGGAGTTCGACTCGCCGGGGATGGGTTCCCACTGGAACTGGGCGAAACCGTCGCTGTTGGTCGGCACCGTTTTCGATGCCGCCGGTGTGGTGTCGGGGAGGATCCAGTTGAAGCCGGTGCCGGGCGCGATCACGCTCGGTGTTGTGGTCATGGCCCATCCGGCCGCCGGATCGTGGGCACCATCGGTGCTGGTCTGGGCGAGCTTGCGAATGGTGAGCGATGGCGAGCAGAGCTCCAGGACGACACGCCGCAGCGCGGCGGCCAGGTCGTCGAAGTCGGTGACGAGGGCGACGTCGACGTCGTTCAGGCTTTCGATGGTGCCGATGTCGGCGTCACGCTTGACGAGCGGGCCGGTGACGTCGACGAGTCGTGCCACGCTCGCCGGGTTCGAGAGCGCGGCGCCGACGCCGACGGTCAACATGCGCGCGCCGCTGCTCTTCAGCGCGTCGGCGGCTTCGATGGATCGATTGAGGGTGATCGTCGAACCGGCGGCGTTGCGATCGGTGCTGAACGCGACGTTGGGCGGGTTGATCGGGTCGCCGGTACGGAAGTCGTATGCGGTGGGGTCGCCGTCGGTGATGAACACGACGAGTTCTGCCTGCTCGGTGCCGGCCTGGCGGAGCGACTGCTCCCAGTTCGTGTACTGGTTGTTGCTCGCACCGTTGTTCTCCCTGAAGCTGCTCGCGCTCGACGGGTTGTTGCCGGTGTACTGGTAGAAGTTGACGTTGCCGGGGCGGGGCGGTTTCGGGTTGTAGTACCCGTTGAGCGCGGTACGAAGTGCGCCGCCGCTGGCGAGCGAGCCCGTGTCGACGATCGTGCGTGGCGCCAGCTGTTGCGACATCGTGGCGAACTGGAGGACACGGGCGGTGGAGTTCGTGTTGACGAGCGAGTCGAGGAAGGAGTCGGCGGCGGTACGGACGGTGTTGACTGCGCCGGAGGAGTTGATCGACCCGGACGCATCGAGCACGAGGGTGACGTCGACGCCGCACGTGTCGGCGATCGGCGGGTTGTCGACGGCGGCGACGGGTGACGACGGTGCGACCACGAACACCAGCCCGCTGCCGACGATGGCGGTTGCGAGCGCAGCCCGCGTCCAGGTGCGTCCTCGGGCGCTCCGTGCCGCTCGCCGTCGTTGCATCGCTTCCTCCTCGTCGACACCCGGTGCGTCCCGGCTCATCCCGCCGCGCGCTCGCGGAACAGTACCCCCGGACCGTGCGGAGTCGCATGACGAAGATGCGTTCAGTCGTAGCTGTCGACCTGGTACGACGTGTTGAACGTCTGCTGGTCGAGTTCGACGTGCGCGGTTGCCGTCTTCGCCATCGCTTGGACCTTGGCGCGGTACGCAGCCTGCACCGCCGCGAGGGCGGTGGCGTGGTCTTCCGGGGGAGTCATGCTCCGACGTTGGAGGTAGGCGAAGCGGATCTCGAGCGACAGGTAGTTGTACATCGGGTTCGGCGACTTGCCGGTCTTGTAGGCCTTCTTCTGGGCCTCGAACAGCTTCTCGAAACTCGACTTCTGCCGCCCGACGGCGTCGTTGAACATCTGGGTGATCATGTCGCGTGCGGCGATGGCGCCGATCCCCATCTGCGCCTGGGCCGGACCCGGGGCGGCGATGAGCGCAGCGATCGCCAGTCTGCCGCCCACGTGGTTGGGGCTCGGCCCGGCCATGCCGCCGTGGAGTGCGTTGAGCAGGTCGAGGACCTTCTGGTTGGTGGTCGCCCGGATCGTGCCGCTCTTCCCGGCGATGAGCTGCACCGAGGCCATCTCGCGGTCTTGGATCTCCCCGTACGATCGGCCGCCCTCGATCATGCCCTGGATGTGTTGGTCGGGGGTCGTGTCCGCGTTGTCGACGACCGGATTGTGGGGGTTCGTCGTGGCGTCGGTGGTGGTGATGCGTCGGATGTAGTCGGCAGCCATGGTGTCGTTGTCCATCGCCACGAGTTGGCCGGTGTCGTCGATGAAGACGTTCTGGATCTTCATCGATTCGAGCCGGTCCTCGTTGCCGAGGAACTGGTCGATGAAGAACATGCGTCCGAGGTGGTTCCAGAAGTTGGCGTTGCCGAGCAGTGTGGTCCAGTAGTTCTGGTGCAGTTGGACGTTCGCTTGCAGGTCGGCGGCTGCCTGACGCACGTTGGCCGGAACGGGTGCGGGGCCGTTCGCACCCGTGGGCTGGGCGCCCTGCCAGACCGGCGGGGCCGTGACCGGTGCGAGCCCCGGACCTTGCGCGGACGCGAGCTCGACGAGGTTCTTGACGTTGGCCGGTTCCATGAGGAGCAGTGATTGGTAGCCCTGCCATGCGGCTGCCTTGGCGGTGATCTGGGCGCCGGCGGCGTTGCCGGCCTGCGTCATTGCTGCGCCGAGTTCTCCGAGCTTGGTGAGGATGTGCTTGCCGAGGCTGGAACCGACAGCGACCGGTTTGGTGAGCGTCGTGGCCAGGCCGGACTTCACCATCATCTCCTGGGCGAGCATCGCTCGCTGCGGGGGTTCCTGAAGTCCTTTGACCACGATCTGTTCGCCGGCGTTGTTCGTGGCGAAGATGACGCCGTTGACCCCGCTGCCGGTCTTGCCCGTCGCGAGATGGTTCCAGTCCTTCTTGTCGGTCGAGTTCGGGCTCAGCACCCGCTGCACGATCTGGCGTTGGGCTCGGGTTCGCGACGGGCTGACCGTCGATGCGTCACGCGTTGGCGACGAGCCCTGCTGGACGGTGTGGGTGAGTTCGTGGGCGAGCAGGTGCTGGCCGCTCGCACGGCTGGTGTCGGGGAAGCCGTCGCGGAAGAAGATGTCGTTGCCCGTCGTGAATGCCGATGCCTGGATCCGGCTGTTCAGCTCCGCCGCTTGCGGCCCGGTGTGGACGCGCACGCCGCCGAAGTCGGCGCCGATCGACCGTTCCATCTGGGCCCGTGGACCCGCCGGCAGCGCCGACCCGCCACCCTTTGCCGACTGGATGACGCGTTCCGTGGCGCGATCGACGTCGCCTCCCGCTGCGCCGATGCCGGCCCCGCTGGCAGCGCGACGGATGCGGGACTGGCCGCCCGCAGCGGTGTGGGTCCGGTCGACCATCTCGGATCCACTGAGGGAACGCACCACCCGGTCGGCCATCTCGTCGGCTTCCCGCTCGGACGGGTCGTCGGCCGACCCGACGGTGAGCTTCGCCTGGATCGTGAGCCGATCAGTCACCACACGACGCGCGACCGGACGGACAGCGGTGTCAGGTGCGGGCGCGCGGTCCGGTACGGGCGACGGGTTCTCCTGAGCCTCCACCTGTTCCGGCATCGCCGCAGAATAGTTCTCGCGTCGTTGTCCCGTCGACGGGTCACACGATGGTGCCTGGAGGTCGATGAATCACCTGTCGGCTGTGACTACCCCGGCTCGGTGGTGAACGGATCGATCACCGTGACGCCGCCGAAGCGTTGTCCGGCCTGCAGGCCTTCGGACAGCAGTCGGTCACACTCGAGATGCTGGGCGGATGCGACGATCAGCGAGTCCCACCACGACAGGCCGTAGCGGTCTTCGATGGTCCAGGCGGTCTCGATCACGTGGCCATCGATGGCGATCGGACGCCAGGTGCCGAGGTCGAGCACGTCCGCTCGAGCTGCTGAAGCGGGCAAGCCGGGTTTCAGCTTGTGTGTGACCGTGACGTAGTACTCGTTCAGGACCTGCGTGCTGAGTCGCCCGGCGCCAGCGGCCCAAAGGTGGTCGAGCCATGCCCGGGCCACTGGTTGTCGTAAGGGCTCGGAAGCATCGCGGGCGTAGACGAGAACGTTGGTGTCGACGAAGACACCGGTCATCGATCGTGGAGTTCGTCGCGTGTCGGGTATCGGTCGGTCGTCGGTTTGAGTGCAACGGCCGCGCGGGATGCGTATGCCTCTCGTGCTGCTTCGTAGTCGTGGCTCTGTCGGCGTCGCTCGTCGAGAATCTGGCCGATCCATTTCGACACGCTCTGGTCAGCCTTCGCTGCTTCGACGCGGGTCCATCGGGCCGTGTCATCATCCAGCGTGATCGTCACATTTCGCACGAATCCAGTGTAGCACGAAGCTCGTGTTCCATGGATGCCGTGCCCGCGAGATCTCTCACGCGGCGACGTCATCGCTGGAAAGGGTCCGGTGCCCGCCGCGTGGTCAGATGATTTCGTGCCCGTCCGGGTGGAAGAAGTGCCAGGTGCCCGACGTGTCGCGTTGGACGCGGTAGCCCTGTTCCTTGAGTCGGTTGTGCCATCCGCAGTCGCATCCCGCGTTGTTCTGATTGGTGGCACCGAGGTTCGCCCAGCTCTGAACGTGGTCGACTTGACATCGTGAGGGTGGGACTTCGCATCCGGGCCAGTCGCATCCGAGTGATGTGAGCAGTGCGGCTTCTCGGGCGGCGCCGGTGAAACATCGTCGTCGTCGCCCGAGATCGATCACTACGCCGAGGTCGTCGATGATGGCTCGTCGGACCTCCGCCCAGTAGATGAGCTTGACGACCTCGTAGGGGTCGAGTGCACGGCCGGTGTTGGTGCGACAGACGATGTCGCGGTACCTCGACGGAGCGATCGGCACCTCGTTGAATGCGGCCTGTGCGGTGTCGAGATCGGTCAGGAAGTTGAGCACCGGCACCGGTCGGACACCATCGGGTGGGCACGCTGCTGCGGCGGCACCGATGTTGGCGAGCGCGTCGGCTCGACGTTGCGCCTCGGTACGGCGAAGGTGGGGGAGCGCACCGGAGTCGTCGCGTCGCTCGAGCGCTTCGGCGAGGTCGAGCTCGGTTTCGGCGCCGGTGAAGTGGTTCAGGATGTTGTTGAACTCTTCGCCGGTGATGTCGTCGAACTGGGCGGTCAGTGTCCAGCCGCCACCTGGGCGGGGGACCAGCCTGGCGTCGCGTGTGGCACGCAACCGTTCGGACGTTTCGGCCGCACCGATCGGGTCGGCCAGGCTCTCCCAACGTCGGGCGAGTTCTTCGAACTCGGGGTAGGGCAACCGGATTGCATCGTCGAGCAGGCTGCCGGCCCCCTCGGTGAGCGTGTCGTCGGGGATGCGTGGGTTCGCGGCGATCTGTGCCATCAGTTGTGATTGGGCGACGCCGACCGTGCCGTCTTCGCTCGCCGCAGCCCACGCCGGTAGGCGGCGGTGCATCCGTGCGGTCTGGATGCGACGGAATGCCTCGGCGCGAGACAGTTGGCCGCGGTGCCGGATCCAGTTCTTGCCGGTGCGGAACCCGTCACGAACAAATGGGTTCTGATCGTCGACCACACCCGCGACCGCCACTGCGGCCGCTTCTGCGCACCGGCGCACTCGTTCGATTCCCAATGCGAGTCGCTCCAAGTCGTCACGGCTGAGCCGCGCACCCGAGTCGATGATCAGCGAGTGGATGTCGGCGATGGCGCGCTGGACGGCCTCGTCGATCAACGACTCGGGCATGGCGGACGAAGGTGCCTCGCCGGCGGGGTGCAACCACGACTCCAGATCGTGCTCGTCGTCGATCGTCTCGACCAGCCGCGAACGCAACGCGACGAGATGCTGGTCGGCGGCGAGCATCTCCACGTTGGTGCGGCAAAAGTCCATACCGACATCATGCGCATGGGGGTGTGACAGAGATGATGTGTTGACCGTTCCGGACGGTGGAGGAGACTCGCGGTGTGGTGGTTCGGTGTTCAGCTCTGCCCACACACGAGCGGCGAGCGGGGGCACACCTACGCCCCGTCGATCGAGGAGATGGAACGAGATCGTTCCGACGGTCCGGCCGATCATTGTTCCGATCGTGTGGCCGACGCGTCGGCAGTTTGCGCTGGAGGGAACCGTGACATCATTCGGCGCATGTCGTATGTCGCGTGTGACTGCTGGTTGGTCGAGGTCGACGCCGGCAGAGTTGTCGCCGGAGGTTCGGATCTTGCTCCTACGTTCGTCGTCCCCATCGATGTCGGGCAGTCGCCGGAGGAGATCCTGCGCTCCGTCGTCGAGTCGTCGGTCACGTTGAGCGAACTTCACTCGACGTCCTGGCGGTACGTCTACGGTTCGCTGCGACTCAATTTCGTTGCGATGGCGTCGGATCTGTTGGAGGGACCACTGACCGAGGTTCGCCCGTACGAGCAGGTCCGGGGTGACGGGGCGAGTTCGGATCACGAGTTGGTCCTGTCGCACGCGGTTCGGCACGTGAGCTTCCTGCTGCGAACCGACCCGTCGTTTCTCGCCGTCGCGAATCGGGACGAATGGGTCCGAGCGGCAGCCATCCACGAGCCCGATGTGTTCCGGGATCTCACGTGACTGAGACTGCTCCTCCCATCGCTGCTCGGATCTCGGTCTTCTACGCGCTGCGCGGCTCGATGGCCGCACGCGAGGGCATCGCGCATGGTGTCATGCTCCATGAGCGTCACCTGCCCACACCGCAACCCGTGACGCTCGCTGGGTCGGATTTCCAGGTGCGTCGGCCAGTTGGCGATGAGTACGCCGACCCCAGCGCGCTGGCCTACGAGGTCCGTTTGGTCGAGGTCATGTACTGGTCGGTCGTCGGCCTGCCGAACGTCGTCGAGGTCCGCTTGTCGATCGCCGGCCATTCCTTCGCCGAGGTGATTTCCGCGGCGAAGGACCTGTACGACCCGCGTGTGGCGGTCTTGATCGACGGGGTTGACGCCGTTGCGCTCGTGCCGGGAGCTTCACCTGGCGTCGATGCTCTTGCGCAGGGTCACCGGAACGTCGTGATCGACCTGTCGGCGTCTCAACTCCCTGCAGCGACGTCGCTCGAGCATCGGGCGATCTTGGGGCAGCTGCTCTGCAAGGACACTGCGCTCGAGTTCGATTCGGGTTCGATGACGATCGGGGTCCCGGGAGATCTCAACGCCGCGGCGGGCAACGAGGTGTATGTGTGGGGAGAGGAGACGGTGATCTGGCGGCTAGAACCGCGGCTGCGTACCGGTTGGAGTGAACAGATTCTCGCGGTGAATGCGTTCATGACGGCGGCGCGGGAGGGGATGGAGCAACGGCTGCATGAGGTGCAGTCGTTGTGGGGCGATCGCACGTCGCCGGAGGATGCGTTGCGGCGTCTGGTGGAGAGTCAGGCGAGTCACGAGTTGTTGGTGCAGGCGCGGCTCGACTCGCTTCGGGTGTCGTTGTCGCGGCCCATGGCGTCGTACACGAACCAACTTGCTGAGCACTGCAACGTTGCGGAGAGCGCCGATCGGTTCCGGCGCCTGGTCGATCAGACGATGCGCGCGATTTCACTCGAGGTGCAGCTGGTCGAGAAGGATGCTGCGCGTCGTTCCGCCCAAGCGGCCGCCGACGTGCGCATCGTCGTGGCGATCTTCGCGATCGTTTCGGTCCTCGCCAACGTCGTGGCGTTGTCGTTGGCGATCACTGCGCTGCCTCCCGGTTCGGCGAGTCGGTTCCGCCATCTGGAGTTCGGCTTCGGCGTTGCACTGCTCCTGACCATCGCCGCCGTTGCGATCGCGGTCCTGCTCGTCGTCTCGGCGCGCTCCCAAGTCAATGAAGCGCGCCGTAGCCGGTACATCGTCGTTGCGTGTGTTGCGGCCGTTCTGGCGCTCGCCGGTTTGATGCTCGTGTCGTTGACGCGGTCGGGCACGTCGGCGGTGGTGGGATTGGTGTTGGCCGGCGTCGGGATGTCTGTCGCTGCGGTCGCGTTGACTCGGACCCTCCGATTGGCGTCGACAGGTCCAGGCTGAGGAGCTCGAGGTGGGTTGTCGGCGTGACTTGTTCGGTCGTTCAGATGGGCGAAACACCTCGCCCTCCGCCGTTCACGCCGTTTCCGCGAACACGTCATGGGCTCCCGGCCAAGTCATTCCCGCTGGGACGATGGCCGAAGGGCGCGGCGCCTCAGTTCAGCAGGGCGACGACGAGCGTGACCGCGGCGATGACGAGCGTGACCGCGGCGATGACGAGCGTGACCGCGGCGATGACGCCGGCTTGGCTGACGAACAGCCAGGTGCCGAACGTCCGCAGGAGTTGACCGTGGCGGTCGGCGTTCTCCGCCCGGAGTTCGGCGATGTCGGTCTTGATGTCAGCTCGAAGATCAGCGATGTCGGACTTCATGGCGAACTCGGTCCAGGTGGCTGGTGGCATGAGGTTCATGAAGGTGTCGGCATCTCGGTCTCCCAGTGATGATCTCAGGGATTCGTAGAGTCGGTGTCGTTGTGCTTCGGTGACGGCCATCGGTGCGTTCCTCGATCGTGGTGTGATCTCGGGTGCTCGAACACTGATTCGGCCGGCGCCGTGCAGCGATCGTACCTTCGTGGCCCACGTCGTGGTGCTCGGCGACGAGCTCGGTGTTCAGTGAGGCGACCATCGACTCAGGCGATGAGCCGGTTCGGGTCGCGTGATGGACTCGGGCGAACTCCGTTGGGTGCCCGGTCGACACTCGACCCGTGCCAGTGGACGGTTCCGTCGGGTCTGGTCCAGGTGACGATCCGGTCCGGAGTCATCGTCAGGGTCCATCCGCCTTCATGCGCGAGGTGGTGGTGCCGACTGCAGAGGGGGATCAGATTTTCGATGTTGGTCGGTCCGAAGTTGCGCCAGAACAGCACGTGGTGGATCTGGCAGTCGTCGAAGGACACGTCGCATCCTCCTCCACCGCAGGTTCGATGCATCGCTTGGAGTTCTCGCCGTTGGGCCCGGTTCGGTGTTCGTTGACTTCGTCCGAGTTTGCGGACGACTCCGTTGTCGTCGACTGATGCGAGAGTGATCTCGGCGTCGCAGCACAGGCGGCGCACGGTGTCGATCGGCAGTGGTATCCCGTCGGAGGTCTCGCAGATGCTGTGACCGTGCGGCCGATCGTGGATGGTGTGATGGTCGACCAGGATGGTGATGTCGGGCACCCGCATCTCCGCGCTCGGCTCGAACGCCTCGAGCTGGCCGTCGCTGCCAGCACCTGTGGTCGCATTCGCAGCGTCGGGCGGCAGCACGGTGTCGGACGGCAGCTCAGTGTCGGACGGCAGCTCAGGGTCGGACGATGTCGCAGTTGCACTGGACGCGCTGGACGCGCTGGACGCTGTGGACTTACGGGTGACGCCGGATGCGATCGCCTGCATGAACGCGTCGACTTCGAGATGGCCCCAACTGCGTCCGGAGTTGCCGTCTTGCTTGCGCACCCGGCGAAGATGGACCCGCAGCGCCTTTCGGATCTTGGCGGCGCGTTCGGGGTCGAGTTCGGCATGGATGTGATGCATCCCGCTGGCCTTGTCGAACCATTGCTTGATGTTGGCCGCTTCTCGCATCCGTTCGGCTTCGGCGGCTGCGGTGTCGACTCCGGATTCGCGGTCTCGCTCGGCGGTCAACCAGGCGGCGAACTCGCGCGTCGTACGTTCGAATTCCACGATGCGCTCCCTCGTCGCCGCGGCGAGCAGTTGGGCCTCATGGCTGATGAACGTCGCTCGGATCTCGTCGTCCAAACGTTTCAACACGTTCGCGACGGCGTCGACGTGGCCACCGGCGATCAGCCCATCGGCGAGCGCTGCCTCGAACGCCGGCATGGCGTCGCACGCATGGCTGCGGGTGGTGATGATCACCGCATCCTTTGTCGTTCGATTTCCGCCGTCACCGAGCAGAGACTCTGGCGGCTCCGATTGCCCGGCGGAGGCCAACTCGCGTGTTCGGCGTGCGCACTGGACGTCGACCGATTCGAGCCACGACTTGACCTCACGCGACCGGCGCACGATCGACGCGACCTCGTCGCGATCAGCGCACGTGGGGTCGGCGACGAGCAACGCCGAAACGGCGGCCTGCACGCTGTCGGTGTTCATCGGTTGTCTCCAATCTGTCGCTGATGGTCAGGAACGGATCGGGGAAGTCGGTGCAAACAAGCGTACGTTACGGATCAGAAATATGCAACACCAGTTCGTGTTTTTCTCGAACCGACCATCGCTCGGTTCCGATACGTGTCGATCATGACGAGCGGGTCCGACAGCGAGGGGCTTGGCAGCCGGGGCGTGTTCCGACGAAGCCCTGCCGGGATGTACAGAAGCCTTATCCCATCAATGACAGTCGAGTGGTACGGTGAAATCATGAGTGGGACACATGTCGTTGCAATGGGTGACCGGGGCCGGATCGTCGTGCCGGCCGAAGTGCGCGCTCGTGCGGGACTCGAGGTGGGGACCGAGTTCACGCTCTTCGACACCCCCGGCGGGCTCGTGCTGACGACGCGGGCACAGCTCCGGGATCGGGTTCGTGCGGAGCTCTCCGGGTTGTCATTGGTCGATCAGCTGCTGAACGAACGCCGGCAGGCGTCGACGATCGAGGATCGGCGGCAGTGACGGTCGTGGTCGACGCATCGGCCCTGCTCGCGTTCGTGCAGGGAGAGCCGGGTTCCGACGCGGTGGAGGCGGCACTTGAAGACGGGGCAGCATGCGGCGCGGCGAATTGGTCCGAGGTCGCGCAGAAGGTGATCGCTGCTGACCGTGACTGGCCGTTGGTGCGGGCGCTGCTCGACAGCTATGGCATCGAGATCGAACCCGTCGTTGCCGAAGACGCCGAGTGGGCGGCGCGTCGGTGGCGTTTTGGAGAAGGGCTGTCGCTGGCCGATCGGCTCTGCCTCGCGCTCGCCGAGCGTCTGGATGACGACGTGCTGACGGCCGACACGACGTGGGGCACGACCGGTCGGATTCGTCAGATCCGTTGACCGCCGTCGCGCCGATCGTCGACGCCGACGACGTCGAGCGAAGACGCAGGATGCTCGAACACCGATTCGGCTGACGCTGCGACGCGGACCGAACTGCGTTGTCGATCAAGTCACCCGGAACCCAATCGGTTGGCGCATCATCCGCCGTCGGCTTCAACCAATCCTCCAACCCGACCGGCGTCGCAGACAGCCGGTGGCGCAACCCGCAGAGCGCCCCGACACGTTTATCCAGATCGCCGACATCCAGATCGCCGAGCACCCCCTCAGGTCTGCAAGCTGTTGCCATGAACACATCCTGCGCATGCGGGTCTGACAGTCCCCGCCGGGCCGATGGTGCGAGGCCGAAGCGGGTCAGTTCAGGAGGGCGACGACGAGCGTGACGGCGGCGATCACGCCGGCTTGGCTGACGAACAGCCAGGTGCCGAACGTCCGCAGGAGTTGACCGGAGCGGTCGGCGATTTCGGTGCGCAGTCCGGCGATCTCGGTCCTGACATCGGCGACGTCGGTCTTGAGCTCGGTCCGGAACACGGCGATCTCGGTGCGCAGTTCGGCGATGTCGGACTTCATCGCGAACTCGGCCCAGTTGGCCGGTGGCATCAGGTTCATGAAGGTCTCGGCATCTTGGTCTCCCAGCGATGACTTGAGGGTTTCGTAGCGACGGTGACGTTCCGCTTCGGTGACGGCCATGGGTGCGCTCCTCGATCGTGGTGTCATCTCGGGTGTCGGAGCACCGATTCGACTGACGCCGTGCCGCAAGGTTACCGCTGCGGATACTCCCGTGGAGGCGTTCGAGATTCGTTCACTCGGCCGGCGCGCCAGCGGCGAGCAGGGGAAAATGTGTGCTACGTCGATCGAGCAGATGGATTGCGAACGGCCCGAAGTACGGCAGTCACTCGCGTCGACCGGCAGACGGTCGCGCTCGCCCGCTGCAGCCAGCGACGCAGAGGTCGGCGCGGGACTATCGTCTCGCCGTGCGACACAATCAGGGGG
>JANNNB010000104.1:0-20436 GCA_031398325.1 Actinomycetes bacterium
GGGTCGGGGTGGCGGGGTTATCGGGGTGGGGCGGTGCTGGCGAGCCAGAGCATCGACATCGGACCGACGTCGACCTGGGCGGAGGCCTCGAGCGTCTGGTACGGGATCTCGAGCGTGCCGGTGACCACGTCGGGATTGAACGTGTCGCCGCCCACACCGGCGCCCGAGCCGCGGTGACCGCTGCCCCAGAACGCGGCCGTGTCGGTGTCGAGGATGACCTTCCACTCGCCCGCCCACGGCAGCCCGACCCGGTACCCACCGCGCACCAGAGGCGTGAAGTTGGCGATACACACCACGGCGTCGGCGCCGTCGGTGTCCCATCGCACGAACGCGTACAGACTGTGATCGGCGTCGTTCGCGTCGAGCCACTGGAAGCCGCCCGGCTCGTCGTCGCGCCGCCACAGGGCCGGCCACGCGTCGCAGGTGCGGTTGATCGACTGCAGCGCGTCGTGCACGCCCCGGTGCGCGGCGTGGTCCAACAGGTGCCACGGCAACTCGGCAGCGTCGTTCCACTCCTGCCACGGCGCCATCTCGACCCCCATGAACAGCAGGGCTGAACCCGGCAGGGCGGCCTGCCACGCGAGCAGCGCACGCAGACCGGCGAATCGCTGCCAGTCGTCGCCACCGATCTTCGACAGCAGGCTGCCTTTGCCGTGCACGACCTCGTCGTGGCTGAGTGGCAGAACGAACCGTTCGTCGTACGCATACAGCAGCGCGAACGTCATCTCGTTGTGGTGATGGCGCCGATGGACCGGGTCGAGTGCCAGGTAGCCGAGCGAATCGTGCATCCACCCCAGGTTCCACTTGTGGCTGAATCCGAGGCCACCCTCCGACGTCGGCGCAGTCACGCCGGGCCACGCCGTCGACTCCTCGGCGATCATCAACACATCGGGAAACTCCTCGCCGACGATTGCGTTCGTCTCGCGCAGGAACCTGATCGCTTCGAGGTTCTCGCGGCCGCCGAACTCGTTCGGGACCCAGCCACCTGCGTCGCGCGAGTAGTCGAGGTACAGCATCGAGGCGACCGCATCGACGCGCAGCCCGTCGATGTGGAACTCATCGAGCCAATAGAGCGCGTTGGCGACGAGGAAGTTCCGCACCTGGTTGCGCCCGAAGTCGAACACGTACGTGCCCCATTCCGGGTGCTCGCCTCGCGTCGGGTCAGGATGCTCGTAGACCGGTGTGCCGTCGAACCGGCCGAGGCTCCACTCATCCTTCGGAAAGTGCGCAGGCACCCAGTCGATGATCACACCGACGCCGCGTTGGTGCATCACATCGACGAACCGGCGCAGTCCTGCTGGGTCGCCGAACCGGGCGGTCGGGGCGTAGTAGCCGGACACCTGGTAGCCCCAGGATCCGCCGAAGGGATGCTCCGCGACCGGCATCAGCTCGACGTGGGTGAACCCAAGCGAGCTCACATGGTTGCTGATCTGGTCGGCGAGGCTGTCCCAATCGTCGACACCGCGACGCCACGACCCGAGGTGCACCTCGTACGTGCGCAGCGGGGCGTCACCGTGGATCGTCGCACCACGCTGCGACATCCATGCGTCGTCGTGCCATTCGTGCCGGCTCCCTGACGGAATGACACTGGCATCGCTCGGCGGCAACTCCGTCTGACGCGCCATCGGGTCGGCCTTCCTCAGCGTTCGCCCCTCGGCCGTGAGGATCTCGAACTTGTACCGCTGGCCCGTTCGTGCGGACGGCGCGAGACCCGACCAGATGCCCGTCGGCCCATTGGCGTCGATCATCTTGAGAGGTTCGGGCGACCATCCGTTCCAGTCGCCGACCACCGAGACGAGCGAAGCGTTCGGTGCCCACACCGCGAACCGCACGCCGTGGGAATCGCCGTGGGCGTCGACCACGAGGCCCTGAGGCCCGAGTAGTTCCCACAGCCGCCGATGGGTGCCTTCCCCGAACAGGTGGAGATCGAGCTCGCCGATCGGCCGGGCAACGGTGGACATCGCTGCCCACAGTAGGTCGTCGGCAGCGACGCCCGTGCGCGAAAGATTCGCGCACGGACCCGGGATGGACCGGGGACTGGCCAGGGCTAAGGTGCGCGGGCGTGCGTGTGCTGATGTTGTCATGGGACTTCCCGCCGCGGGCAACGGGTGGAACCGCGGCCCACGTCGATGGGCTCACCACCGCATTGGCGAAGGCCGGACACGATGTCGTCGTTCTCACGATCGCAGAACGGATGACCGATGTCGCTGCAACGTCGCCGACACCCACCACGCCGGCAGGTGGATCGGTCCGGGTCCTGCGCACGGCGGTCGATCTTCCCTGGTTGCCACCGGTGGAGACGGTTGCGCGAACGGCCTCGGCCAACCATGCCTTCACGAAGCTCGGCGCCCAGCTGGCCGACCTGCTCGAACCGGTGTCGGACGGAGGGCCGTCGTGGCGGCCCGACATCGTTCACGGCCACGACTGGCGCACCGGGTGGGCGGCCGACTCCCTCTCGACGATCCACCGAGCGCCCTTCGTGCTCACCATGCACGGAACGGAACGCATGCGCCACGGTGGCCAGTTACCCCTCGGCGACCCGACGGACATCAACTCGATCGAGTGGTGGTTGGCATTCCAGGCCGACCGTCTGATCGCCCCGACCCGCTTCATGGTGGAGCAGCTGATCACCGGCTTCGAACTCGATGCCGACCGGGTCGCTCGCATTCCCAACGGTGTCGACCCCGGCCAGTGGCAACCTCCGAATCACGACGCGCCACAGCGCGAGCCGCTCGTGGTGTCATGGGGCAACGTCCAGTACGAAAAGGGCTTCCAGGTGTTGGCCCGCTCGATCCACCTCGCGCGCGGCACCGTGCCGAACCTGCGTGGCGTGATCGCCGGACGCGGCAGCTATCTCCCCGACCTCCAGTCCCAGATCGACGTCGAAGGGGTCAGCGACATCGTCGACCTGCCGGGCTACGTACCTGATTCTGCGTTGCGGTCGCTCGCCCACCGAGCCGGCGTCGTCGTCATCCCGTCGCTGTACGAGCCGTTCGGGATCGTCGCGTTGGAGGCCCTCGCTGCAGGCGCACCGCTGATCGTCGCTCGCACCGGGGGGCTCGCCGAGCTGCTCGAGGACACGGAAGCCGGCATCACGTTCGAGCCGGGAAACCCCGAGGATCTCGCACGTTGCATCTGCGAGGTGCTCACCGACCCGGACCGCGCCGCCGGACTCATGTCACATGGTCGCAGGCTCGTGGAGCAGACGTATGCGTGGGATGCGATCGCAGCCGCAACCGCTGCGGTGTACGACAGCCTGCTCCCGAGCAGGCCCCGCTGAGACTGGTTACCCTCTCGGCCCATGCGCCCCCTGCATGAGTTCAACGTCGCGAGCAGTGTGCCGGCCACACTCGAACCCCTGATCGGCCTCGCCGCCAATCTCCATTGGGCGTGGGATCGTCAGCTGATCAGCCTGTTCGATCGACTCGACGGCACGGTCGGGGGTCCGTGGCGCGAGACCGACCAACACCCGGTCGACCTCGTCCGGCGCACGTCCCGGGCGTGTTGGGAAGCGCTTGCCGCCGACTCCGAATTCGTCGAAGCGGTCGCCGATGCGCGCGCCCGCCTCGAAGCAACCGAGGCGCGCGATGGCAGCTGGTTCGACAGGCGTCGCGCCGTCGATGGATCCCCGCTCGACCTGGTCGCCTACTTCTCGCCGGAGTTCGGGATCACCGAGGCACTCCCGCAGTACTCCGGTGGCCTCGGTGTGTTGGCCGGTGACCACCTCAAGGCCTCGTCCGACCTCGGTATCCCGCTCGTCGGCGTCGGCCTCCTCTACGCCGAGGGCTACTTCCATCAGCAGTTGAACTCCGAAGGATGGCAGGAGGAGATCAACCTGCGCATCGACCCACTGGCGCTCGGCGTCCAGCCGACCGGGGTGCAGGTCACCGTCGGCCTCGCCGGCGTCGATGTCCAGGTACGGGTGTGGCGTGTCGACGTCGGATGCATCCCGCTCTACCTGCTCGACACGAACGTTCCGGAGAATCCGCCGGAGGCCGTCGCTGTCACCAACCGTCTCTACGGCGGCGACGAACAGCACCGCCTCCGACAGGAGATCATCCTCGGCATCGGCGGCGTCCGAGCACTGCGCGCCTTGGGCCTCGCACCCCAGGTCTTCCACACCAACGAGGGCCATGCGGGGTTCCTCGGCCTCGAACGAGTCCGGGAATGGACCGAGCAGGGGTTGTCGTTCGACGAGGCCATCGAAGCGGTCCGTGCCGGTGGTGTCTTCACCACCCACACCCCGGTCCCGGCCGGCATCGACCGGTTCCCGCGCGACCTCTTCGAGCCGTACTTCGATTCCTTCGCCGAGGAATGCGGGGTGACGTTCGACGAACTCTTCGAACTCGGCCAGCGCGACGACGAGCCGGACGGCAAGTTCAACATGGCCGTCATGGGTCTGCGCCTCGCCGCCCGCTCGAACGGTGTGGCCAAGCTCCACGGTGACGTGTCGCGCCAGATGTTCGGCGGTATGTGGCCGGCGGTGCCGGCCGCCGACGCGCCGATCGGACACATCACGAACGGGGTGCACGCCCGAACCTGGGTCAGCGACCGAGTCGATCAACTCCTCACGCAGACCATCGACGAGAGCTATCACCTCGCAGGCCCCGATGACTGGGCGCGGGTCCACCACATCGACCGCGGCGAGATCTGGGACATCCGCAATGCGGGTCGACGCGAGCTCGTCGAGATGGTACGCAGATTGCTCGGCCATGATCTGCTCGACCCCGACGTCCTGACGATCGGCTTCGCCCGCCGGTTCGCCACGTACAAGCGGTCGACGTTGCTGCTCGAACAGCTGGACCGCCTCAAGGCGTTGCTACTCGATGCCGACCGACCTGTTCAGTTCGTGTTCGCCGGCAAGGCCCACCCAGCTGACCAGCCCGGCAAGGAACTGATCCAGGGCATCCACAGTCTGGCCAGCAACGCCGAGGTCCGGCATCGCTTCGTGATGATCCCCGACTACGACATCGGCATCGCCCGCACGATGTACCACGGCTGCGATGTGTGGTTGAACACACCGCGGCGCCCCATGGAGGCATGCGGCACGAGTGGGATGAAGGCTGCGCTCAACGGCGTGCTCAACTGTTCGATCCTCGACGGCTGGTGGGACGAGATGAGCGACGGCACGAACGGGTTCGACATCCCGTCGTTCGAAGGAGACGACGATCTCGTCCGCCGCGACCATCGCGAAGCGAACGCGACGTTCGAGGTGATCGAGAGCCAGATCGTGCCGCTGTTCTACGACCGCAACGACGACGGTGTACCGCACCGATGGATCGAGCGACTGGCGAACAACTGGGCCACGTTGGGCTGGAACGTCACGGCGTCGCGCATGGTCCGTGACTACGTGACGAAGTTGTACGAGCCGGCGGCTGTGTCTGCCGATGCTCGAACGTCTGACGGCGGCGCCGGCGCACGCGAGCTGGCCAACTGGAAAGCGCGGGTGACGGAGGCGTGGGGCGGAGTCGGCGTGTACATGGCCACGAACATCGACGCCCTCGGCGACAAGGCTGCGGGCGAACCCTGCGACATCGCCGCCGAGGTCGACCCGGGGGCGCTCAGGCTCGAGGAACTGGTCGTACAGGCGGTCCACGGCCCGCTCCTGCCCGACGGCTCGTTCGACGAATCGAAGCTCGAGACCGTCGACCTGCACCAAACGGCAGATCGCACGTTCGTCGGCTCGATCGTCCCGTCCGGGGCCGGGCCGTGGGGAGTGACCGTTCGAGCCATCCCGACCCACCCCGGACTGTCGAGCATCTTCGACACCGGCCTCGTCGCCGCCGGCTGAGCTGACACAAATCGACGGCGGCGCGGGCTGCGGCGCTCGGTAGATTGCCCGGCATGCGGCTGAGGGGACCATCGACGCCGCGCGACCAGACCGTCGACGCCCGCCAGCCGCCATCGGCACGCGTGTTGTTCCTCGCGTTCGGCGGCCTGAGCGCATGTCTTGCCGCCGGATACGGCGTGCTCTTCACGATCGTCGATGACTACCGGGACACCTACGGCATCAGCGAATCGTCGATCGGTATGGTGATCGGGCTGGGCTTCCTGGCCGGATTCCTCTCCCAGCTCCTGATCGCGCCATACGCCGACCGTGGTCACGCCCGCAAGCTCGTGCTGGCTGGCGTACTCGTGAACGTCGCTGGACTCCTGCTCATGGCGATGAGCACCACGCTCCTGCCGATCCTGCTCGGCCGATTCATCTCCGGCATCGGGGTCGGCGCCGCCGTTCCGGCGGTCAGGCGGATCGTGATCCTCGCCGACCCGGCGAACCTCGGCTCGAACCTCGGTCGATTGCTGGCCGCCGACGTGTTCGGGTTCGCGCTCGGCCCTGCGATCTCGGCACTGCTGGTCGGGACGTTCGGCATCGCCTCGCCGTTCCTCGTCGTCGCTGCGATGACGTTGGTCTTGCTCCCGGTCGTCGCTCGCGTGCGGGTCGATGATCCCGCCGAACTGATCCAGCGACGGCTCGCCGTCGACCTGCTGCGAATCAAGCCATTCGCCGGTGCCGTGGTCATGGGGTCGGCGGTCTTCGTGATGATCGGCACCTTCGACGCACTGTGGGCGCTCGTGCACAAGGACCTCGGCACCAGCGAATGGATCGCCAACATCGGCATCACATTGTTCGCACTCCCCTTGATCGTGCTGGGCCCGGTGGGCGGCCGCTTGTCGCAGACGATCGGCCCGTTCAAGGTGGCCACGGTGGGCCTGCTGTTCGGGGCGCTGTTCCTGTTCCTGTACGGGGTGATGCCGACCGGTGGCGCAATCTTCGCGATCGCGATGATTCACTCGATCTTCGACGGCTTGACGGTGTCGAGTACCGGCGTCGCGGTCGGCCTCACCGTGCCGGCAGACCGCCAAGCCGGAGCGCAGGGTGTGCTCGGAGCCGCGCAGGCGATGGCCGCAGGAGCGATGGCGGTGATCACCGGTGCCTTGTACGAGGCATCGGGGCGCTTCGCCGCATACACGATGTGTGCGCTCGTGATGGTCTCGCTCGTCGGGATCGGTGCGTGGCTGGCGCGCTCCGCATGGTCGCTGAAGCGACCGATCTCCGGCTCGTCCGCAGACGAGTCACCGAGCGACGAACCGGCGCTGATCCCGCTCCATTGATCCAGCGGTCCGCGGGCGACGCGGTGTCCGATCAGCACGAATCCTCGCTGGCTGGATCGGCGCGGCGCCGGCCAGCCGAGCGCCGAACGCATCGGGTTCAGCGACCGGTGAAGGTGGCGTGCCCGGGTCCGTGTTCGAGGAAGCTCGTCACTCCGATCCGAGAGTCGTCGGAACGGAACACCTCGGCGAACGATGCGCGTTCGGCGAGGAGGCCATCGACGAGCGTGGTCGACATGCCCTGATCGATTGCCGCCTTCGTCAGCCGCTGCGCTTGGAGCGCACCGGCTGCCACTTCGGACGCGAGGGCGAGAGCCCGCTCGTGCAGCTGGTCGGGTTCCACGATTTCGTCAGCGAGACCGATCCGCAATGCTTCGTCGGCGCGCACCTGGCGGCCGGTGATGCACATCTCCTTGGCCCGACTCACGCCGACCGTTCTGGGGAGACGCTGGGTACCGCCACCGCCGGGGATGATGCCGAGCAGGATCTCGGGCTGACCGAAGACCGCCTTCTGCGAGGCGATCCGGTAGTCGCATGCCAGCGCCAACTCGCAGCCACCACCGAGGGCGTACCCGCTCACGGCGGCGATCACGAACCGCGGAATCGCCGCGACGGCGTCGAGTGCGGCGTGGAAGCCTGCGGTGATGGCGACCGCCTCGTCCGGCCCACCGAATTCGGAGATGTCCGCGCCAGCCGCGAAGATCCGGTCGCCCCCGGTGATGACGACGGCGCCGGGTGGGTCAGCCGTCAGCTCGGCCGCAACGCTCTCGAGCTCGGCCAGCAGCGCGGACGACAGCGCGTTGACCTTGCCATTGGCGAGCGTCACGACGGCGACACCATCGTCGCGACGGTCGACGGACAACAGTTGATGGTCAGTCATCGGTCAAGTCTCGCCGATCGACCGGTCAGGCGTCGACAGCGGCCAGCATCTCGTCGGCGGCGGTCCACGGGTCGGTGGTTCGGGCGACGACCGCATCGGTCAGTTCGTCCCAGCGTTCACCGGAGCAGATCTGACGAGCCCGATGCCCGAGTCGCAGCGCGACGATCTCGCGCAGCTCCTCCCGGACACGGAAGCTGCGACGCTCGGCGAGTTGCCCCGACTCGATGGCATAGGCACGATGAGCGAGCACCGCACCCCACACCTCGGTGATGCCCTGACCGTTCGTCGACACCGTCGGCACGATCGGGGGTCGCCACGACTCGTGGGGCAGATCGGAGAGGTCGAGCATCTGCATCAGGTCGCGAGACGTCTCCTCGACACCCTTGCGGTCGGCCTTGTTGATGACGAAGACGTCGGCGATCTCCATGAGACCGGCCTTGTTGGCCTGCACGCTGTCGCCCCATCCAGGGTTGACGACCACGATGGTCGTGTCGGCCTTGCCCGCGACTTCCACCTCGACCTGCCCCACGCCGACGGTCTCGACGAGGATCCAGTGACGACCGATCGCATCGAGCAGACGGACCGCCTCCGGTGTCGCCAACGACAGTCCGCCCAGGTGGCCGCGGGTGGCCATCGACCGGATGAACACGCCAGGGTCGGTGGCATGGTCCTGCATGCGCACCCGATCGCCGAGAATCGCTCCACCGGTGAACGGCGACGACGGGTCGATCGCGAGCACCGCCAACTCGATGTCCATCGAACGAAGGTGCCCGATCAGCCCGCTCGTCAGGGTGCTCTTGCCGGCGCCAGGGGCTCCGGTCAGGCCGACCGTGTACCCCTTGGTGCTGCGGGAATATGCCAGGCGGCCCACCGCTCGGGCGTCGTCGTCGCCACGCTCGATGAGCGACAGCAACCGTGCCACGGCGCTGCGGTCACCGGCGAGCGCCGCCTCGAACAACTCGGGCGGCGAGCGCTTGGGTCGAGTCACGCAAGCGCCTCGGCGACGTTCACCACTTCGGTGACGCCGTCGACGCGATCGCGCATGATGCGCTCGATGCCTGCCTTCAGGGTCTGCGTCGACGCCGGGCATGTGCCACATGCGCCGACGAGTTCGACCGACACGATGCCACTCACCTCGTCGACACCGTGCAACACGATGTCACCGCCGTCGGCTTGGAGGGCGGGACGGATCACTTCGATGGTGGCTTCGACCTGTTCACGCATGGCAAAGACATTCAACCAGCGAACCCGTACGATCCATTCCCGTGCAGGCAGCCGCCATCATCGTTGCCCATCAGGGCGGATGGGACGAGATCCTGTTGGTCGCCGGACCGATCCTCGCAATCGTCGGTTTGCTCGCGCTGGCCAAACGGCGTGTCGATCGGGCGACGCCGTCGCTCGACCGCGATCTCGACGCCGATCTCGACCGCGACCTCGACCGCGACGACGTCGATCAGGACCTGGGCAACTGAATCCGCTCGATCGTGGCGCCGACCGCGGCTAGGCGACCGACGAGATCGTCGTACCCGCGGTCGATGTGATGGACGCCGGAGATCACCGTCTCACCCTCGGCGGCCAATCCCGCCACCACCATCGCTGCGCCCGCTCTGATGTCGTGAGCGCGAACGGGCGCACCAGACAGGCGGGGCACTCCACGCACCACTGCATGGTGGCCGCTCGTGCGGACATCTGCTCCCAGGCGTTGCAGCTCCTCGACGTACCGGAAACGTCCGGGATAGAGGTTCTCGGTCACGATGCCGACCCCGTCGGCGACCGACAGCATCGTGATGATCAGCGGCTTGTAGTCGGTGGCGATTCCCGGATACGGCAAGGTGGCGACGTCGATCGCACGCATGCGCTCCGTGGAGACGACGCGGACCCGGTCCTCCACCGTCGAGATGTCGAGGCCCATGTCGGAGAAGCGCTCCAACACCATCGCCATGTGACCGGGCCGCGCGCCCTCGATCGTCAGTTCGCCGCCGGCAACCGCTACGGCCGCGATATACGTGGCAGCCTGGATCCGGTCGGGCACCGTGTGATGGCGCACGGGGTGCAGATCGCCGGGTTCGACCCCTTCGATCACGAGCGTCGACGTACCGATTCCCGAGATGTCGGCACCCATCGCGACCAGGAACTCGCACAGGTCGGCGATCTCCGGCTCGCGGGCGGCGTTGTCGATGCGCGTCCTTCCCTTCGCGAGAACTGCCGCCGTGAGGAGATTCTCGGTCGCTCCCACGCTCGGGAAATCGAAGGTGATGTCGGCACCGTGCAGACGATCGGCGAACGCTTCGAGGTAACCGTGGCTGAACTTGAACGTCGCCCCCATGGCCTCGAGCCCGGCGATGTGCATGTCGATCGGTCGCGACCCGAAATCGTCCCCACCGGGCAGCGACAGCCGAACGTGACCACAACGGGTGAGCAGCGGGCCGAGCACGTTGATCGACGCTCGGATCCGCTCGACCAGCTCGTACGGAGCGATCGGCACGATGTTGCCGGTGTTGGTGAGGTCGAGCTTTCCGGGAGCGAGCCGCACCATCTCGACACCGATCGCTGCGAGCAGATCGCCCATGATCGTCACGTCGGCGATGTCGGGGACGTTCGTCAGGTGGTACGTACCGTCGGCCAGCAGCGTCGTCGCCATCAGCTTCAACACCGAATTCTTGGCACCCGGCACGACGACCGTGCCGGACAACGCACTGTTGCCCCGAACGAGGATCGCGTCGTCGCCTGGCTGCGGAGGCCTGTCGGACGCACTCCGGGCGCGTCCGAGCTGATCGGGCTGATTCATGGCCCACCAGTATGCTCGCTGCGTGGAGCCAGGCGGGCGCGTCGTCAGCCGCCGTTGGCCCGACGACGCCGACCATCGCGCACTCCTCGATGCACCCCGCGACGATGTCGTGCTCGAACAGCGTGACGGTCCCGGGGTGTTCACCCAGCTGAATGGCCCGTTCGGCGCCTACCGGCGCACCGTCGTCGAGGACGAATCGAGCCGCGTGCTCGTCGAGACGACGCGTTACGACGTGACGATTCCATGGTTCGCGTGGTTGTTCCGCCCGCCGGTTCGGGCCGTACTCGCTCGGAAGCGGTCGTATCAGGCGTGGTGGGCCCCGCCGGACCGTCTCGACCCGACGCAACTGCTCGTCCTGGGACTGCTGGCGGCGGCGTCGATGAGTGCCGCCTTCGTCAACACACTCTTCACGCAGACCGTCAGTTTCGCGGCAGACGATTTCGGGGTGGACAACACCGGTATCGGAATCGCTGGTGCAGTCGTTCGAGTCGGCATCGTGATCGCACTGCCGGCGGCCGTGCTCGCCGACCGCATCGGTCGTCGGCGTGTGATCGTCGCCGTCGCCTGGCTGGCGCCGCTGTTCTCCGTCCTCGGTGCGATCGCTCCCTCGTTCGAGATCCTCGTCGTCACGCAGACGCTGGCACGGCCGATGGGGATCGCGCTCGCATTCCTGGTGGGGGTGGTCGCTGCGGAGGAGGTGCCGAGGAACAGCCGGGCGTACGCGGTCAGCATCCTGGCCATGGCGGCCGGCTTCGGGGCCGGCGTCGCGGTGATGGCACTGCGCCTCGCTGACGTCGGACCGAGCGGTTGGCGGCTCGTCTACGTGGTCTCGCTCGTGTGGTGCGTGGTCGCACTCGATCTCGCCCGCCGCCTCCCCGAGACACGGCGATTCACGGCAGCGCACATCACCGCCCACTCCCCCCGACCGCGCATGAATCGGCGGCGGCTCGCGCTGCTGTCGGCCGTCGCGTTCGCCGGCAACATCTTCATCGCGCCCGCGAGTTTCTTCCAGAATCGCTACCTCACCGACGAGCAAGGATTCTCGGGTGGGATGATCGGATTCTTCTCGATCGCCGTCGGCACGCCTGCGGCGATCGGGCTGATCGTCGGTGGTCGAATCGCCGACACGAGCGGGCGGCGACGGTTGATCGCCGTCGCGCTGCCCGTGTCGACGGTGGCGATCGTCGGCGCCTTCATGGCCAGCGGTCCGGCACTGTGGGTGCTCTCACTCGTCGGTGGTCTGATCGCGAGCGCGGCCTATCCCGCACTCGCGGTCTATCGGGTCGAGCTCTTCCCAACCGGCAACCGAAGCCGTGCGGCCGGGCTGGTGACGGCAGCGTCGCTCATCGGCGGGGTGATCGGTCTCGTGGCCATGGGAGCACTCCTCGACGAGAACTGGACCTTCGGATCGATCCTCGCCATCCTCGCGATCGGTCAGCTCGTCGTGACCGTGCTCGTCGTCATCGCCTACCCCGAGACGGCTCACCTGGAACTCGAAGCCCTCAACCCCGAGGACGCCCCGGTGTCCCCCTCGACGTCACCCACCTCGTTCTCATGAACAAGTCGCGCACTCGCGTACGCAATACGTTCACGAGAACGGCTGCATGAACGACGCGACCGCCTCGGCGATCGTCGCGTCGGCACCCTTCAGGTCGTGGCGCCCACGTTCGATCCAGACGTGTTGGACCGGTGCCGGGATGGTCGCGGTCCACTCGGTCAATTCGTCTGGTGAGCCGAACGGGTCGTTGGTTCCGGAGATGAACAGACACGGCACGGTGATCGCGGGGAGATGCTCGACGCGAAGCTGCTCGGGCTTTCCCGGCGGGTGCAACGGATAACAGATGAGCACCAGACCTGCGAGCCGCTGCACCGGGCCCTGCTCGTCGACGTCGGCGGCGATCATCGTCGTCATTCGCCCGCCCATCGAGCGGCCACCCATCACGATGGGGCCGCGGCGGCGCCCGAAGCCGGCCAGGTCGTCACGGATCGAGGCGAGCAGCTTCGGTGCACGATCCGGCGCCCGGCGACCCTCCCGCCGATACGGGAAGTCGAAGCGTCGGACATCGGCGCGCCCGCCGAGCTCGGTCTCGATCCGTCGGAGACTCGAGTGCTCGCGATCGGACCCGGCCCCCGGATAGAGCATCAGCGTCGGCTTGGCCATGCGTTCACCTCCACGTGATCGGCGCGCTGGTCACGGCTTCGCCGACAGCACACGGCGGGCTTCGGCGAGGTCGCTCATGGCTTTGGCCGCGTCGAGTTCGGCCCCGCCATGGTCGGGGTGGACATCGCGCATCCTGAGCCGGAACTGCGCCGTCACCTCCCGTTTCGACGGCGCCTTGCCACCGAGTTCGAACCCGAGGATCCCCATCGCCCAGCCGCGTGGGTCGGCGAGGGCTTCCAAGGCGAGCGTCTGGGAGCCGGCCAGGTGCGCGATCAACGCCGACCCGATCGGGCCTCGCCAGCGCGCCGCCTTCTGGAGCACGGGTCCGATCTTGCGACGATGCTCCGGGGCCAACCGTTCGGCGGCGTAGATCGCCCCGAGCACCTGCGCCAGGTCGGTACCGGCGGTCTGGAAGTCGAACGAGATGTCGTCGCTGCCGGTGCCGTCATCACCGTCGTCCCGGTGGCCGACGAGCCGATGGCGGCTGACGGCAAGACCATGCTGGTCGACTTGGAACCGATGCCGCAGGCGCGGCTGGACGATGCGTTCGCCCCGCTCGACTTCACCGATCAGCCGGTGGATGTCCGGGACGAGCTCGTCGGCGACCCCACCGAGATGTGCAGCGACGATCGATCCGAGCAACAGCCCACCGAACCCCGGAGCCGGGTCGACCGGGAGCACCATGTGCCCGAGCGCGATGCGCCTGGTCGGAACCGCCGGCCGCGTGTGCCAGACCTCGAGTTCAGCGAGCAACATCGGCGCGGTCGTCGCCGTCAGACGTACGGACGAACGAGTGAGCGGAGGTCTTGCGCTAGACCGATCATCTCCGACTCATCGGAGTCGACGGGCGATCCGGAGTCGGCGGCGATCCGATCGGTGATCGCGGCCACGCCTCGAACAGCACCGGCCCATGCTCGAGGCGCAAGCCCGTAGGGCGGATGCTTGATGTCGATCTGTTGGCCGAGGTCGATCAACGTCGTGCGGGCATCGGCATCGAGCGGATCCTTCGCGAGCTTGTCGGCTGCGACGAACATGGTCCCGAGCGCCCCGTCGGGTGGCTCGATTCCGTCACCGGTCGCGAGCAGTTCGCCCGCCTCGATCGCGTCGAGCAGATCGTCGACATCGTGTTCGGCGTCGGCGGCGACGGCCAAGGTCGTGGCCTTCCAGCGGTGCGGGATCTCCGCCTCGATCAATGCGTCGCTCAGCGTCGCGCGGTCGGCGACACTCCACTCCTCGAGCACGAAATCGGTCGCCGGTTCGTCGTCGGCGAGCACGATCGGGAACGGTCCGAGCTCCTCGTCGAATCGTTCGAACAGGGCGTCGACCTCGCCCTCGAACTGTTCGGGGATCACGATCTCGTCGCCGTCCCACGCGTGCGGCAGTTCAGCGGTGGCGAGCGCCTCCGAGAGCTCTGCGCGCTGATCGAAGTTCCAGGCCGCAAGGTCGTAGTGGACCTTCACGACGCTCGGATCGTCGGGATCGAAGTCGAACGGCTCACCGATGCCGGCGCGCTCGCTGCGTTGCTCGTCGCCGCCCTTGTTCACGAATGCCACGTCGGCACGCTACCCGCCAGTTCCCGCCGCCTCCCCGCGTGCGAAACCTGGTTTCGAAACCTGCTTGATCGGCTCGTGAGGAATGCGGCACACTGCACTCCTCACCGCAGCGAAAGGAGGCTCACGATGAAGATCACACCGCAGATCGAACAGCGCACCGACGTGCAGATCAACGGCACGCAGACCATCGCCGAGCTCCTCGCCGGTACCAGCGCCGCCGCCTGACGCTCGATCTCGTCCGGCCGTCCCGCGAGCCGTCGATCCTGGATCACCGGTGCTCAGCTCCGCGCGCCGCGATCCCCTTCCAACCAACACACACAAGAAAGGGAACGACCATGTTCCACACCCTGCACCCCCAATACCAACTGGCCGAAGTACGTGATCGGCACGTCCGCCTGCGGCGTGCCGCCGAGCACTCACGCCAGTACCGCGAGTCGAAGCAGAAGCATCGCTTCCGCTCGCGACAACGAAGGCCCTAGCGGGCGCACCGGGTACGTTGGCCGTCATGACAACGACGTCACGCCAGCAGCCCGACCGCAACCTCGCGATGGACCTCGTGCGCGCCACCGAATCGGCCTGCCTCGCTGCGGCGAGGTGGGTCGGTCGGGGCGACAAGAATGCCGCCGACAATGCCGCCGTCGAAGCGATGCGACTCTCGCTGTCGACGGTGGCGATGGACGGCATCGTCGTGATCGGCGAGGGCGAGAAGGACGACGCACCGATGCTGTACAACGGCGAGCGCGTCGGCGACGGAAGCTCTCCCGAGGTCGATGTGGCGGTCGACCCCATCGATGGCACCACCCTCACTGCACACGGCAAGACGAACGCACTCGCGGTGATCGCCGTCGCCGACCGCGGATCGATGTTCGATCCCGGCCCGTCCTTCTACATGGAGAAGATCGCTGTCGGCCCCGATGCGGTCGGTTCGATCGACATCACTGCGGGGGCCACCCAGAACCTGCGCTGGATCGCCAAGTCCAAGCGCGAAGAGGTACGTGACCTCACCGTGGTCATCCTCGACCGCCCGCGCCACGCCGATCTGATCGCCGAGATCCGCGCCAGCGGCTGCCGCATCCGACTCATCACCGACGGCGACGTCTACGGCTCGGTGGCCACGTGTTGGCCCGACGCCGGCGTCGATGCGTTGTTCGGCATCGGTGGCACGCCCGAGGCCGTCATTTCGGCCGCAGCGAGCAAAGCGATGGGCGGTGAGCTGCAGACACGACTCGCGCCGCAGAGCGACGCCGAACGCGAGGCGGTGCTCGGTGCCGGGTACGACCTCGATCGGGTGCTGACGCAGGACGACCTCATCGACAGCGACAACTGCTTCTTCGCGGCGACCGGCCTCACCGACGGCGCGCTGTTGCGGGGCGTCCGATTCGGACGCGACGGCGCTCGCACCCAGAGCCTGGTCATGCGCTCACGCAGCGGCACCGTCCGCATGATCGACGCCACCCACCGGGTGAGCAAGCTCCGCGAGTTCGCCGCCATCGACTACTGACCCCGGTCGTGCCCATCACGTTCGCGTGAACAAACTGCGGCGCTGCGCCGCAGTTTGTTCACGCGTTCGATTCACGTGCGGCCGGCGAGGCCACTGACGCGACGAGCGATGAAGCGCGGGGTGATGCTGCTGGCGCTCACGAGGCCCTTGTAGAGCGCCCCGGGCACCGACAGCGTTCGGTTGGCAGCGACGTCGGCGAGGCCCGTCGCTGCCACCGACTCGGCTGAGGTCCAGACGAAGTCGGGATACGTCGCGGAGTAGCTCGACGTGTTGCTCGTCTCTTGGAACTCGGTCTTGGTGAGCCCTGGGCACAGGGCGGTCACATGCACACCGGTCCGTTTCGTCTCCTCGTGGAGCGCCTCGGTGAGGCTCGTCACGTACGCCTTCGTCGCTGCGTACACCGCGAGTCCCGGGGCGGCCTGGAAGCTCGCCACGCTCGAGACGTTCAAGAGGTAGCCGCGGCCACGCGGCACCATCGTGGCGAGCGCAGCGTGGCTGAGCGTCGTGAGCGCAGAGACGTTCAGTTCGATCTCGTCCTCGAGACGCTCCACATCGAGTTCGTGGAAGTCACCGCTCGTGCCGAACCCGGCGTTGTTGACCACGAGGTCGATCGGGTGCTCCTTCGACGTGATCCGCTCGACGGTCGCCGCCCGGCCGTCATCGGTGCCGAGGTCGGCCTCGAGCACATCGAAGCCGTCGTATCGATCGGCGATCTCCTGGAGGCGGTCTACCCGTCGAGCGACGAGCACCGTCGGCACGCCTGCCTCGCCGAGCAGGCGGGCCATCTCGGCGCCGATCCCCGAGGATGCACCGGTGACAAGGGCGGACGTAAACGGATACCGAGCCATCCGCGGACCCTATCTTCAGGTGTGGCGCCGTCGTTCTCGTGAACAAACTGCGGCGCTGCGCCGCAGTTTGTTCACGAGAACGGATGGAACGGTCTGCTCAGGCGGTGAAGGTGGTGCCGGTGGCGTTCAGGCGGGCGATCGCCCGGTCACGGCCACCCATGGCCTCGGTCATCGCCGAACTCAGAGTGCCGTCGATCTTCTCGTTGCGCAGCGTGTGGAGATGTTGCTCCAGCTGTTGCTTGGCCCGCTCGACGTCGATGTCCTGCGCCAGCTCGGCGGTGTCCGACAGGATCGACACCTTGGTCGGATTGCCACTGACCTCGACGAACCCGCGGTGGACTGCGATGTCCTGCACGGTGCCGTCGGTCTGGAACACCCGGGTGTGGTTCTCGACCAGGGCGGCCAGGAACGGGGCATGGCCGGCCTGGAACGCGACCTCGCCACCACCCATCGTGCGGGTGATCACCATGTCGGCCTCACCGGAGTAGAGCACCTTCTCCGGTGACACCACCTCGACGAGCAGAGGCTCGGCCATGACGGATCAGCCCTCCTGGAGCTTCTTGGCCTTGGCCAGCACCTGCTCGACGCCACCGACGTTGAGGAACGCCTGCTCCGGAACTTCGTCGAGCTCGCCGGCGAGGATCGCGTCGAAGCTCTCGACCGTCTCGTCGACCGGCACGAACTCGCCGTCGAGGCCGGTGAAGACCTTGGCGACGAAGAACGGCTGCGACAGGAAGCGCTGGATCTTGCGGGCCCGGTTCACCGTCAGACGGTCTTCGTCGGACAGTTCGTCGAGGCCGAGGATGGCGATGATGTCCTGCAGCTCCTTGTAGCGCTGGAGGTTCTCCTGCACGCGGCGGGCGACGTCGTAGTGCTTCTCGCCGACGACCTCAGGGCTGAGGATGGTCGACGTCGACGCCAACGGGTCCACGGCGGGATAGATGCCGAGGGCCGCGACCTGACGGGACAGCTCGGTCGTCGCGTCGAGGTGCGTGAAGGTGGTGAACGGCGCCGGGTCGGTGTAGTCGTCGGCGGGCACGTACACGGCCTGCAGCGATGTGATCGAACGACCGCGGGTCGAGGTGATCCGCTCCTGGAGCTGGCCCATCTCGTCGGCAAGCGTCGGCTGGTAGCCCACGGCCGACGGCATGCGGCCGAGGAGCGTCGACACCTCGGAACCTGCCTGCACGAAGCGGAAGATGTTGTCGACGAACAGCAGCACGTCCTGGCCCTGCACGTCGCGGAAGTACTCGGCCATGGTGAGCGCCGACAGGGCGACCCGGAGGCGCACGCCCGGCGGCTCGTCCATCTGGCCGAACACGAGGGCGGCCTTCTCGAACACGCCCGACTCCATCATCTCCAGTCGGAGGTCGGTGCCTTCACGGGTGCGCTCGCCGACGCCGGCGAACACCGACACACCACCGTGCTGCGAGGCCACACGGTTGATCATCTCGGTGATGAGCACGGTCTTGCCAACGCCCGCACCACCGAACAGGCCGATCTTGCCGCCGGCGACGTACGGGGTGAGGAGGTCGATGACCTTGATGCCGGTGGGGAACACGCGGGCGGAAGGTTCGAGTGCGTCGAAGTCCGGGGCCGGGCGGTGGATGTCCCAACGCTCCATCTGGTCGAAGCCGTCCGGCTCGTCGTCGAGCGGCTGACCCCACACGTTCCAGATGTGGCCGAGCACCTTCTCGCCGACCGGTACCTGGATGCCGTGGCCGAGGTTGCGCACCGGTGTGCCGCGCACGAGGCCGTCGGTCGGCTTCATGCACACGGCGCGGATGCGTCCGTCACCGAGCTGCTGGGCGACCTCGGCGAGCACTTTGATGGTCTCACCTTCGAGCTGGATGTCGAACTCGACGGCACTGTTCAGCTCGGGCAGGGCGCCACGGGGGAACTCGACGTCGATCACGGGGCCGGCGATGCCGACGACGCGCCCGTCCTTGCGGCCGGTGTCCGTCACGGGAGTTTCTGTCATGGTCATGTCTGTCATGCTCCTGGTGTTGCAGATGCGAAGAGGTCGCCGAGCTCGATGTACGGCAGGTCGGTGGTGTCGGAATCGAGGGCTTCGGCACCACTGACGATCTCCATGATCTCCGTGGTGATCGAGTCCTGTCGGGCCCGGTTCATGATGCGGCTGAGGGACTTGATGAGTTCCTCGGCGTTGTCGGTCGCGGCCTTCATCGCTCGCTGGCGGAAGGCATGTTCGGACGCTGCAGCGTTGAGCAGCGCGGCGTAGATGCGGGCCTCGATGTAGCGGGGGACGAGGGTGTCGAGGATCGTCGAGGGGTCGGGTTCGAACTCGTAGTCGCCTCCGGTGCCATCGGCACTGCCGGCCCTGCCGTCGCCGCCCGCCACCGTGTCGTTCGACAGCGGCACCAGCGGGCGCAGCACGACTTCCTGCGTGCCCGACGAGATGAAGCGGGTGTACACGAGTTCGACCTTGTCGACCTCTCCCGATGCATAGAGGTCGACGACGTACTCGCCGATCGCTTTGGCATCTTCGTACGTCGGCTGGTCGGAGAAGCCGTTGAACGGCCGGCCGAGCTTGTAACCGCGGAACTTGAAGTAGCCCTCGGCCTTCCGACCCACCGGGACGATCGTGTAGTCACGTCCAGCGAGGGCGTCGGCTTTGACTTCACCCTCGGTCGATCGCTGCACACCGGAGTTGTAGCCACCGCACAGACCACGATCAGCGGTGATCGCGACGTAGCACGTGGTCTTGATCTCGCTGCGTCCGGCGAGCAACGGTGAGTCCGTGGACCCGCCACTCGCCGCCAGGTCCTTGACGACCTCGGTGATCTGCTCGGAGTAGGGGACGGCGGCAGCCACGCGGGCCTGGGCCTTCACGATGCGCGACGCAGCGATGAGTTCCATGGCGCGCGTGATCTTCTTCGTCGCCTGGATGCTGCGAATGCGTTCGCGAAGGATTCGTTCCTGTCCACCGGCCATTACTGGATCACTCCGTTGCGAGGGTCTTGTTGGAGTGGGCCTCGCCGAGTGCTTCGGCGTCGGTCTTGGTCGGGTCGGCCGTCTTGGGGCCCGAGACCGTGAAGGTCTCCTTGAACGAGGCGATGACGTCACCGAGCGAGTCGGGGATGCCGGCGGTCTTCAGCTCGGAGAGCATGCCGGCGTGTGTCGTGCGCATGTATTCGATGAGCTCGGTCTCGAAGCGACCGACGTCGCCGACCGGCAGGTCGTCGAGGTAGCCCTTGGTGCCGGCAAAGATCGCTACGACCTGCTCCTCGACGGGCATCGGGCTGTTGAGCGGCTGCTTGAGCAGCTCGACCAGTCGGTAGCCGCGCTCGAGCTGCGACTTCGACACCGCGTCGAGTTCGGAACCGAACGTGGCGAACGCTTCGAGCTCACGGAACTGGGCGAGGTCGCCCTTCAGGGTGCCGGCGACGGCCTTCATCGACTTGATCTGTGCGGCGCTACCCACGCGGGACACCGAGATGCCCACGTCGACGGCCGGACGGACACCGGACTTGAACAGGTTGTCCTGCAGGTACACCTGACCGTCGGTGATCGAGATCACGTTCGTCGGGATGAACGCCGACACGTCGCCGGCCTTCGTCTCGATGATCGGCAG
>JANNNB010000106.1:0-2762 GCA_031398325.1 Actinomycetes bacterium
GGCAGCAGCTCGAAGTGCGAGCGAGCGGGGTGCGCTCAGTCGTCGAGGAATTCGATGTCGATCTCGACACCGTCTTTCGAGGCGGCAGCGCGGGCAACGGTGCGAATGCTCGCAGCGGTGCGGCCACGTCGACCGATGACCCGGCCGAGATCGCCTTCGCCGACACGCACGTTGAGTGTGAGCCGGCGGCCGGAGTCGTCGGACTCGACCGTGACGGCGGCGGGGTCGTCGACGATCGACTTGACGATGTGCGTGAGCACGGCCACGGCGGTCGGTGCGCCGGATGCGTCAGCCGAACCCGCTTGGTCATCAGACTCGGTCGAGTCGAACTCGACCGTGCCAGTGTCGCTCACTTCGAGGCCTTGGCGGCCTCGAACTGCTCGTAGGCGCCGGAGATCTCGAGGAGCTTCTTCACCCGCTCGGTCGGCTGTGCGCCGTCGTCGAGCCACTTGACGGCCTTGTCGTTGTCCACCGTGAGCGCCGAGGGATTCTGGCGCGGGTCGTAGTGGCCGAGAATCTCGATGAAACGGCCATCGCGAGGTGAACGCGCGTCGGCCACGACGATGCGGTACTGAGGTTGCTTCTTCTTGCCGACACGCGTGAGGCGCAGCTTGACTGCCATCTGAAATCGTCACTCCTGGTTGCAAATGAGAACGTGGGAAGGCTAGCGGCGCACGGCCGCATCCCCTCCCGTTCGGGCGTACCGGATCGTTCAGCGGTTCGGGAACCCTGGAATGCCGGGCATGTTCGGCGTACCGGGCAGGCCGGGAAGGTCCATGCCACCCGGCTGCAGGTTGAACCCGGGTGGGAGGCCCTTCGGCTTGCCGCCACCGACCCCACCGCCGACGCGGCCCTGTTTGCCCTTCTTGCCCTTCTTCGTGGGCTTGCCGCTCATCCCGAAGCGCTTCATCATCTTCTGCATCTCGCCGAATTGCTTCACGAGGCGGTTGACGTCGCCCACCTCGGTGCCCGATCCGACGGCGATGCGAGTCCGTCGACTGCCGTTGATGATCTCGGGCTTGGCCCGCTCGGCGGCGGTCATCGAGCGGATGATCGCCTCGATGGGCTTCAGGTCGTCGTCGTCGATCTTCGCACCCTTCAGCTCCTTGGGCATGCCCGGCATCATTCCCATCAGACCGCCGAGGGGCCCCATCTTCTTCAGCTGCTGCATCTGGTCGAGGAAGTCGTCGAGGGTGAACTGGCCCTCCATCAGCTTGGCCGCCGCCGCCTCGGCCTGGTCGGCCTCGAAGACCCGCTCGGCCTGCTCGATCAGGGTGAGCATGTCGCCCATGCCGAGGATGCGGCTCGCCATGCGGTCCGGGTGGAACTGCTCGAACTCGTTGAGCTTCTCTCCGGTCGAGGCGAATGCGATCGGGCGACCGATGACCTCCTTGACGGACAGCGCCGCACCACCGCGGGCGTCGCCGTCCATCTTCGACATGATCACGCCGTCGATCTGCAGGGTGGCGTGGAACGCCTCGGCGGTCTGGACGGCATCCTGACCGGTCATGGCGTCGATGACGAGGAACGTGTAGTTCGGATCGACCGCGGCGGAGATCTGACGGACCTGTTCCATCAGCTCGGCATCGATCGAGAGCCGGCCGGCGGTGTCGACGATCACGACGTCGCGGCCGAGCCGCTTGGCCTCTTCGAGACCGGCACGTGCCGCATTCACGGGGTCCGACGGGTCGGAGAACACCGGGACGTCGATCTGGCGGCCGAGCGTGCGGAGCTGTTCGACCGCTGCGGGACGCTGGAGGTCGGCGCCGACGAGCAGCGGCTGGCGGCCCTGGGTCTTGAACCACGAGGCGAGCTTGGCCGAGTTGGTGGTCTTGCCCGAGCCCTGCAAACCGGCCATGAGCACGACGGTCGGCGGCTTCGACGCGTACGTGATGGTCAGCGTTTCGCCACCGAGCGCACGCGTCAGTTCGTCGTTGACGGCCTTGACCACCTGCTGCGCCGGATCGAGCGCTCCCGAGCGCGTCGCGCCGATCGCTGCTTCACGGATCCGGTTGCAGACCGACCGGACGACGGTGACGTTCACGTCGGCTTCGAGGAGGGCCGTGCGGATCTCCCGCATCACCTCGTCGACATCGGCCTCCGTCAGGCGGCCTTTGCCCTTGATCTTCTTGACGATCCCCTCGAGGCGGCTGGACAGTGTGTCGAACATCAGTGAACCAGGATATCGGAGCTCAGCACGGTGATTCGGGTGCCGCCGAGGGAAGCGCCAGCGACGAGGCTGGCGCTCGGCCGACCTCGACCGTTACGAGATGACTCGGGGTGAGGCCGAGCCAATCGTTTCAGTTGCGGGGGACTTCGTTCCAGGGGACGGACTTGTCGACGCGGGGCTCGCCGGGCAGGCCGAGCACCTGCTCACCGAGGATGTTGCGCATGATTTCCGAGGTACCGCCCTCGATCGAGTTCGCCCGAACGCGGAGGAACGAGTAGCGGGTGCCGTGCATGGTGCCGGTGACGTCGAGATCTCCGGGGCGGCGGAAGGTGTAGTCGTATCCGATGAGCGCGTCGGCGCCCATCAGGTCGATGCAGAACTCGTACAGCGCCTTGTTGAGCTCGGAGAAGGCGAGCTTGGCGATCGACATCTCCGGGCCGGGGTTGCCCGCCTTGGCCCGCTCGGCGGCGCGCCGGTTCGTCAAGCGGCCGACCTCGGCCTGCGTCCACAGCTGCATCAGCCGGTCCTTGCGCGCCCCGGTCTGTTCCGACGGGTCGAGTGCTTTCCAGATCGCCACCGCGTCGTTCGCCTG
>JANNNB010000135.1:0-4037 GCA_031398325.1 Actinomycetes bacterium
GCGAGACCTACAACGGCACACCCATCCCGATCTCCGAGGTTCGTCGACTCTGCTGTGAGGCCGACATCATCCCCTACGTCCTGAACGGCAAGGGCGAAGTCACCGACCTCGGCCGATCCACCCGCACGGTCACCCGCGCCCAACGACGCAAACTCAGAGCAATGCACAAGACCTGCGTCGGCGACGGATGCGAGGTCGGGTTCGAGCACTGTGAGATCCACCACGTCATCTTCTGGCGCTTGGACGGACGATCCGACATCTCCAACCTCGTACCGGTCGGTCTGCTCCCGACACCACCACCTCGCCCACGGAGGCCGATGGAAGCTGTCCGTGACACCCGACCGCATCATCACCTGGACCAGACCAGACGGAACCACCCACTCCACACACGATTCCCACGATCGAACACCGCAGCGCACCGGCGCGAGGCCGTCCGCCAGTGCACCTGCCGGAGCCGACCCCCCGACCCGAGACCCGAGTCGGAGAGTCGCATGAGCGGTGATGCCTGGGCCGCTACGACGGTCGCGAACATGGGGCGGCCGTACCCGGCGTGGGCGCACGTGGCTACGGTGACGCCCATGGCGAACGAGGCGATGAAGCAGAACTGGGCAGGCGGCGGCGAACGGTGGGCTGCGAACGAGCGGATCATCAACTCCGTGTTCACGCCGGTCACCGAAGCGATCATCGAGGCCGCCGATCTCGCCGGCGCGACCCGGCTGCTCGACGTCGGGTGCGGCACAGGAGCACTGCTCGAGGCGTCGGTCGCCGCCGGGGTGGACGCAGTCGGGGTCGACATCTCCGAGTCGATGGTCGCTGGCGCCGTTCGCAGCGTGCCGGAGGCGACCGTGATCGAAGCCGACGCGCAGACCGACGACCTGCTCGCCCACGCACCAGGTGTGCCGTTCGATCGTGTCGTGTCCAGGTTCGGGGTGATGTTCTTCGACGACCCGGTGGCGGCATTCGCCAACATCCGCGCCGCTTGCGCGCCGGGGGCAGAGCTGGCCATCGCCTGCTGGCGCGCCGAGGAACACGACGGGTTCATGTCGGGCCTCGCGCCGCTGGCCGCCCGGATGAAAGTTCCACTGGCCCCGCCACCGGTCGGCGAGCCAGGGCCGCTCGGGCTCGGCACGAGCGAGCTGGTCGGCGACACACTCGCCCTGGCCGGCTGGGCGAACGTGGTCGCGGTGGCGCTCGACGTGCCACTCGACTACTCACTCGACGGCAGCGACGGCGTCGAAGAACGGCTGGCGATGGCGTTGAGCGGGCTGCTGGGTCGGAAGGCCGCAGCAGAACTCGAACCGCAGCTCGGCCCGGAGGGCTGGAACGCGCTCCTCGACGAGTCGCGCGCCGAACTGCGGAACCTCGTCGTCGACGGCAGCGTCCGTTTCACTGGACACATCTGGCTCGTCACCGCGACCAACCCCAACGACATCGACGACATCGACGCCATCTGACTCACGTCGGCGTTCCATTGGCGTGACCCCTGCGGCGCCTACGCTTCGGCGCGTGATCGAACCAATCGACAACCTTCCGGAGGGGTGCATCGGGATGCGCGCCGTCGGGCTGTTCACCACCGAGGACTTCGTCGAGGTCATCGAACCGCAGGTCGACCACGTCGTCGAACGTCATGAGAAGTTGCGTCTGCTGCTCGATCTCGGTGAGCACTTCGAGGGGTTCGGAGAGGGTGGATGGGGCGAACTGACCAGCGGCATCCGCCACACCAAGTTCCACAAGGGTGCCGTCGTGACCGACGACGGGCACATCCGCAACGGGTTGAACCTGCTCAAGTTCGCCCTGCACGGAAGCGTCCGAACTTTCCGCAACCACGAGTACGACGTCGCGGTCACCTGGCTCCACTCGTAGGTCGGACTCGGCGTCCCCGTCGCGGTGGTAGACACGCAGCATGGGGGCGAGCGACCAGTTCATCGAGCAGCTCACCGATCGCGGCTACGACGGCGTCACTGCACTGGCCTACGACGCGTGGTTGCCGCCGGGGAGTCGGTTTCCGGACGACGGGTGGTACCTGCGGATGCTCGAGCAGGTCCGGACCGAGTACGACGACGGCACTGCGCTCGAGCTCGGGACCGGCAACGGGAGGTTCCTGATCCCGGCTCGCCGGCGCGGGCTCGACATCGAGGGCATCGACTCGTCCGCCGACATGTTGGAACGCTGCCGACTGCACGCCGTCGCCGGTGGACTGGATGTGACGCTGCACCACGGTGACATCGCGCCGCTCGAACTCGACCGCACGTACCGGGCGATCGTCTGCCCGGCCGGGACCTTCACGTTGATCGCCGATCTCGACCTGGCGCGGCAGGCCCTCGCCAGCTACCGGGCCCACCTCGAACTCGGCGGCACGCTCGCGTTCAGCTGCCACACGGAGCGACGCGGCGACACCACCGGGTTCACCTGGCGCTTGCGTCGCACGGCAACCGCAGCGGACACGGGCATCACCTACGTGGCCCACGAGGCGACCGGTGTCGACGATGCTGCGGGTGTGGAGCAGGTGCACCTGTCGTTCAGCCGTGTCGAGACGTACGACCGTGACGGCGGCCTGATCGACACGTGGTTCCGCCGGATCCGCCTGCGTTGGTGGACCCGCGACCAGATGAGCGAAGCGCTCACGGACGCCGGCTTCGCCCAGATCGAGTTCCTCGGCGACGACCACGATTGGCTCGTCTCCGCCCGCGCCGTCTGACTGTGGTCTCGCCCGGCGAACTCACGAATTCATTCCGCCGTCAGTTGCGGAATCCGCAACCCACGACGGACAGAATCCGAGATCGGCCCCTTAGCGGCTCGCCGGAAACCACACGAGCTCGCCACTACCAGTGGCCACGGGCTCGGGGTCAGGATCGCCGAAGGCCGACGCCACGAACAGGTCGCCGATCGATGGCGAGTTCGGCGTCAGGTACGCGTAGTGCCCGCCGTCGGGCGACCAGGTGAAGTCCGGCGAGAAGCCCTGGCACCAACAGTCACCGAGGTCGGCGACAGTGTGCTGGTCGGACCCGTCGATGTGCACCGTCCGGAGCTCGAGCGAGACGGGCAGGGACGTGGGGTCCCGCTCTTCACCCCCGGGCCGCACGACAGGTTCGAGCATCTGGATCCAACCGATCGTCGAGTCGAGCGGTGAGACGTCAACCCAGGTCGGCGCGATCAGCGAGGGCAGATCCATCGCGAAGAGGATCGGGCTGCGATCGGTCCCGTCGATGCGGACGGACTCGAGCGCGACCGCGGGCTCGGCTCCGTCGGGATCCGGGGCCTGCGGGACGTACACGATCCGTTCACCGTCGTGGGTCCAGTCGACGATGTGCGGAAAGAAATCGAGACCCTCGACGACGACCGTGCTGGTCTGGTCGACGTCGCCATCGGACGCGAACAGGGCAATCGACCAGGGGTCTCGGTTGATCGCAAGAGTCGCGCCGTCGGGTGACCAGGCGATCGTGCAGGGCCAGGTCTCGGAGCAACGGGCCACGTCGCGTTCGTCTCCGCTCGACGGCTCACGGACCGTGACCAGGCCGTTCAACGCGTAGGCCATTCGCGTGCCATCCGCGGAGAAGACGGGCAGCGGCCACTGGTTCGGAACGACCGACAGTGGAAACGCCATCGTCTGGCCGGAGCGGCTGGGGTCCACCTGTTGCGATCCCGTCGACCCGAGATTCGTCGCGATCACACCGTTGGTGGGCAGGCCGGTGGCGGGCGGACCCAACACCGTCGCCGGGCCCGATTTCGGCGGGCCAGATCTCGGCGGGACGGTGGCCGGGGCCGGCTCGGCCGTTGTGGCGGGCACGGTCGACGTCGCCTCGGGCGATCTCGTCGTGGCCGGCGCCTCATCGACCGGGTCGGGCAGTTCGGCCGTCGGAAGCGTGGCGGACGGGTTCGAGACGTTCGGGGTGGGAGCGTCCCCTCCGGAGCGTTGCACGACCACCAGACCGACGCACAGCGCGGCGGCGGCCGCCGCCGCAAGGACAGCCGCGGTCCAGCGGCGCCGACCCCGCTCCGTCGGACCGGTCGCGGTCGGGCCGGTTGCCGAAGCATCG
>JANNNB010000161.1:0-11957 GCA_031398325.1 Actinomycetes bacterium
TCGTGTCTTGCCCCCTTCACCCGGGCGCGTGGCAACATGGGCCCAGATGGATACGACCCAGACCCCCGCGGCCGGCCAGGAGGCGCTCGACGACCTCGTGCGATTGCTCGACCTCGAGGCGATCGAGGTCAACATCTTCCGGGGCACCTCGCCCGACGAGAACCGGCAACGGGTTTTCGGCGGCCAGGTCGCCGGGCAGGCACTGGTCGCAGCGGCGCGGACGATCGACGAGCACGGCAGGCTCGTGCACTCTCTCCACGCCTACTTCCTGCGTCCCGGCGATCCGACGGTGCCGATCCTCTACGAGGTCGACCGCATCCGTGACGGGCGCAGCTTCTCGACCCGTCGTGTGGTGGCGATCCAGCACGGCAAGGCGATCTTCAACCTGCAGGCCAGCTTCCACGACGACGAGCCGGGCCCGAGTCACCAGATGACGATGCCGACGGGAATGGGCAATCCCGAAGATCTCGACGATTTCCGCACCCGCATGGCCCCGTACGCCGAGCAGCTCGGCGAGTGGTACCACCGACCGCGCCCGATCGACCATCGATACGTCGACGGTGACCCGATCAGCAAGAAGGGCAACCCGTCGACGACGCAGCACGTCTGGCTGCGAGCCAACGGCAAGCTCCCCGACGACCCGGTGTTGCACGCGTGCATCGTCACCTACGCGAGCGACATGACCCTGCTCGACACGACCGTGCTGCCCTTCGGTCTGTCGTGGGAGAGCCCCGGCATGCAGATGGCGAGCCTCGACCACGCGATGTGGTTCCATCGCCCGTTCCGGGCCGACGAGTGGCTGCTGTACGACCAGGCCGCACTGTCCACCGCCTCGTCGAGAGGCCTGGCCGGCGGCTCGATCTACACGGCGGACGGGCGCCTGGCGGTGAGCGTCGTGCAGGAAGGCCTCGCCCGGGTGGGTCAACCGTGAGTGCCCGACACGCGAACGGCGCGTGTGCGGCGAGCATCGCACTGGTCGCGGCGGGCTGCAGCTCGGACGGCGAATCATCCAGCTCCGACAGTTCGTCGTCGGCGACCTTCGCGACCGTTCCACCCGTGGTCGAGACCGACCCGACGGTCACCTCCTCCCTCGCGCCGGAGGGTGACACGGGCCCCGCCGACGAGACCACCCCAGCGCCGTCCGCCACGGCTGCGCCGACGGTTCCCGCCACGACCGTCCCAGCACCGCTGGTGGTACCGGCGGTCGAGCTGTTCGAGATCGGCCAGTTCGATCGGCCGGTCGAGGTCGCGATCCGGCCCGCCGACCGCAGGCTGTTCATCGTCCAGCAGACGGGGCAGGTGGTGGCCGTCGACGACGAATCCAGCGAGGTGGTGCTCGATGTGTCCGACCTGGTCTCGGATGGCGGCGAGCAGGGCCTGCTCGGGCTCGCCTTCCATCCGTCCGAGGAACTCGCCTACGTCAACTACACCGACCGGTCGGGCGACACCATCGTCGCCGAGTACGCGGTCGACCCCGCCAGCGGGGTGCTCGACGCGGCGACCGCACGTGAGGTGTTCAGGGTCGAGCAGCCCTTCGCCAACCACAACGGTGGCAAGGTGGCGTTCGGTCCGGACGGGATGCTGTACGTCGGTCTCGGTGACGGCGGCTCGGCCGACGACCCGAACCGCAGTGGCCTCGTCCTCACGACGCCGCTTGGCAAGATCCTGCGCATCGATCCCGCGGCGACCGAAGGCGAGGCGTACACCGTCCCGGCGGACAATCCGTTCGTCGGCGTCGACGGAGCGGACCCGAGGATCTGGTCGCTCGGGCTGCGCAATCCCTGGCGCTTCTCGTTCGACGCCGTGACGGGCGATCTGTGGATCGCCGATGTCGGGCAGAACGAGTTCGAGGAGATCAACCGAGCTCCTGCGGCCGGCGGTGTCGATGCGGGCCGAGGCCTCAGTTTCGGCTGGAGTGCGTTCGAGGGGAACGAGCGGTTCAACGACGACCAGTCCGATGCCGGCCACACGGCCCCGGTGTACGTGTACTCACACGACGATGGCGGGTGCTCGGTGAGCGGTGGCGCCGTCGCTCGGGAGTCGACGGTGCCCGATCTCAACGGCTGGTACGTCTTCGGCGACTACTGCAGCGGCGAGATCTGGGCCCTCGATCCGGCGGCGTCCCCCGACGACCCACGGGTGGTTGCGATCGGCAGCCTGCCGGCGCTCGCCGCGATCTCGATCGGCCCTGACGGCGACGTCTACGCAATCTCCAACGGTGGCACCATCGCCCGCCTCGTCGTCCCGTAGACCCCGAGTCGTCGGCGGGTTCGACGTCAGCGATGAGCCAAACCACCTGATACGGGGATCCGGCTCATCGCATGGGCCGGTTCGATCTCAGCGATGAGCCAAACCACCTGATACGGGGATCTCGCGCATCGCTGGAACGGCTTCGGCCGCTTACGGAGATCAGCTGACGCGGGTGAACTCGACGATGCGGGCGGCGGGGTCGGCGCGGGTGAGGCGAACACGGAGGGGATCGCCGGGGTCGACGCGGTGAGCCGCCATGTGGGTGACCACGGCAGGCTCGGTGATTTGGACGCGGACGCCGCGATCATCCTCATCGGTGACGACTGCGTCGAACACCTCGCCCTCGCGACCGACGAGAACGATGGCCTCGGCGACGTCGAGCACGGCCCGATCGACCCGGTTGGCCAGCGCGTCGGCAGCCCGCATCACCTCGGGGAGGCGATCGAAGGCGGAGGTGATCCAGTCGGGCACCGGAGCTCCATCGACCACCCGAAGCACCGCCTCGATCACGTACCGGTCGGCCAGCCGGCGCAGCGGCGCGGTCGCGTGGGAGTACGTTGCCGCCACGGCCGCATGCCACGGCACCACGCCATCCGTGTAAGGCGTGTACTGCGCCGCCCCGCCCGCTCGGCGCACCGCGAGCTGGAACGCACCGGTGCGTGGGTCATCCGCCGACAGGGTTCGGAGGTAGTCGGCGAGCGGCAGCTCCCCCGGCCACTGGAGCCCGAAGGCGCGCGCCGTGTTGCGCAAGCGACCTGCATGGGCGTCGTCGACGCCGTCCATCGTGCGGAACAGCCCGGTGTGCGCCGCATACAGCGCGTGGGCGACGGCCATGTTCGTCGCCAGGGAGAGCGCCGCGCTCTGCTTCTCGACTTCCGATCGGGGGCGGAAGCGCAGCTCGAAACCGTCAGCTGTCCGCACCACCTCCTGCTCCGGGGCCTCGACTCGCTCGGCGCTGCGCTCGATCTCCGCCTGCTCGATCCGACTGGTGAACTCGACGAATCCCGCCGGCAGGTCGCTGAGTTGAACGGTCGAGTAGGCCAACTTGGCACGGCTGCGGATGACCGAGCGAGTGGCGGCGTCGAGCCGGACCTGCCCGGTCGGGTCGACGCGGACGGAGAACACGATCGCCGGCCGATCGACGTCGGGGAGCAGGCTCGCCGCATCCTCGGACAGTCGAGGTGGGTGGAGGCTCGCACGGTCGTCCGGCAGGTACACGGTCACACCACGCCGCCAGGCTTCGGCGTCGATCAGGCCGCCCGGCTCGACGAAGCGGGCGACGTCGGCAATGGCGTACGACAACACGACATCGTCGCCGTCCGTGTCGATCGCGAACGCCTGGTCGAGATCGGTGCTGCCGGCCGGGTCGAGCGTGACGAACTCGACGTCGGTGCGATCGACCGGTTTCACGCCATCGACCTGGGCGTAGAGATCGCCGAGCACTGCCGATGCTGATCGCTCGGCTTCGGCGAGCACATCGGCGGGGTGCTCGCCGGGAACCTCGAAGTCGAGCCGCACCCTGGCGATCCCGTCGCGGAACTCCGCGGACAGGTCGGCTGGCAGCCGCTGAACGCTCAGCGGCGCGCCCCCATGAACATGCCCTTCAACGCTTCGTAGTGCTCGATCACGTGGCCGGCGCCGAGCACGACCGCTTCGAGCGGGACGTTCGACATGCGCACCGGCACCTCGGTCTCGCGCTCGATGCGCTCCGCGAGCCCCCGCAGGAGCCCGCCACCGCCGACGAGGTACATGCCGCGCACCAGGAAGTCCTGCGACAGCTCGGGCGGCGCCTTCGAGAGACAGCGGATCACCGACGCGACGATCGACGAGATCACGTCCTCGATGGCGAACCGCACCTCCTCGGGCGTCAGCAGCACCGTCTTGGGGAGGCCCGACATCAGGTCGCGGCCGCGCACCTCGGCCTGGTTCTCGTCAGGTGTCGGGTCGGCCGAGCCGATCGCGACCTTGATCTCCTCTGCGGTCCGCTCGCCGATCGCGATGCCGTGCTCGCGCCGGACGTAGTTCTGGATGGCCGCGTCGATGTCGAACGATCCGACGCGGACGGCTTCGAGCGCAACGATGCCACCGAGGCTGATCACCGCGGTCTCGCTCGTGCCACCGCCGATGTCGATGACCATGTTGCCGACCGGCTCGTCGATCGGCAGGTCGGCACCGATCGCCGCCGCCATGGGCTGCTCGATCAGGTTGGCGTCGGCCGCGCCGGCACGACGGGCGGCGTCGGTGACGGCACGGCGCTCGACTTCGGTGATGGCCGACGGCACGCAGATGACGACCTTGGGCCGCGTGAAGCGGCTGACGCCGACGCGTTGAAGGAGCAGCCGGATCATCCGCTCGGTGATCTCGAAGTCGGTGATCGCGCCGCCGCGCAGCGGCCGCACGGCGACGATGTAGCCGGGGGTGCGCCCGATCATCTGCCAGGCCTCGCGTCCGGTTGCGAGCACTTCGCCGGTCTGGCGGTTGAGGGCGATCACCGACGGCTCGTTGAGGACGATGCCGCGACCCTTCATGTAGACCAACGTGTTCGCGGTACCGAGGTCGATCGCGAGGTCACGTGCCATGCCGGACCCCGATCTGAGAATGGTTCATCGAGGAGCGGGCGTCACGGGGCATCGTCACCATCATCGTCTGCCGCCGGCGGTTCCGGCGGTTTCATCGTGCCGATTGTTGGACGTCGGGCTTGGGGCGACAGCGCGTCGATCTGCCGGCGGAACGAGTCGACGTGATCGTCTGGCCCCCGTCGCCGCACGAGCGCCACCACGACCAGGATCAGCCCGGCCAGCACGATGGCGACGAGGATCACCACACCCGTCGACATTCAACTGCCGCCACCATGATCGGCTCCCGGTCGCACGTCACCGGCGGGTGCGAGGACGTGTGCGCCGGTGCCCCAGTCGGCGCCCCCGGCCCACACTTCGTGCTTCCAGATCGGCGCCGACTCCTTCAGGGCGTCGATCGTGAAACGGCCGGCCTCGAAGGCCTCCGCACGGTGCGGCGCCGAGACGACCGTGATCACCGTCGACTCCTCGACCCCGAGTTGGCCGGTCCGATGCCAGATGACGACCCGCCCCGTGCCCGGCCAACGGCTCCGGGCTTCCCCGACGATCTCGCTGAAGCGAGCGAGCACCTGGCTCTCGTAGGCCTCGTACGTGAGGTGTTGCACTCCGTCTCGACCCTCGGCGTGGTCGCGCACGGTGCCACTGAAGAGCACGACCGCACCACAGTTCGGACGCACGGCCCAGTCGTAGGCGACACCGACGTCGAGCACCGATTCGGTGAGCAGGAGCCAATCCGTGTCGTTCTTGGACTCGATCGGGTCACTCACGAGGGGCATCGTATCGATGCTGTCAAGGCGGTGTCCCGCGGACCCCTCCGCCGGGATGCGCACTACCATTCGACATTCGTGGAACCCGGCCCACTCCCTCCGCACGAGCGAACGTGGCGCCACCCGTCGGAACTCGGACCAACCTCGACCGATGTCGACCCGTCGTCGTCGTTCGGTCCGCACACAAAGTTGCTCGCTGCGGCGTCCGGGGCGTTGGCGATCATGATGGTCGTCGCCATCGTGGTGTCGGCCACTCCCAGCCAGAGCGACGCCCCGACGGCGCTCAGCGCAACGACCACGCCGATCGTCGCGTTCAGCGCGACGGGCCTGGATGGCCGCAAGTCAGTCGAGGTGCCATCGAGCCCCCTCACCACGACCCGTCACACGGTGTCACCGGCGGACGCCCTCCTGCTGATCCGGATGACGGCGATCCCCAACGAGATCGCATCGACGCCGCAGTTCACCGAGAAGGCTCCAGCCGTCGCTGAGCAACTGCCCGATTCACTCGACGCGGTGATCGTCCAGACCGACGACATGACCTATCACTGCACGTGGGGTGTCGTGGAGCTGCTCGAGATGCCCGACGGAACGTTGATCCTCGACGATCACGGTGAGCTCGTCGCGCACGTCGACGAGGGCGAGTTCGTCGCTCTCGCCGCCGAATAGCGCTGGGCGACCTCCTCAGATTCGCAACCTCAGATTCGCACGTCAGATTCGACGGCGCCGCCGACGGCGGAACTGGCGCCGCCCGATGACGACCGCCGCCGCCACGCCGACGATCGCTGCGGCCACGCCGGCACCGAGCGCCAGCTCCTGACGCCGCTTCGGCGAGATCAGCGTCCACCATTTCGACTCGGTGCTCTCGACGTACGCCTGCTCGTTGGTCACCGTCGGCGACCAACCGCTCGCCCGAAGACGACCGTTGGCGACCACCCATGGTTCGAGGGTGTACGACCGCAATCCGGGCGGGATCGGCCCGCGCTGGAACTGCCAGCGCAGTCGGCTGAGGACCTCGCTCGCCCGCTCGGGCAACGGCACCCGGGGCCGTTCACCCGACAGGGCGCGGACCCGCTCCCCCGGCACCCAGCCATCCGGCGCCACGTTGAACACCCCGTCGAGCCGGTCATGGATCGCTGTGGCGATCGCGCTGGCGAGGTCGTCGAGATGGAGGAACTGGGAAGGCGGGTCGTCCTCGGCGAGCCGACGCCCGAGCCCCGAAACGTACGCGGTCGCGAGACGCGAACTCCCGTCTGCGGCCACGGGGATCACCGGCCGTAGGACGGTGGTGGAACGAGCGTCGTCAGCGAGGCGCCACTGCTCGACGAGCTCCTCGGCCGACGCGAGCTGACGCGCGAACACGAATTCGACGTCGGGTCGCAGGACGGCTTCCTCCGTGAGCGGCACGGGGTTGTTGGCGAACGCGCCGTACACCATCGCCGAGGAGACGAACACCACGTGCTCTGCGCCGCTCAGATCCGCGGCGGTGAGCGATGCCGCCGTGAACCACGTCGTGCTCTCGCGCTGGGCTGCCCGCTCGTCGTAGTCGCTGCTGCCGAGGTCGACCACGATGTGCGCTGGCTCGACCTGCGAGCCGGCGCCTGCGGTTCCCAGCACGTCGAGATCGACCGCGATCGCGTCGACGCCGTCGGCGTGGAGCTGACGGAGCACCCGCTCTCCGAGCGGACTCGTTGCGCCGGTCAGTACGACTCTGCCGATGGGCGACGGCGCTGATCCGACGGCGCCTGGTGCAGCCTCGTCGTCGACCGTCGAGTCGAGTGCCGTCATCGCTCCAAACTAAACGACCACCGTCAGACGACCAACGCGAACTTCTCGATGTGCTTCGTGGAGCGCACCGCACCTGGCGTCGATCCGATGGCCCGCTTGAACGCCCGATTGAACGCAGCTTCCGACTCGTAGCCGACCTCGCCGGCGACCGCCGCCACCGTGGCGGAACCGGTCTGCAGCCGGTCGGCGGCGACGAGCATCCGCCATCGGGTGACGTAACTCGGTGCGCCGCGTCCCGGTCGGCCCACCGTTCTCGGTCCAGTTCCAAGCACGGGCGTCGGTCGTCGACATGCACAGCGCGGAGATCACCGATCTCGTCGGTCGCGGGCTGCTCGCCCACTCGGCCGCCCACGGCGCACTCGATGAACCCAACGGATGCTTCATCCGCATCGAACCCGTCGGGCGGATCCACACGTACGGGCTCGGCGTGTCCACCATCGCCGTCGCCCGCGACCCCCTCCACGCCGGAGCGCGCAGCCTCGACCTCGAACACTGAAAAGAAAAGTTGCTTGGGTTGTCGAAATCGGCGATCGGGCGCGACTGCAGGGCATCCAACCCTCGCGAGCCCGACTCGCACACCGAAAGGAAGCCACCATGACCACGACCACCAGCCAGCAAGGGCGCGAGACTCAACACGTGCAGTACATGATCCTGGCCGTTGAGACCGAGGAAGACTTTGCGAAGCGCGACGATCCGGACGCGTCCGGCGAGTACTGGGCGGCATGGTCCGGGTATCTCGCCGCACTCGCCGAGAGTGGCGTGATGACGAGCGCCGGTGGGCTGATGCCGCCATCCACCTCCACGACGCTGCGCCGGCGTGGTGACGAACTCGTGGTGGAGGACGGGCCCTACGCCGACTCGAAAGAGCAGCTCGGCGGATACTTCGTGATCGACGTACCCGACCTCGACACGGCGCTGATGTGGGCTCGCCGCTGCCCGTCCGCCGATTCGGCCTCGGTCGAGGTCAGGCCGTTGCTCCCGCCACCCTCAGCGTGACAGCCGAGGCGCGCCAGGCGGTCGCCGATGTCGTGGAGACGTCGTACGGCCGCCTGGTCGCGTACCTGGCGCAGGATGCAGGCGATCTCGCTGCCGCCGAGGATGCACTGAGCGACGCACTGGTCGCGGCACTCGAATCGTGGTCGACGAGTGGCGTGCCCGAGCGCCCCGACAGCTGGGTCGTCACCGTCGCCCGACGAAACCTGGTCGGTTCGTATCGGAAGTCCGAGACCGCTCGCCGCGCCCAACCGTCGTTGTTGGTGCTCGCGGACGAGCGGGTGGAGCAAGAGATGAATTCAAGTCCCGCATCGGGCATCCCCGATCGGCGCCTCGAGCTGCTCTACGTGTGTGCGCATCCGGCGATCGATGCCGGCATCCGCGCTCCGCTGATGCTCCAGGCGGTGCTGGGTCTCGACGCTGCGCGAATCGCATCGGCCTACGTGACCTCGCCGACCACCATGGGGCAACGGCTGTCGCGGGCGAAGTCGAAGATCCGCGATGCCCGAATCCCGTTCGAGTTTCCTCTGGCCGAGGAACTCCCGCGGCGGACGCGCAACGTCCTCGATGCCATCTACGCGGCATACGGCGCCGGGTGGGATGACCCGAACGGCTCCGATCCGAAACGCAGCGGGCTGACCGGCGAGGCGCAGCGGCTCGTGCGACTGGTGATCGAACTCGAGCCACGCAACGCCGAAGCGAGAGGACTGCTCGCCCTGATGCTGCATCTCGATGCACGCTCGCAAGCCCGACGGACCGCCGACGGCCGTTTCGTGCCGCTCGACGAACAGGATGTCGACCTCTGGTTGCGGGCGCCGATGATCGAGGCGGAGCACCAACTCGGTCGAGCGCAAGCACTCGGCGACATCGGGCCATACCAGCTGCAGGCCGCCATCCAGTCGGTCCACAATCGGCGGGCGCTCACCGGTTCGACCGACTGGGCCTCGATCGCTGCGCTCTACGACGGACTCGTCGATCTCTCGCCGACGGTCGGCGCCCTGGTGGCCCGCGCCGCAGCCAACGTCGAGTCCGCCGGCGCCACACGAGCGCTCGACCTGCTCGACGAGATCCCCGAACGGGCGGTCAGCGCCTACCAGCCCTACTGGGTCACGCGGGCGCACGCGCTGAAGCGAGCCGGTCGCCAGACCGATGCAAAGGCGGCAGCGGCGCGGGCGATCGGGCTGACGACGGATCCTGCGGTTCGGGCACACCTCGTCGCGACCTACGACGTGCCCTCCGGATGAACACGCCTGATGCACGCCGTACCGAACCTGCGGCGCCGGCCGTCGACCTCTGCCGTTACACGCTGACGGGCCGACCTGCCAGTTCGTGGTCGGTCGTGTCCACGACGCGGACGACGGTCGTGTCGGCGTCGGCCCAATCGCGCGGCACGTCGTCCTCGCCCCCGCCGATGCCGGGATCTGACGGTGCATCGTCACTGCGCCGGCGACGTCGAGACACGAGCCTCCACGCTAGTACGGCGAGGTCGATGACCAAGCCGATGGCAAGGACCATCAACAGGATCGGGGTGTGACTGGTCGACTCCGTGGCGGTCACCGTCGGGCCGACACCCGACACGTCGACCCGCCATTCGACCGTGCCGTACACCGGGGCGGGGACTTCGGTCCGCACCACTTCGGTCCACGTCTGGCCCGGGGGAATCACACCCGGGTCGGAAAGATCGAGGTTCGCGAGCACGCTGTCCGCGTCGCGTCCGACCGATCCGGAGGCTGCGATCCGCTCGAGCGTCACCGTGGAACGATTCCTGACCTTGACGGTCACGTCGTAGTTCATCGCTCCTCCCAGACCCGACCGCACCCATCCGACCAGCCCCTCGGGCGAAGCTTCAGCCGTGACGGATACGGCCAGTGCGTCGGCCAGATCGGGCGCCCCGACCACCGGAGCGACCGGGTGCCCGATCAGATCGATGGCGGCCACGGCGACCTCGTCGTTGCCGGTGCTCGACACGCGGATGATGCACGGACACGGGGCGGGGGGCGCCGCGACCGGAATCGACGACACGGTCTCCCCACCCTCGCGGTTCAGCCGGAGCCCTTCACTCTCGGTCATGTTGCAGTCGGTCGCGCCGCGCCGCGCGTCGTTTCCACACACGGAGATGATCACCGATCCCGCGTCGAAGCCGTCGATCGTCAAAACCACACGGTCCGCCGGGGCCATCTCGTACCGGTCGAGCACGACGGACGGTCCAGTGGTCGCTGGTTGGGCTGCGGCAGGCAGGCCGAAACACAGCCCGGCGGCGGTGACGACAGCAACTCGTACGAGCGCCCGCCGCGGACGGGTCGTCGCACGTGATGTGGACGTCACGGTCACGTGCGTTGCGGTTCCGCGTGTGCGGGATCCCCACGCTCGGCGCCGTCCACCTCGATCACATCGATCGTGTCGCTCGCAGCGGAGATGGGCTCGTCGTTCGAGTCGCCACCGGGACCGGCCGACCGGTGTCGGCGGAAGGCACGGAGGCCGAACAACACGAGCGCGAACGCGATCAGCCCGAGTATCACGGCGATCGGGGGCGCAAACGTCAGGCCCCTCGTGCTCGACCCGCCCAATTCCTCGTCGTCGATCGAGTCGGGCTCGAGACGCACGGTCGTGACCGCGACACCGAAGGCGGGAACGTCCTCGACATCGGCAGTCACCGTGATGGATCCTCCCGGCAGCAGCTCGGGGAAATCTGTGGCCGGCAGCGTCTGTTCGCCGAGACCGAACGGCCCTGACACGCTGACGTTGCTCGACCCGCTGAGCCGGACGTTGCCCCGGTTGGCAATGGTGTAGGTCACCTGTGCCGACCCGGCGAGCGGGTTGACCGAGGGGTCGTAGTCGGTCGACACGTCCTCGACCGCCAACTCGGGGTTGAGGGGGCCATTGACCCGGAGGAAGAGGCGGGTGCCGGTTCGCCGGTCGAGCACGACCGTGTCGCCGTCGGGTCCGGTGCTCTGAGCCTCGTTCGCCGCAAGGATCGCTCCGGTATGGTCCCCTGGTGTGGCGCCGTCGGGAATGTTGATCGTGATCGGCAACGTGATTTGCTCTCCGGGTGGGACCGTCACGAACTCCTGCGCCACTTCGACCCAGGTACCGACATCGGTCGGTTCCTCGCTTCCGGGCAGCAGATCGAATCCGCCTTCGGGAGAGTTGAATGCGTCGGTCGCGTACACGCGGAACGTGAGTTGTTGGTTGCCGAAGTTGTAGAGCGTCACAGCATCCTCGACAACTGTTCCTGCGTCTGCCGTGTACGACAGGCTCGGTCGGTTGCCGGCCTCAGCCGGGTCCGATGAACCCTCGGGGGCGAGTGCCCAACTGTGCACGATCTCGACTGGTGCGCCACCGGGTTCAATCTGTTCGGCGATCGTGACGGGCGGCTCGGATCCATCTGTCTGGCCGACTGCTGAACCAGCGGGTGCAGCGATCAAGATCGACAGCAGCGTTGCCGACGCCGCTCGTCTGAACTTTCTGTGCATCAATGAAGGTCTCGCTTCCTACAGGAACGCCGAGGGCGGTGGGGGGCAGAGGATAACGGGCCCCACCCCCCGTCGGGGGTGGTGAAATTTTGGTGAGGGAAAAGGTCTCAAGG
>JANNNB010000188.1:0-14853 GCA_031398325.1 Actinomycetes bacterium
GCGCCGCGTCGGTGTGCGACTTCGGCCCAAGCGTGACGCCGCACTTTCACGGTCATAACAGCCCGACAGTGACGCCCGATCATCTTCGACTTGTTTCTTTGCCCGTGAGTTGTTGGTCGTGTGAATCGCGGTTTGAGTCGATGGCGACCACGGTGGGGGTCCTTGTGCCCTTGCTGTCGTCACCGCTGGCCATCACACTGAGAACACGTGGCTATTCGGTCGCTTTGAGGAGACGTCGTGGAGATGCATCAGCTTGCAGCGCCCACGAGACGCGAACTCTGCGTTGAGTTCAGCCAGGTCCTGAGCGATCTACCGGCGCTGGTCACGGCGCCGTTGTACCGGAGGTGGCATCGTCATTGGGGTGCCACCCATGAGGAGGTCGCAGCGTCGCTGCCCGGTGATGCGATGCTGCCGCAGGCTCAGTTCCGCACGACGAGAGCGATCACCATCGATGCGTCGCCGGAAATGGTCTGGCCGTGGCTGGTGCAGGTCGGCTGTATGCGTGCCGGCTGGTACAGCGACGACCTGCTGGACAACCTCGCCAGACCCAGCGCCTCCACGATCGTGGCCGAGCTGCAGAATCTGGAGATCGGCCAATGGGTGCCGATGTCACCGTCGGTGACACCGTCGGAGCGCACTGCGTTCAAGGTCGCCGCGTTCGAGCTGCACCAGTGGCTGCTGTGGACCAAGCCAGACAGCACCTGGGTGTGGCAATTGAAGCCGGCTGGCGAACACGGCACTCGCTTGGTCACTCGCATCCACGCCGTCTACGACTGGAAGCACCCACTGACTGGTCTGCTCGGAGTTGTGTTGATGGAGTTCGGCGATTTCGCAATGCAACGCAGGATGCTTCGGGGAATCAAGGCCAGGGCGGAGTCCATGGCGGCGGTTGGTCCGTGATGTCGTTGACGAACCGTACGCGTGAGCGTTCCGAGCCAGCCGAAAGATCAGGCGCTCCGGAACGGCCCGGATGGTGGCAGGCCACTCGGCTCAGCGACCGCGGCGCGTTGGTCGTCGGTGTTGGCGCAGTCGTCGCGTCGATCGTCTACTTCGTGTCCGACGTGGTCGAAACGCGACAGGACGGGTTCTCGTCGGGTCAACTGTGGCTCACCCTCGCGGCGGAGGCAGCCGTTCCGTTCTTCGTTGTCGGACTCGCCGTTGCACAACATCCTCACCTCGGCCGAGTCGGCGACCTCACCGCATGGGCCTACGCCTACGCGTTCGTGTTCTTCACCGCGACCGTCGTGTACGCACTCGTGAACGACACGCCGGACTATGCGACGCTCACGAACGAACTGGGCGTCGCGATGGTCATCCATGGAGCAGTGATGGTTCTCGCCGGTGTCGGCTTCGGCTACGCCGTGATCCGAGCCCAGGTCTTTCCCGCCTGGACCGGGCTGAGCCTGATTGCAGGTGTCGTCCTCGTGGCCATCACCCAGGACGCAACAAGCGTCATACAGCTGACGTCGGCGGGGATCCGCGACGTTGCCTTCGCCGGGATGGGTGTCGCGCTCCTGCGTCGAGGCCGCCGCCCGCCGAGCTGAACAAGCCGCTGGGGAGCGGCCCGGAGAGCCTCCTGGGCTGAGCAGGTCCGGGAGCGCACGGCATCATTCGGCCCGAAAACACCGCGCTCTCATCTCGGACCGTCACCGTGGCCCGCCTTCGAAAGCCGCACAAATCATGACCACAGAATCACATGCGATGGTCGAGGGCGGTGTGCACAGTGCGAAGACCGGATGCGGCGTCACACTCCGCTCGTCGCTCACGCCTATCCGCGACAGTCCGACGTTTCGATGAACTGACCGAGGGGCTGTTCAGGCCGGGGATGACCACCAGGCGTCGATGACGGCATGGGCGTCTTCGTGGTGAGCGAGCGCGATATGGGTGACCTTGGGGAACATGTGGTGGGTGGCGTCGGGGAACAGTTCCTCGACGCCGACTTGCCCGGTGAGTCCGCCGGCGCTCGAGGAGGTGACGAGAGCATCGCCGATGACATTGGCCAACGGGTGCTCGGGATCGGCGGTGACGGTTCCGGCGATCGTGAGATATCGGGCACGTCGCAGCCGAAGCACGCGATGAGGATGTTCTCGGGTCCAGGTGTCGGGGTCGTGTTCCACCCAGTCCTCGTCGGCGATGGCACCGAAGCGTAGGTCCTTGATACCGGCGCTGCGACGATCCAATCCGAAGCCCACCAGTCGTGTGGCGGGAACGGGAAGCGCCCACAGTCCGGCGCTGACGGTGTTGACGATCACTTCGAGCGGGGCACCGGTGTTCGGCACTCCGATCAACACCACTCGGCGAACCTTCGAGGTCCACCGGCGACCGAAGGGGAGATGCCGTCCACGCGGGCGTACCGAGCGCCCGTAGAGGCAGGCGGACCGTACGACGAGACCGCCCATGCTGTGCCCGATGAGGTTGATCTCTCGGATCGGCATCGGCCAGGCCCGCATCAGCCAGTTCAGGATCTCGGCCAGTTCGCGCCCGTTGGTGGAGATGTGGCGACCTGTGTTGTACCGCAACGACAGCGTCGTGACCCCGTGGTCGCGGGCGAGCAGGGTTCCATAGGTTGTCGATGCGTCGGTGGGGAAACGCCACACGGATTCGGTCGACATCAAGCCGTGCACGAGCAGGCAGATCCGTGGAGTGGCATCGGGAATCGTCTCTGCCAGCGCGGCGCGCGGCGTGCTGCGTTCAAGCGGGAGAACCACAGTGCCGGCCCGGACCGTCATCGGCGTCGCAAGCGGCGAGTCACGTTCGTCGAGGGCATCACCGAACAAGCCATTGACCACAGCGATCGCGTCGTCGCGTCGTCCCGGCAGCAACGTCAGCAGGCCCAGGAGTGAACGGGCGCCGACCGTCGGAGGTGTTCCATCGTCAACGCCGCTGTCTGGCCGATCGACACCGATCACAAAGCGAACCTAGCGTGCCGCCCTCGCCGACAGACCGAGGTCCGGCGCCGATCGCGTCGACGAACGCAGCCTGCTCGCCGTCGAGATCCTCGAGTGCGACCGCATCGCCGTGGGCGCGTACCCGGCGCTTGGCCGCACACTACGCCTCCGATAATCACGGCCGGCGACCATCAACCGGCGCCGCATCGCGGCCCAAGCCGCACACTGCATAATCGCGACCCCCAATGCCGAACGGCGACTGTCGGCGATCCCGTTACGTGCGGCACGTCGACGAGCCCAGCCTGACCGAGTGCGCCGATAGGCGCGCTCGTCGCGAGCGACTTCGATTCGTGATTGCCGGGCGGGAGAGGTCGACTAGCTTGCGACGCGAGCGGCAGTGGGTCGCCGAATTGATCATGCTGAGGAGCGCAGCTGATGACGCACGATGAACGGCTGGTAGCGGGCGACGATGTGATCGGCGAGTACGAGCAGCGGGTGCCTGAGTGGATCAAGAAGTTGAAGCGTCCGGCCACGCCGACGGTGACCCCGACCTTCGGACCTCTCGCTGGTATTCGAGCAGTCGGGACTGGGGTCTTGATCGCTCAGCCATACATCGGCACGAAGCTGGCCGAGTTCGGCGCCGAGGTGATCCACATCGAACGCGCCGGTGGAGACACCTTCCGCACGACCGCGCCATTCATCACTCGCGGGCCCCGGCCGCACGGAGCAGACGAGGCCGAGGTCGCCAAGAACAAACTCTCGATGGGCGTCGACCTCAAACAGGCCAAGGGTGTCGAGTTACTCATGGCGTTGTGGAAGATCTCCGACGTCTGGATGGAATCCTCGGCTCCGGGCACCCTCGAACGCAACGGGATCTGCAACGAGTTGGCCTTGGCCGTCAACCCCCGCCTGGTCATCGTGCGGGTCTCGACCTACGGACAGTTCGGCCAGCCCGAATATCTCGGCCGCCCGGGATACGACGCCTTGGCCCAGGCCTACGGCGGAATGATGAACATCACCGGTGACCCATCCGGTCCTCCCCAGCGAGCCAAGACCTACACAGGTGACTACATCACGGCGCTCACCGGTTGGGCGGCGACGATGATGGCGCTGTGGGAGGTCAACAAGACCGGGCGCGGCCAAGTTGTTGATCTCGCGCAGTACGAGGCCGTTGCCCAGACCAACGGCAACACCTTGCCGCTGTACACCGCTGAAGGCGTCTCCTACGGCCACAGCGGCAACAAAGCGCCGGGCTTCCAGCCCTACGACACGTTCCAATGCCAGGACGGATGGGTGTTCGTCGGCGTCCTCGGTCCGGTGATGTTCCCCCGGTTGACCAAGCTCCTCGGGCTCGATCCCGAGGAATTCAGCTTCGAGGCCTGCAGCAGCGACACCGCCGCTGTGAACTCTGTGAAGGGACTTGAGTTCGACCGGATTCTTCGTGAATACTGCGCCGAACGCAATGCGCTCGAGGTGGAGACCGTGCTCAACAACTCCCAGATCGGTTGCTCGCGGGTGTTCGGCGTGCAGGACCAATACGAGGACGCCCACTACCGTGCGCGTGAAATGACGGTGCCCGTACTCGACCGTCAATCAGGCGTGCCCGTCCACGTCTACGGCGTCGTCCCCAAACTCTCGCTGACACCCGGACAGATCTGGCGAGGGGCCCCCGCGATTGGTGAGGACACCACCCAGATCCTGACGACCATGCTCGGCCTCTCCGACGAGCACATCGCCGCGCTCTACAACGAACAGGTCGTGCACCGAACCGAACCCTTCGACAATGCTCAGGTCGAACCAGCCCACCCCTGAACGGCCCGCAACTGGAGGCATCATTCGGGACCATCGAAAGGCATCATGATTAGCCTCGTGGTCCTCGGAAGCATGGCCCTCGTGATCGGAACAATGGGCGCAGATTCGAGGCGAGCTTCGTTACGTACTGACCTGAGACACGCTGAGCACCGCATACGGCTATGCCCAACCGGTCGGCCAGATGTACGACGCCTTCGTTCAAGTATCCCCACGATCCAACCAGCGGTCCGCGCCCTGATCGGCCTCCAGCCGGCACGAGGCAGCGAGCAGGTCGGCGGGGCAACCGTCCGGGCACTGCGCTGGGCGCTGGGCTCGTCGCCGTCTTGGCATCTGGCGTTGGTCAGGTCGGGGGCACCCGTGCCGCCGGGGCTGTTCCGACAGCCGCTTCCCGCCCAACATCCGGCCAGCCGGGCAACGGGTCGGCGTAAACCTGCCCCGCAAGCGAGGGCTGGTCGGCTGGCGCAACCGATGTTTGCGAAGATGCAGAGCGAACCTGGTCGGATCTGTCCGTCGGGTGTGCTCAGTCTTCATCGCTGGACAGAGGGGATTCAATTAATTAGTGCTAAATTATGCTTATGATCCTATTGTTCAGAAAGATTGGCCTGTCCCCGGACCTCATGTACGTTCTCGGCCTCGCATCGGTGGGAGCGAGCATCGCCATCTGGAATGCCCAGAAGGGTGGTGACGAAGCGCACGCGGAGCGCTTCGGCATCTTCGTCGGGTTGTGGGCCCCGACGTTCTTTGCGATCGGCAACGGTCTCGCCAGAGATCGCGCCAACGAGTCGTCCTGAGCGTGACGCCGTGAGCCAGACAGTGCTTGCGCCGGGGCCCGTCACCGAGGCGATCGGTTCTCGGGCCCCGTTCGGGCCGATCGAGTATCTGCGACATCATGACCTGGTCGCTGCGCAGGAAGTCACGCTCGCCAGCCCGTCGAGGCGTTATTCGTTCGCTGCGCGGATCCTGTTTCGCATCATGGACGCCTTGTACGGGCGGGACCGTTCACTCGAGAAGTTCAGGGTGCTCGAGCTTGTTGCGCGGGTGCCGTACCAGGCGTGGGAGAACGTCGCCTATGTTGCGGTGACGCACACGGCGAGCCAACCAGGCTTCGCCCGACACGTGTTCGACCGTGTGCGTACGGCGCGATGGGAACAGGACAACGAGCAGTGGCATCTGCTCATCATGGAAGAGCTGACGGCCGGCCAACGGCGCGGCCTCGTGCGCAGCCGTGTGATCCCCCAAGTGCTCGCCTTCGGTTACTACCAGCTGTCATGGTTCCTGTACGTCGTGCGCCCCAAGTGGAGTTACCGGCTGAACGCCGATTTCGAGGACCACGCCGAACACGAATATGCACTGCTCGTGCAGGAGCATCCGGAATGGGAAGCGATGCACTACCAGGGGGAGTTCGCCGAGGACTTCGGCACGTACGACAGCCTGGCCGATCTGATCCGCCAGATCGGCTACGACGAACGTCTCCACAAGATCGAGAGCGAGCAGAACATGCTCGCACCACGTTTCGGCTGAGCACCTGCTGCGATGAAGCCAGTCATCAGGGATCTGTTGCTGACCGATATCGGCCCGGCGGTGCGTCTGCTCGAGGAGTGTCGGGGTCTTGCGGATACGAAGCCCGCCGACATCGCCCAGTTCGTGAGCGACGTGTCCTCCGGCGCACCCGGAGTGGTGGCAGTCGACGGTGACAGGATCGTCGGCGTGGTGCAGGCTCGAACGGTTGCCGATGACGCCTGGATCAACGTGGTGGTGATCGACCCCGACCGGCGCCACTTGGGCGTGGGCTCCGCGATGGTGCAGCGGCTCGAGGACAAGCTGCTGCACCTCGGTGTGAGGAAGATCTCGGCGCTGCTGTCCAGCGCGCAGGCTGGGGAAACTGCGTTGGTCAATCGGGGCTTCGCGCCGACGTCGGGGTTGGTGCTGTACGAGAAACTCGAACCGCTGGCGCCGACGGCGATGCGTATCGTCGACCGGTACGGCGGCGAGATCCTGTCGGACCGACTGTGGGATCACGTGGCAGGAATGGACGCCGAGAAGCGGATCATCGATGGTCGAGTGGTTGCACCGCTCTCTGACCCCGAGACGGCCCGTCGAATTGGTGTGCGTGCGCCGGCGACCGTGATGCTGTTCGGTCCGCCAGGAACGGGCAAGACGACGTTCGCGAAGGCGATCGCGGGCCGTTTGGGGTGGCCCTTCATCGAGTTGCTCCCGTCGAAACTTGAAAGCGGCGTCGACTCGCTGTCTGCCGAACTGCGGCTGGCGATGACGGATCTGTTGCAGCTCGATCGAGCCGTCGTGTTCATCGACGAGTTCGACGAGATCGCTTCAGCGCGTGAACGAAATCCTGCCACGAAGGGTGTGGTCAACGAACTGTTGAAGATGATCCCTTCATTCCGGTCGGCTCCCGGGCACTTGCTGGTCTGTGCGACCAACTTCGTCGCCGGCATCGATGCGGCAGTCCTGCGCCCGGGCAGGTTCGATCTGGTCGTACCCATCGGACCGCCCGATCTGAGCGCACGGACCGCACTGTGGGAAGCAGCGTTGGCGTCACTCGACCAACGATGCGTCGATGTCTGCGTACTGGCAAGGTCGACCGACGGCTACACACCAGGCGATGTGGAACTCGCGGCGCAGCGAGCTGCGGCGGCAGCGTTCGACCGGATACGTGCGGGCAGCGAGCCGTCCCACATCACTACGGACGACCTGACTGCCGCCGTCGAGCGAACCCCGGCATCGGTCACCGCCGACATCCGGGAACGATTCGGCGACGAAGTCGATCGCTTCGCTCGCGTGTGACCCACCCAGTGGCCTCTCGTTCTCGGCCGGTTTCGTCCGGCGGTGCACCCGACAACCTGAGAGGTGGCAGTCTGCCGACACGAATCCTGAACGCATTCTCAGGGGAACCTTCCTCCTCGCCGCCTTCGCCAGCTACCTGCTCAGCGTGGCGGTCTACTTCCAAGCCGGTGACGACATCGAAGGTCGACTCAACGGCATCTACGTCGGCATCCGGGTGCCGTCGATCCTGGCGCTCGGCGCGTTTGTCTTGCTCACCGAGGAACCCACAATGAGCGAGACCGGTCTCTTTCATCGCCGGTGTCATCGTGACTGGCATGGTTGCCACCGGAGGATTCCTCTACGCGATGATGAGTTTCGGCAAGTGGGCCGATCGAACGGAGTCCGCGAACGTCACTACGCCAGAGTGACGGTGCCCCGAACGACTCGGGTGCTGCAACGTTCCCCGCCAATCCTCATGTAATTCCTCGACCCCACGGGGTGGCGAGTTCGCGCCGGTCGACAGTCGGAGCAGGGTACGTCGCGGTGGCGTGGTCGGGTAGCGTCCGGTCTTCCGGCATCGGACGCGTCGACACGCCGATGACGAATGCTTCGCCGTCGGCCGGAAGGACACACCGCTCATGAAACTGATCGGCAAATTCGCCCAGACCGCTGCGGCACTGTGGATCTGGAACGTCTGGTTCAACCGGTTCAACAAGGACACCGGCTACCGGGGCGGCAACGCCACGAACATGAAAGAGGAGTTCGAGGAGTACGGGCTGTCCGAGACGACGATGTACGCAGTCGGCGCTGCCAAGGTGAGCCTGGCGGGCCTGATGCTTGCGGGGCTCGTAGTGCCACGGGTCACTCGACCGGCGTCGATCGGCCTTGCGCTGTTCATGGTGGGTGCAGTCGGGATGCACATCAAGGTCGGAGACCCCGTCAAGCGGTACCTGCCTGCGCTGTCGGTGTTTTCGCTGGCGACGACCGCGGCGGTACTCGGCGGCGACGGTCGCTCACCGACCGATCACTGACGCTTCACTGAGCGAGGAAGAGCACGACGAGCACGGCGTTCAGCGCGCCGAGCGACGCTGCGGGCACCATGAGCCGGGGCGCGTCGTGGATCCTGATGCGCACGATCAGCCCGAGAACCATCAACGTTGCGAGCCCGCCAGCGGCTGCGGCCCCCAATGGTGCAACGGCGAGGCCGAGGATCACTGCGGTCCCACCGGCCACCTGTAGGAGGCCGACGAGTCGGCGAACGGCGGGCACGCCGTAGCGCTCGAACTCTGCCCTCGACGAGGTCTGCAGGAGGATCTTGAATCCGTAGTAAAGGAACGACAGCCCCGACACGAGCGCCAACACCACGAGGACCACGATCGACGTTACGTCGGTGTTCCCCGCAGCGCACAGCCGATGTCGAGAAACGCAGCGGTGTCTACATGTTCACCGTTGTGGTGTCGGCGGTGTGGGCGACCCAGTTCCAGAGCTGCTCGCGCCGTTGCGCGGTGTCGGTTCTCTTCGTCGTCGGGAGCTTGTGAATGGGACGCTGTGCACGGTCGAGCCAGAAGCGGCCGTTCGACGTGAGCGCGGTGTCGTCGGCGCCGAGCCACAGGAGGGTGTCTGCGCCCTGCTCGGGCGTGCGCAGCAACGGTCCCATCACCTTCGCAAAGGTCGGGAGCCCGGCGTCGACGCCGGGTGTGTCGGCCCAGCCGGGTTGCAGTGCGTGGAAGGTGATGCCTCGGTCTCCGTATCGCCCGGCCCACATTTCGTTGAGCTTGACCTGGGCACGCTTGGCCCGTGCGGGTCGAGCGCACCGGCGTTGTGGATCAACACGTCGAGTCGGTCATGGTCGGCGAGCACCCGCTCCGCGAGGTGGCGGACCTGGTCGAAGTCGCCCATGTCGGCGGCCACCGAGGTAATCAACCCGTTACCGGTTACCGCAGTCAGTTCGGCGACGGTTCGCTCGTTGCGATCAGCGGTGCGGCTGACGATCACGAGCGTCGCGCCGCAACGGGCGAACTGTTCGGCGGCCGCGTAGCCGAGCCCCGACGTGGCGCCGGTGATCACGATCAGCCGACCGGTGAGGTCGTAGTCGTCAAGCGGCGTCCAGCCGGCCAGACGCCGGCGGACCTCGTAGCCGAAGCGGGTGAAGCTCGTGACGATCGGCGCCTCGATGAGCGTGTCGGCAATCCCGTACCCGTTCATGCGGCGACGCGTTCACCGGCGAGTGTCTCGACGAGTCCGGCTGCGGTGCGGTCGCCGATCTGGTTGAACGTCAGACGAGCAGCGGGTCGGACAGACCGAGGAGGCCCCTCCAGCTTCAACTCCGCGTCGTACGTGACGATCGAACCCTTGCCGTCGGCCTCGACAGTGACGGTGTCCTCCGAGGTAATGAACGCGTTCTGGGCGACCGCCGTCATCGTCGTCGCTCGGTATCGAACGCAGTCGTTTCGTAACGCAACGTCATCGTGCGGCCGGGCACCTTCACCGCGACGTCAAACGCAGCGCCCAGGCCGATTACCGTCGCCCTCGACCCGGTCGACACCGGGACCCCACTCGGCGAAGTTCGTGAGATCAGCCATATAGGCGAAGGCCTCCGAAGGTGGCATCGAGGTGCGGACCTGGACGATATAGCGAGCCATAGTGGAGTGAGTCCTCATTCGAACTGAGGTATTCCAAGACGTGGCACGCCGCCGGTCACACTACGCCGGCCGTCCGTGGCCGCCGGACGGATCGCCCGCAGCGGAGACCTGGCTGGGCCGGCGCGTGGCTCGTCAGGACCGGCGTGCGTCGGTGAGAACGGGCCAGGCGATCAGCCCAAGCCGGGGTACGCGGCGCTGCGAGATCACTTCGAATCCTGATCTCGCAAGCAGCTGGCGCATCCGGTGCGGTGGCAGTGCTCAGCGCGCACGAGGGGTTGGGCATCACCGCCGACTTGGCGAAGTCGACCAGCGGCCTCGGTCAGCATTCCGTCAGAGACGTCGACGCCGACGATGTCGGCGTCGGGGAATCTCCGCATCAGCCGCTGTGTCAGCTGACCCGTGCCGCACCCCAGGTCAACCACCGTGGACGGCTCGAGACCGTCGAGTTGCGCCAGCACTGCATCGTGGATTGGACGGTACGTGAACAACTGCAGGCCGGTCCGATCGTAAGTGGCGGACCAGCGATCGAACAACGCAGCTGACGGGCTGGTCGAGACCATGTCGCAAGACTGGCACCTGGTGAGGGCGTGGGTCGCGCGGGTCTCCGCCACAGGCGTTCGGCGACACCGACGGTCTGCGTATCGCGACGGCGGTCTCGTTGTCAGCGACGGACGTACGGTCCGTTTGGGAGGAGTTCGGCGACGGTCGATTCGCGGATCGGAGCGTCAACTCTGACCGAGCTCACATAGATCGGCATCGCAGGGCCGCCGAGCTCGAGTGCGACCTGGAGGCAAGCACCGCACGGCCAGGTGAGGTCGTCGCCGGTCCGGGGCGCGACGAGGGCCAACGCAAGCGGTCTGGTACCGAGCGCGACCGTCGAGAAGAGAGCGACACGTTCGGCGCACATGGCCAAGCCGAGGGAAACGTTCTCGACGATCACGCCGGGGACGATGTTGCCGGAAGCGGTCTGCACGGCGGCTCCGGCTCGGAACTTGGAGTAGGGGACGTGAGCATTCGATCGACAGTCCCGGGCAGCGGCTACAAGCGCAGTCGGCGTCATGGTCGTCAACCTAGCGAAGGAATCGCATCGGAGATCCTGCTCCTCGACAACGACGGTCCGTTGCCCGACGGACCGCGGTCATCCGTCAACGTGTAGCAGTCGCCCAAGGGGAGCATGACGCCTTGCCCCGGGGTCAGGTACGCGGTCGTTACTGACCGGCTCAACTCGGACCAGGCCAAGCTCGTCGATGAGATGACGTGTGACATCGGCTCCGAGAACGCCCGCCTCGTTGCGAGCACCGCCAGCGCAGTCGCACTGTCGGATACTGGACGGTGGATGACGCCGATTCCCACGGAGACCTCCTCTTCGAAAGCGGTGCCGCCTGCGGCGCGGCTGCGGTCCGATCAGTCGAGCGGTCGCCCACCTGGCGCGACCTTGGGCCAACCACACCCGCAACGTCGACCCCCGAGACGAAACCGGACTGGTCAACTTCACGTTGCTCGGACGAGCACCCGCCGGCACCGTCGCCGTCGACGTCGTGACCACCGATGAGACCATCCACGCCGACGTCACCTCACCCGAGGGTTACTTCATGGTCCTCGCCGACCTACCAGTCGAATCCTCACCGCCGCCGAACCCCCCGGCGTTGGTGGACGTCGTCCTACGCATCGACGCATACGCAGCAGACGGCGCCCTGCTTGCACCGGCGGTCTCAGCTAGCCCTGCCAGTGCTGATCGGCCGGCACTCTCCACCGGGTCACGGCACCACGGCGCGAACCGCGCATGATGCGAGCGCTGTAATCCGGAATCCGCCGACCGATGGCCACTCGGGTACGGCCCAAGCCGAGCACCCCATGATCACGTCGCCACGCGAGCGGCGAGACGAGACGGAGGCGAGCGCAGATCTGTGCGCCGAGAGCCATACAGACTTTCGGCTCTGTTGGTCGAATGTGCGGGGTTGTAGATGTGTGGTACAGCGACTGAGATCAATGAGATGACCGAGTTGGCGTGCGACGGCAGCGATGAACCGTTGACGATGACACCAGTGGTCGGAACGCCCAACCGTGAATACGCGAACGTGCTGGAGCCAGGGAGTGAGCCGATGGCTTGCGGTGAGGTCCGGGTGACCATCTTGGGTAGTGGCGATCCATTCGTGAAGAGGAGTCAGGCATCGGCGTCGTTGCTCGTCGAGGTCGGCAACGACGAACGTGACTCGTTCTTCTTCGATCTCGGCTCGGGTTCCTGGCCAATTTCAACGGGCTGCGACTGCCGGTCACGGACACGACCAAGGTGTTCTTGTCCCATCTGCATGCTGACCATGTCGGTGAGATGCCGAGTTGCTGTGGAGCCTGGCCAGGTCGGGTCGTCGTGATCCACTTCGGCCCTCTGGCCCGAACGTGACGTCCGATTCCCGCCGGAGTGGGCGACAAATCCTCGCGACAATCTCGCGATGAGCGATTCGTCCTTCGTGCTCCGACCGATCTCGCCGAATGATGCAGATGCGTTGCGTCTGCGAGGCGGACCGGTGTACGTCGCTGATGAGGACCCTGGCTACCCGTGCCGACAGTGCCTTCGGGATGCGGCTGTCGGCGACGAACTGATCTTGGTGTCGCACGATCCGTTCGGGACCGAGTCTCCGTACCGATCGGCGAGCCCGATCTTCTTGCACCGAACGTCGTGCCAGCCATACGTGATCGAACCTGTGCTGCCCGAACAGCTCACTCGACGCCAACTCTCGGTGCGCTCCTTCGACAACGAGGAGATGATGATCGACGCCGCGGTGATCGATGGCGCCGACCTCGAGTTCACGATCCAGAGGTTCTTTGCCGACATGGCCTCGAACCAGATCCATGTGCACAACGCAACGCGAGGGTGTTGGGCAATCGCCGTGGATCGGGCACCCCAAGCTTGAGGAACCAAGTCGGCACACTTCGCTCGCGAAATCACCGACAGCCCCGTAGGTGACGCGTCACGCCTCGGCTCTTCCGTGACGCGAGATAATCCCGTCCCCGACCCGGCATCCGGTGACACTTGGACGGTCAGCCCACGCTTCGGATCTCAGATCAGGCGTCGGAGCGGCGGGAGTGATCTGGAGCGACCCTGGTGTTCCGCAGATGGCGTTCGGACGTCGGTCTACGATGCGACCATGCGTCTGCGCCCGATGCTGCAGGTCGGCGATGTGGTCGGTGCGAGCCGGTGGTACCAGAACGCGCTCGGGTTGAGGTCGGGTCACGGGGGTGACGAGTTCGAGATGCTGTTCTCCGGTGACGACCTTGTGCTCCAGCTCCACCGCCTCGACGCGCACGAGCACGGATTCCTCTTGCCCGACGCCTCGGACGTCCGCGGCGCCGGCGTGTCGCTGTGGTTCGAGACGTCAGATCGGTCGACGTTCGATGCGCTGTTCGAACGCGCCGAAACATCGGGGGCAACCATCGTCGAGCGACCGCACTGGAATCCGCTGGCTCACCACCACGAAGCGACGATGGTCGATGCCGAGGGGTACATCGTCGTGATCCACAGCCCCTTCGAGACTGACGGCTGATCCGGGGCGCCGGCCCCGGCCCGTTTTGTCGGGTGTCCTCTGGTCGTGGAAGGTCGGAGATCGTCATGGCCGACACAGACAGGCCCCCGACGTGCCGATGAGTGACACGCATCTTCCGTGTGACTGAGACCGGCTGGGGCCGCCCGGTATCGGCAGCATGCTCGGCGCCGACCCACGCATACCGCGCGATCCGTAACCCGGCCGCCGGCGCATGCGGCGCGCCGCACTGCGGCCCTTACGTGGTGCCACGTAATCGCGTCACCAACTCGGCGGTTGGGGCAGCTTCCGCGCTCGGGGCAGGGCATTGAGATGGATGCAGCTACTCGCCGTCAACGAAGAGACAGAACGGGTGGCCTGCTGGGTCGAGCATGATGCGAAGACGCGTGCGGTCACGGTCCGCTGGCTGAACTAGCGCCTCGGTGCCCCCGGACTCGCGAACAAGTTGAACGGCTGCCTCAAGGTCATCCACGAGGACTTCCAAGTGCATCATCTTGGCTTGGTGTCCGGGCTGTTCGGGCCAGACCGGGGCCTCGTAGGTGTCCTCTGCCTGAATGTTCAGGCTGATCCCGCTCTGAGGATTGCGGAGCTGCAACCACTCAACGCCGTCACGAGCAGCGATGTCCCAGCCGAGCAGCCGTGAGTAGAACGCACCGAGCGCTTCAGCGTCGGAGCAGTCGACGGTGAGCGTCGTCCAACTGATCGACGGCAACGCTGTCATGACGTCAGTCTCGTGCCGCCCGACCCCTCGCCCGCTCAACCGGCGTTCGTGGCGCTTTCATCGGGCAGGCGTGAGCAGATGGAGCGAGTAGCGATCGTCGGGTAGCTCTGGAGAAGTCCGCCGTCTTCATCGTCGATCTCGGCGATCCACATCTGGGTCGGTTCGCGCTCGTCTCGACGCACCAGCGGCTGTCGCGCTGCTGCTAAAGGGAGACCACCCGGTCGGAGCCAAGTGCTTCCGTCTCGGGTCGGAGTCTGTCTCGTACGCGGTGAGTGCAACCAGCTCTGGATCGACCGTGGCGGTGCTCGCAGCTTGGCGCAGACCGTCGACCGTGTCCCAAGTAGCGGTAGAGAAGCAGCCTGGCGGTGAACGCGAGCCGGGACGCCGCAGTCGAGGCTTCGAGAGCCGAACGCAGTGCTTGTGCCGATGGCCGTTGCTGGCACGAATACCCGCCAAGACTCTCCCTCCAC
>JANNNB010000191.1:0-11837 GCA_031398325.1 Actinomycetes bacterium
CGCGCTGTTTCGTGGGCCGTCTTCACGCTTCTCCACCCCCTCGCACACGCCGCCGCCGCCCGCCCCGCTGGCGCGCACGCCGAGATCTCCCTCAACTTCCTCGCCGGCTACGCGTCGTACCGCCCAACCCGTCCGATCTCGCGCCTGGAGCACGCCGGCATCTCGTTCGCCGGCCCGGCCGTTCAGATCGTCGTGAGCCTGGCCATCCTCTTCGCGATGGGTGTGAACCCGCTCGTACGCGAATCGATCGACGACTCGCCTGCGTCCTGGGCGATCTGGTGGGCGGGACCGGTCATCGGGCTGCTCAACCTGATCCCTGTGCTCCCGCTCGACGGCGGCAACATCGTCCAGTCGGGCCTCGATCGAATCGTCGGCGATCGATCCCACCGCTGGATGCTCTACTTCTCGCTCGCGATGACCGGGGTCTTCGCTGTGCTCTGCTTCACGTCCGACCGGGCACGGGGTCTGTTCGTCTTCGTCGGCTTCCTGCTCGTCACCCAACTCCAGATGCTCGGCAACATGAAGGAGCCCACCTCGCCGTGGGACGACGCCAACAAGGCCCTGGTCAACGGTCGCGAGTCCAAGGCGCGTCGCATCCTGATGGCCAACCTCACCACCCCACGGCCCGACGCGACCCCGATCGCCACCACCGTGTCCGCTTCCGACATGGCCGCTCTCATCGACCTGCTGCCCGACCCGCTCCCCTATGGGGACCCGTTGAACGAATACGTGCTCGCCAACCAGCTGATCCGCATCGGCCGCTACGAGGATGCCGCCCACTACGCCTCCGGAAGCTTCCAACGCAACGGGCAGACCCTGTCCGCGGCGACGGTGGCGCGGGCCGCAGCGGCGCTCGGCGACCAGCCCACGGCGATCGGCTGGCTCCGTGCCGCCGCCGATGCCGGCACGATGCCGACCGGCCTCGCGAACGTCATCGATCGGTCCCCCGAGTTGGCCAATCTGCGCCACCATCCGGAGGTCACGGCGATCCGCCACTCGCTGATGCTCCCCGGCCTGCCGGCCACCTGACTCCCGTCCGGCGCTGACTCCGTTCGGCGCCCACACGGGAACGTCATTCGTTCTGTCCGGTGTGCGTTGCGGTTTCCGCAACGGAGAACGGGCAGAACGGCCCAACCGGATCGACCGTCGTCGTCAGCCCGCTTCGACGGCGTGAGCCGGGGCCACCCCGACCGAATGCCCACGCTTGATCGTCGCCAGCGCGTGCGTCGCGCCCACGCTGGTCACGGTGCCGATCGTGTCGCCCGACGCATCGACGACCGGATCGCCGACTGCAATGGCCGCAGGCACGTCGGAACCGATCGCGAGCACCCGTAGCGATGCCGGGCCTTCAGCTCCTCGGCTGTCCATACGTTCGACGAGCTCCTGACCGGGGTAACAGCCCTTGGTGAAACTCACCGCCACGCCGGTCACCCCGGTGACCGCAGGGATCGTCTCGCCCGGAACGATCTCAGCGCCCATCTTCGGCCAGCCGGCCTCGATCCGAGCGTTCTCGTGACCGTCACCTGGCGCCGTGGCCGGCTCCGCGAGCTCGACGTCGACCTCGGCGGCGACGCGGATCTTGAACCGACGAAGCCGGGCGGCAAGGGTCTCACCGAAGCCGGCGTCGATGTCGAAGACGAACACGTCGTCGCCCGTCCGGGCAATCCGGGCCAGCGAGTCGACCTTGCCGTTCGGTTCGAGTACGAGCGTCCACGCCGACCCGCCGACCGGCAGGTCGCGGATGTCCTGTGCGATCTGCGACTGGAGGTACGTCGACGCATCCGGACCCGCGACGACCACGCGATCACGCGCGTCCCGGTCGAGGAACGGGGGGTCGAGGATCGTGTCGTCGGAGTTCACATCGCCAGTCTGTCGTGGCACACTGCGAACGCCATGCCGCAGAACACGCCGGGCGTTCACCGATCGTGAGCGTCGAACCTCCCCCACAGTCGCTGCCGCAACGCGCGGTGTCGATGTTTCTCACGCTGGTGCGACGAGGCACCGCTCTCGCCGTCGGCGTGCTCGCTGTCGTGGCGCTGATCTGCCTGGGCAGCTACGCGATGGGCATCGCCGCACTCACCAATCAGGGCCGGACGATCTGGGTCGTGCTCGGCGGAGCGTTCGTCATCATCGGCGTCGGCGCCGTCGTGCTGGCGATCACCCGGCTGTGGCTCGTCAAGCGAAGCGCCTTCACCCTCGTCGACGAGTTCCAACGCCTGCTCGAGGGCGACGTCCAGGAACAGCGCGTGGTGATCGACACCATCGAGGCATCCGAACAGGTGCAGGATCAGAGCGCCGTCGTCATGTCGCGCCAGTTCTTCACACTGCGCGACTCGATCGACGGCCGAGCCACGCAATTCGTCGCACTCGCGTTCGCGCTGAAGACGATGACCAGTTTCCCGTTCCTGATGCTGATCGCGACCGTCGTCACGCTCGGCTTCGCCAGCTTCGGACTGGTCTTCCTCGGCATCCTCATCTTCTGAACCGGTTGGTGCGCGGTGCCTGACCCCGCGCACCAACTAGGCCGGAGTGCCGGACTCTCGACGAGCGGTCGTCATCCTGCGAGCCGCGGGGATCGCAGCGAGCAGCGCGGCGGCCTTGTTGCGGCATTCGAGATCTTCGTCATCCGGGACCGAGTCCGCGACGATGCCGGCACCGGCCTGCAGGCTCGCCCGCTTCCCGTCGCCCGAGACGAACATCGTCCGGATCGCGATCGCCGTGTCGAGATTTCCCGACCAGTCGACGTAGCCGACCACACCTGCGTACGGGCCACGCTTCACCGGTTCGAGTTCGTCGATGATCTCCATGGCCCGAACCTTCGGTGCTCCGCTCACCGTGCCGGCCGGCAGCGTCGCCCGCAGCACGTCGATAGGGCCGAGTCCGTCACGCAAGGCACCCGACACCTGCGAGGTGAGGTGCATCACGTGGCTGTAGCGCTCGAGGGTCATCAGCTCGTCGACGTGGACCGTGCCGAATTCCGCCACCCGCCCGACGTCGTTCCGCGCGAGGTCGACGAGCATCACGTGCTCGGCCCGCTCCTTCGGATGTTCGGTGAGCTCGGCCGCCATGCGCCGGTCGTGCTCCTCGGTCGAACCCCGCCGCCGAGTGCCTGCGATCGGGCGGGAGATCACCCGCCGGTCGAGCAGCTGCACCATCGGTTCGGGCGACGACCCGACGATCGTCAGCTCGGGGTGGCGTACGAAGTACATGTAGGGCGACGGGTTGACCTGGCGCAGCACCCGGTACACGTCGAACGGGTCGGCGTCGAGATCGAGGTCGTAGCGCTGCGCCAGCACGACCTGAAAGATGTCGCCGGCGACCACGTACTCCTTCGCCACCTCGACTGCGTGCTGGTACAGCCCACCCGGCATCGACGACACGAGGGTGGGAAGTTCGTCGTCGGGCGATGGCGGCGCCACCGGCGTGTAGGCCAGCGGCTTCGACAGGTCGGCCACCGCCTGCTTCACCCGGTCGACGGCGGCGTCGTAGGCGGCGTCGAGTTCGGCGCCCGACAAGCCGAGGGTCGGAACGCTCTCGATGAGGTACACCCGCTGGCGCCAATGATCGAACGCGGCGAGCGAGCCGATCACCGACATCACCGCATCGGGATACGAACGGTCGTCGGCGGGAGTTTCCGGGAGGTGCTCGACCTCGCGGATCACGTCGTATCCGAGATAGCCCATGATCCCGCCGTGGAGGGGTGGAAGATCGTCGAAGGTCGGGCTGGTGTGGATGGCCAACAGCGCCTCGAGCGCGGCGAGGATCCCCTCGTGCGTGGGAATCCCGTCGGGCAACACACCATCGAGTTCGATCACCCCATCTCGCGACACGATGGTCGCCGTCGGATTCCGACCGACGAACGAGAAGCGCGCCCACCGCTCGGCGCCCTCGACCGATTCGAGGAGGAAGCCGGGACCGTCGCCGACGAGCTTGACGTACGCCGCGACCGGCGTCTCGAGGTCGGCGAGCAGGGACGTCCACACCGGGACGATCGTGTGTGACGCCGCGTGCGCGTGGAACTCCTCACGTGAGGGAAGGAACTGCATGTTCGGCCCGGCCCGTCAGCCGAAGGCCCGGAAGAAGCACGTGCGCTCACCCGTGTGACAGGCGCCGACACCTTCTTGTTCGACCTTGAACAGCAGCGTGTCGCCATCGCAGTCGTAGTACGCCTCGCGCACGAACTGGCGGTCGCCGCTCGTGTCACCTTTGCGCCACAGTTCCTGGCGGCTGCGCGACCAGTAGACCATCCGGCCCTCGGCGAGCGTCATCGCCAACGATTCGGCGTTCATCCAGGCCATCATCAAGACGTCGCCGTTGTCGATGTCCTGCGCGATCGCGGCGACGAGGCCATCGGCATTGAACGTCACCGACTCGATCTGCTCGGCTGTGGCGACGATCGTGATCCCCTCCGGCGCTTCATCAGGAGATTCGTCAGGCATCGGGCCATCTTACGGTCGGCTCCGCGGCCGGCTCCTTCCGGAAAGTGATCGAGTTGGTTGCGGTATCCGCCACTGTCGATTCCGCCACCAACTCGATCAATTTGGGGAACTTCAGGCGAGGGTGGTGTCGATTTCCTTCATCACGTCGTCGGTGAGGAGCGGGATGACGTCGAGGGCCCCGAAGTTGGACACGACCTGCTCGACCTTCGACGCCCCCGTGATCACCGACGACACGTTCGGGTTCTTCGTGCACCACGCCAGCGCGAGCTGTGCCATGGTGCAACCGAGTCGATCGGCGATCGGACGGAGCTTCTCGACCTGGGCGATCGCGTCGGCATCGGACAGGCGCTTGGCCAGCCAGCCATAGCCCTTGAGGGCGGCACGCGAGTCATCGGGGATGCCGTCTTTGTACTTGCCGGTCAGCAGCCCGGACGCCAAGGGGCTCCAGATCGTGTTGCCGTAGCCGAAGTCCTCGTTGATGCGGGCATATTCGACTTCGACCTTGGTCCGCTCGAGCATGTTGTACTGGCTCTGCTCGGTCACCGGCTTGTGCAGGTGGTGGCGCTCGGCGATGTCGATCGCGCCACGGATCTCGTCAGCGGTCCACTCGCTGGTGCCCCAGTAGAGCGCCTTGCCCGACGACACGATGTCGCTCATCGCCCACACCGTCTCTTCGTGCGGCGTGTCCGGATCGGCTCGGTGGCAGTACAACACGTCGATGAAGTCGTGCTGGAAGCGTTCGAGTGAGCCGTCGATCGCCTGCATCAGGTACTTGCGGTTCAGGGTGTTGCGCATGTTCGGTGTGTCGCCGTGCAGCCCCCAGAAGACCTTGGTGGTCAGCACGTACGAGTAGCGCTCCCACCCGAGCTCGAGCAGGGCCTGACCCATGATCGACTCGCTCTTGCCGCCCGCATACGCCTCGGCGTTGTCGAAGAAGTTGCACCCGGCATCGCCTGCCGCGGCCATGCAGTCGAGGGCCAGAGCGTTGTCGAGCTGGGTGTCGAACGTGACCCAACTGCCGAACGACAGCACGCTCACCTTCAGGCCGGTGTTGCCGAGGCGTCGGTATTCCATGTTCGGATTGACGGTAGGTGTTGCCATGCGGCGACGATACCCGTGGCACGGCGGGTGGAACCCAACCCGGTTCGCGCGGGCACAGACCCCGGACGAACCTGGTTCGCGCGGGGACAGACCCCGGACGAACCGGGTGGAGTCAGCGATTCAGACCGAGATCGAGCGCCCGGCGGTGCGGTCGGCGGCGATCTGCGCCTCCATCGTGTCGAGGACGTCGCCGCGCAGACGCTCGATGGTGGCGGCGTATGCCCGCAGGTTCAACGCAGCGAACTCTGCCGCACGTTCGACCGCGACGTCGAGCACCGAGTCGACCGGCACCACCTCGTCGAGGTATCCGGCGTCCACCGCACCGGCTGCCGAGGTGAGCCGTGCGGTCGCGACCGCACGCTGCAGATGGCGACGACTCAGGCGCTCGACGGCGATCGTGAACGCCCAGTCGGGAAGCACCATGCCGATCGCTACCTCGTTGAGGCCGATCTTGCAGTCGATGTCGGCGCCGACCCGCACGTCGCATCCCAACAGCACGAGCGCACCGGCGGCCAGGGCGTGGCCCGTGCACGCCGCCACGACAGGCACCGACGAGCCGTACAGCGTGTGCACGAGTGCCCCGCCGTCGGCGACCAGCGAGATCGTGGCGGCGAGATCGTCGCCCATCATCACCGACAGATCGAACCCGGCACTGAACTTGCCCGGTCGGCCGTGGAGGACCAGTGCCGTCACCGACTCGTCCGCCTCGGCTGCCGCCACGACCTCGGTGATGGCCGCGATGATCTCGGCGGACAACGCGTTCGCCCTGCCGTCGTCGATGTGGCAGATCAGGACGCCGTTGCGTTGTTCGGTGGTGACTGCAGCTGATGACATCTCGCCGAAGCTATTCGGCGACAGGGCGCACCACCACGCCCGACTCGGCCATCAACGCCTTCGCGTCGGCGATCGTGTGTTCCTGGAAGTGGAAGATCGACGCCGCCAGCACGGCATCGGCACCGCCACGGACGATGCCGTCGACGAGGTGCTCCAGAGTGCCGACGCCTCCGCTCGCGATGATCGGCACGGTGACGGCGTCGGCGATCGCGTTCGTCAACGCGAGGTCGAATCCTTCCCGCGTTCCGTCGCGGTCCATCGACGTGAGCAGGATCTCCCCGGCCCCACGAGCGACCGCGTGGACCGCCCACTCGACCGCGTCGATTCCGGTCGGCGTTCGACCGCCGTGGAGGTAGACCTCCCAACCGGGATCGGGCGAGCCCGTACCGTCGCGACGACGCTTCGCATCGATCGCCACCACGACGCACTGCGCACCGAACTCGGCGGCGATCTCGGTGATCAACTCGGGCCGCTCCACGGCGGCGGTGTTGACGCTGACCTTGTCCGCTCCCGCCCGCAACATCTGACGAGCGTCGTCGAGGGAACGGATGCCACCGCCGACGGTGAACGGGATGTACACCTGCTCGGCGACTCGCCGGACCATGTCGACCATCGTGGCGCGCCCGTCGCTCGACGCCGTGATGTCCAGGAACACCAGCTCATCGGCACCTTCCACGTCGTAACGCGCCGCCAACTCGACCGGATCTCCGGCATCACGCAGATCGACGAAGTTCGTCCCCTTCACCACCCGGCCGTCGGTCACGTCGAGGCACGGGATCACCCGAGCCACCTTCACGCCAGCGCTCGCAGAGCGTCGGCGATGTCGAGTCGTCCCTCGTAGAGCGCCTTGCCGGTGATGATGCCACCGAGACCCGAGATCTCGGCTAGCGCGACCACGTCGGCGAGGTCGGAGACACCCCCACTCGCGATCACCGGGGCGGGTGCCAGTTCGACCGACCGGGCGAGGCCATTCAGGTCGGGGCCCGACAACATCCCGTCACGGGAGATGTCGGTGATGACGAACGCTGCGGCGGTCGGGAACAGCTCGTAGGCATCATCGAGGAACCGTCCACTTCCGACGGTCCATCCGTGTACCGCCAACTCTCCCTCGCGGTGATCGAGGCCGACCGCCACGGCGATGTGCTCGGACACCTCCGAGACGAGGGACGGTTCTCGCACCGCGGCCGAACCCATCACGACACGAGCGACACCCGCAGCGGCGAGTTCGAGGGCATCGTCGACGGTGCGCACTCCCCCACCGGTCTGCACCCGGGCCGACTCGGCAACGGCGAGCGCGATCGCCGCCACGACGGGCCGGTTCACGGGGTCGCCCGTCTTCGCTGCATCGAGATCGACGACGTGGATCCACTTCGCCCCCGCCGCGGCGAACTGGCGAGCGACTGCGACGGGATCTTCCCCGTACACGGTCTGGTCGTCGTAGTCACCCGTTCGCAGCCGGACGACCCGCCCCCCGAGGAGATCGATCGCCGGATACAGATCGATCGTCATCGTTCGGCACCTGCGAGCGCACAGACGTCGACGAAGTTGGACAGCATCTGCAGACCGGGTCGACTGGACTTCTCGGGATGGAACTGCGCGGCGAACACGTTGCCGGCCCGGAACGCAGCGTTGAGTGTCGTGCCGTACTCGACCGTCGCAGCGACGGCGCCGGGGTCGTCGGGCACGCCGTGGAGCGAGTGCACGAAATACATGAACGGCTCGTCACCGAGGCCGGCGAACATCGGGTCGTCACGTCGGTACACGAGTCGGTTCCACTGCATCTGCGGAATCTTGGGGCCGGCAGGAATCCACCGAACGGTCCCCGGAATGACGTCGAGGCCGGCCGCGCGGTCGTCCTCCTCGGACTTGGTGAACAGCATCTGCATCCCGACGCAGATGCCGAGGAATGGTCGTCCTGACGCCACCGCGTCGTGCGCGGGGCCTTCCAGTTCCGCCGCACGCAGTGAATCCATGCACGCCCCGAAGGCACCCACACCCGGCAACACCACGCCTGCTGCGTCGCGAATCAAGCCCTCGTCCGCGGTCAGACGGGCATCAGCCCCACCGCGCTCGAGCGCCTTCTGCGCCGAGTGGAGGTTGCCGATCCCGTAGTCGAGGACGGCGATCAGCGGCCGCGCATCACTCACAGCCCGCCCTCACAGCCCGTCCTCACAGCCCACCCTCACAGCACGTCCTCACAACACGCGCTCACAACACACCCTTGGTCGACGGCACGCCGCCCGGATCGTCGATGCGCACCGCATCGCGCAGCGAGCGGGCGAGGCCCTTGAACGTTGCCTCGATGATGTGGTGCACGTTGCGACCACGGACCAGCTCGACGTGCAACGTGATGCCTGCAGAAGTGGCGAACGACGACACCGCGTGTTCGGCCAGTTGGGGATCGAAGGCCGGAGCTCCGAGGGGCAGACTCTCCGGCATCGGCACGTGCCACTCCACGAACGGGCGGCCCGACAGATCGAGCGCCACATCGACGAGCGCCTCGTCGAGCGGATACCGCCCGCTCGCGAATCGACGGACGCCGGCCTTGTCGCCGAGGGCCTCTGCGAAGGCTTCGCCGACGGCAATCGCGACATCTTCGACGGTGTGGTGCGTGTCGATGTGCAGATCGCCAACGGCGTGCACGGTCAGATCGAAGCCACCATGACGTCCCAGCTGGTCGAGCATGTGGTCGTAGAACGGGATGCCGGTCGAGATCTCGGTCCGACCGCTCCCGTCGAGATCGATCGTCACGTCGATCGTCGTCTCCTTGGTCGAACGATGACGTTCAGCGGTGCGGCTCACGCAGTCTCCATTTCGGCGAGTTCGGTTCCGGCGGTGGCTGTGCGCGTGATGTCCGCCAGCGCAGCGAGGAACGCCCTGTTCTCCTCGGGTGTGCCGATCGTGACCCGCAGACAGTTCTCCAGATGGGGCCAACTCGAACAGTCCCGGACGAGCACGTCATGATCGACGAGCCGCTGCCAGACGTCTCTGCCCGGCAGGACGTCGCTGCGGAACAGCACGAAGTTCGCACCGCTCGGGAACACCTCGAAACCGAGATCGGCGAGTCCCGAGCTCACCGCTTCCCGCTCGATCACCGTGTGGCGCACCCGCTCGTCCATGTCGTCGACGAAGCGCAGCGCGAGCCGCCCGGCGATCTGCTTGACCGTGTCGAGGTGGTACGGCAGCACGACCTTTTCGAGTTCGGCGACCAGCCAGGTCGGCCCGATGAGATACCCGAGGCGGGCACCCGCCATCGACCACGTCTTCGAGAACGTGCGCGTGACGACCAGCGGCACGTTCTCCGACACCAGATCGAGTGCCGTCCAGTCGGAGAACTGGGCGTAGGCCTCGTCGACGACGACCAACCCGGAACTGCGGTCCAACAGCTGCTGTACCCGCTCGGCCGGTTCGACCAATCCGGTCGGGTTGTTCGGGGAGGTCAGGAACACGACATCGGGCTCGTGCTCGGTGATGACGCGATCGACCTCGGCCGGATCGAGGGTGAAATCAGCGGCACGGCGCCCCTCGACCACCGTCGCCCCCGTGACCCGGGCGATCTGGGCGTGCATCTGGTACGTCGGCTCGAACGTCGCCACGGTGCGACCCGGGCCTGCGTACGCGAGCAGCACCGTCTGGAGCACTTCGTTCGACCCGTTGGCAGCGAACACCTGCTCGGGTGTCACCTCGTGGAAGTCGGCGATCGCCGTGCGGAGTTCGAGCGCGGAACGGTCGGGATACCGATGCCAATCGACCCGTGACAGCTCGGCGGCGAACGCGTCTCGGAACGCGGCCGGCGGCGGCTCGGGGGACTCGTTCGTGTTGAGTCGGATACGCACGTCGACCTGCGCAGAGTGGTACCCCTCGAGCACTCGAAGGTCGTCGCGAACGCTGATCACCTGGGCAGATGCTAACCAGCGACCGCCCCGACAGCCCGCTGGATTCGCCCCGATGGGCCGGCGGATCATGACGGAGGTTGATCGGTATGGTGCCGGGGTGGGGAATCCAGCAGCGTCATCATCGCAATCGTCGCCGTCCGATTCGTCGATCCAGTCGGCGGCTGCGCAGTTGGCGATCATCGCCGACAGCATCGGCCAGTATCGGGTCCGGGTCGCCGACCTCGCGCAGCCGTTCGTCGGAACGACCCGCGACGACCTCGTCACGGCGATCCACGAGGCGGAACGGCAGCTCCGCAACGCCGAGCGGGGCCTGATCCGGGCGGCACGCATCGCCCAATAGGGTGAAAATCGGAGCGCGATTCACCCGCTCAAGGGGAAAAAGCGGCGACGGCCCCTGGTGGGAGGGGCCGTCGCTCAGGCGAGGCCGGGAGGCGGATCCCAGCCGTCGCAGCAAACCAGGTGGCGGGAACCTGGTTGGTGATTCGACTATACACCCGCACTTCGCAGAGGCAATGATGCGCCAGCGCCCGCGAGGGGCCCCGCTACCCTCGTTCGCGTGGAGGTACTGGCACCCGAGGTGCATCTCGGTGACGCAGTCGTGGAACAGCTGTTGTCCCTCGTGGCCTCGGTCGAGGCGGCGACCGGCCGTCCGGCGTTGTCCGATCAGAGCCGGCTTGCGCTGCGACATGCGGGTTCGCAACCGGACGGGTGTGTGGCGGTCGTCCCCGTGAATCTCGGCGGCGAGGTGATCGCCTTCGGTCAACTGTCGCCGTCGAGCGGCGGTTGGACGCTCGACGTGGTGTCCCCCGCCGAGCCGCCCCTGCCCGATGCCGTGCTCGCCGAGCTGGTGCGCAACACCCTCGACGCCTCCCCCGGCGCTACCGGCGCGACGAGCCGCGTCACGTGGTGGCGAGACGGGGCCGCGACCGGTGAACTCGAAGCCGAACTCGGCTTCACCCTCGATCGTGAGCTGCTGCAGATGCGTCGACGGTTGCCCACCGGCCAGCCCGTCACGATCGCGACCCGGTCGTTCGTGCCAGGACGCGACGAAGCGTCGTTTCTCACGGTCAACAACCGGGCGTTCGCCGCGCACCACGAACAGAGTGGCTGGACCGCCGAGATGGTCTCGGCTCGCGAGCAGGAACCATGGTTCGATCCGGACGGCTTTCGACTCCACGAGCTCGACGGCCGGCTGGCCGGCTTCTGCTGGACCAAGGCCCACCCGGCCGATACGCCCGATGAGCAGCTGGGCGAGATCTACGTGATCGCCGTCGACCCGGATTTCACCGGTCGCGGACTCGGCAAGCAGCTGACCCTCGCCGGTCTCGAGTACCTCTCTGCCGCCGACATCACGACCGCGATGCTCTACGTCGACGCCGACAACGTGTCGGCGGTCGCCATGTACGAGCGCCTCGGCTTCCACATCCATTCCTCGACCAAGGCCTTCTGCCGGCCGCTCCACACCACCGCCACGACCCACGCGGCGCCCGATCCGTCCGAACTCCCCTCGTCATCGACACACAAGGACCACGCATCCGAATGACCACGTTCACAACGACCGACACGA
>JANNNB010000206.1:0-1608 GCA_031398325.1 Actinomycetes bacterium
CACAACGCCCACCAGCGCGCTGACGGCGAGTGGGAGTGGAACTACGACCGCCGCAACCACGCTCGATCGCGCGACGAACTCGCCGAGGCCGGCGAGGCCACGCCGTTGGGCTACTCACCACTGTGGGACCACCTGGGTGCGTTGCGCTGCCCGCTGACGGTGCTGCGCGGCTCGGTGTCGCCGGTGGTCGACGACGACGACATCGCCGAGGTGCTGCGCCGTCAGCCCGATGCGCGAGTCGAGGTCGTCGACGGTGCCGGGCACAGCATCCAGGGCGATCGCCCTCGCGAGCTGGCCGAGCTGCTGCGCGACATCATCCGCCGGTGATCCGGGCGTTGCACTCGGCGACGCCACCGAGCACCCCGGCCCGGAAGTTGTCGATCTTCTCGAACGCGCTGCCCATCATGTTGCTGTCGAACTGGGCATCGCCGACGGTGAGCGCGGTCGACACTGCCTCGTCGAGGTCACCGGGCGAGATGTAGAGCTGCTCGCCGAGCACACCATCGGGCGGCGGGATGAGATCGTTGGTCCACGCACCGGTGAGGCAGTCGTTGATCAGGATCCGCTGCTCGCCCGTCAGCGTGCTGCCGATCTGGCTCTGGACCGCATCACTCCAGGCATTGCCGATCACATAACCGACGGAGAAGTCGCCGAACTGGTTGTAGAGCGTGCGGGCGAAGTCCTCGTCATACACGATCTCATTCGTCGACGGGCAGTAGAGGCCACCGAACGGGTATTGGTCCTCGGTGATCGTGTCGCAGGTCGGGAACGGCCCGTCGTGGCCGTAGGCAACCACCGTCGGTACCGAGAACGAGTCGGTACCGAGCGTCGCCGTCCAGTAGCGGGCCAGGTCGGTGATGACGGCATCACCGATCTCGTTGTAGGGCAAGTTGCCGCCCGACTCAGCTTCGGCCTGGTCGCTGAACATCAGGTTGAGCAGCGGCAGCGGGTTCGTCTCCAACGCCATGCAGTCCACAGCTCCACCGATGAAGCCGTGCTGGAACGCGCCGACACGATCGAACGCCGTGCCATGGGCATTGCCCTCGAACACGTTGACGCCAAGCTCGCCGTCCTTGATGAACACCATCGCCAGCAGGCCGGCTTTCACGTCGCTGTCGTCGAAGGACAGGATCGGCGACTCACCGCGCGCGATGCGTGCGGTCCAGGCTCCGGCGAAGCAGTCGGCCTGCTGTTCGCGGTACACGACCGGCGTGTCCGGCGGCAGGATCGCGCCGACGCGCCACTGGATGGCATGGCCGAACTCGTGTGCGAACACCACGCCGACGGCGCTCTGGCTGCCGAGCATCTCGGTGATCTCGGGGATGAGGAACGCGTCGTCGTAGGCGACGTAGTCGCCGTTCGCACAGTAGAACGCATTGCCCGCGGCGATGTAGGGGGCCTCTGGGTCGCCGCGGCAACCGGTGGGCAGGTCGGTGCGGCCCGGATAGCTGGCCCACACGCCGCCGGACAGCTCGGGGAACTCGGCACCGTAGACAGCGGGGTAGGTTTCGCGCCAGTAGTCCTGGATGTCGGCGATCGAGGCCTGCAGGAAGTCGTCGTAGGGCTGGGGTGTCTTGTTGTCGCCGAAGTCGATCACCGCGTTGTTCG
>JANNNB010000210.1:0-1864 GCA_031398325.1 Actinomycetes bacterium
CGCCACCGGCAATGGGTCATCGAAGGACGGATCCAACCGGTCCAGCATCCTGCGCAGCACGCTGCGTAGCGAGATGCGCATCAATCCGAGGGTGAGATGAAGGCTGGGGGCATTCGACGTGTTGGCGACGTGGGGCGTACCCCTGGGGATGTACAGCACGTCCCCGGGCACGAGTTCCAAGTGATCCAGGCCGTCGACGTCCCAGGACTTCGAGCCGTGGAGCTGCAGGACCAGCACGTCGTGCGCGTCCGAGTGGCGCGCGAGCCCTGCAGCACTGGCGGGGGTCAAATACGCATTGGCCTGCACGGGGTGCGACATCGCCTCGGTCAGACGAGCGACCAATTCGCCCACCTGTACGAAGACGAGTTCGAGGTTCTGCAGAACCAGCGTGGCCCCGTCGGCCATCCGTCGTGCGATCGCCGCAGGATCCGCCACGCCGGGCACATCGATGCCCCCCATTCGTACTGAGCGCGTGTAGTCGCGTTCGTCGAACGTCGAGCCGACCTTCACCAGCCTGAAGTTCGGGCGACGCGCACCATTCGCCAACCAGTGCTCGATGGTGGCCATGTCGAGCACGCGTTCGAATCCCCCGACGCCCGACCGGTGCATCGGTCGACGGCCCCAGATCGACGAGGCGAACTCGTCGATGTCGCCCACGATCCATGCGAGATCGAAACGGTGCACAGGAGCTCGGTGGAATTCGTGGATGTCATGTTTGTGCAGGGTCACAGGTGGGCAGCGTTCCGCTATGACTGACCAACCAAACATCAGCGATGACGACATCCAGAGCAGTGGCCCCACCGAGGCCGGTGACGACCGTGACACCGGCGGAGAGGGCAGCAAGGACACAGGCGACGAGCCCACCGAAGCCGACGACGACCGTGATGCCGGCGGCGAAGGTGCGAAGGACACAGGCGACGAAGCCTGACGTGTCTGTTCCAGTCGTGTCCGCATGACCAGATGTCCCCGGCAGCCCGTTTCGATCGGGTTGCCGGGGACATGTGCGTCTGGACCATTCGTCTGGAGCGCGGGTGCCCACAGCGAGGTTCGGTCGTGGTGTTCGGCGGCGATCGCCAGAACGCGTCAGGTGTTCGGGCTGTGCCACGCTCCGTCTTCTGCGACGATGCGAACCTCGTACGGATCCTGGGCTTCCATCACACGCGCCACCTCGATCGCCTGCTGTTCCCTCGTGGTGAATGCTGCAACCACTGCGACGGTGCGGTCCGGGGCATGCGGCTGTTCCCATGCGCGCTCGCCTGCGTAACGGGCGCCTCCACCGGCGATCGCTGCGACGGTGCCGCCCAGGATGGCTGCGAACACTCCGGCGATGAGACCGATGACCACCGAAGCGGTGACGAGGCCGACGATGACACCGACGGCACCTCCGGCAGCCACCGCACCGACGGCTCCTGCGGTTGCCACACGCCGATGCGGCAGGTCGATGACGCCCTGCGGGTCTTCGCCGCCGTCGGGACTCACCGTCGGCTCGGTCGGTCGCAGCAGCACCGCACCGACCTCGATCTCGGGAAACGCGCGTCGGGTTCGTTCGATGAGCTCGTTGCTGTTCGCCGAGCCGACGACATGAGCCACGGCGGTATGTGCCGTCAAGGTCAGATCACCTGCCGACGAGTCGGTGGCGTGGTTCGGGAAGTGCGTTCGCGCGTAGTCGATGAGCGTGGTCATGTTGGCCTCCTACCCGATGGAATGGCGACGAAACCTCCGCGCGTCCGATGTCACCGAGGATCGTCGGTCGGCTCGCAGCTGCGGATGCGGACCGGGCCGCGCCAGTCTCGTCCCGCGACGACCTCGCCTCGTTGCGTGATCTCGATCAGATGGCCGCCGGCCATGGCTGCCGCCACGCACC
>JANNNB010000280.1:0-3445 GCA_031398325.1 Actinomycetes bacterium
CGTCGGGGAGTTCGTTCGGCCCGACTGCGGCAACGAGCCCGATCCCGTGACCGGGGCGGGGTTGCCCGGGACTGGCGTCCTCGCCGCCGGCACGGTCGGCGTCGAACAGCAACACGACGGCCGGCTCCCACATCTCTCCACCGGTCCGGAGCGACCGCAACGCGAACGAGGAACGCTCGTTGGTCGACGTCGACCCGACGAGCGCAGCGGCGAGATCGAACGCGGCGTCGATCGAGTCGGTCTGGTGTCCGTTGCGGTGGCCGAGGAGGACCTCGTCGCTTGCTGACACCGTGATCAGATGGGCGACCTCGGCATACGGCGACGTAGAGAGCCCGGCCGCCAACGCTCGGACCACCGCGTCGGCCTGCGACGGGTGGGCGTCGACGGCGAGTGTTCCGCACGCCTCGACATCCACGAGAACGTCCCGGCCCTCGTCGTCGATGCCGAGCTGAGCGAGTGCCACGCACGGCATGCCGACCCGTCGCGCCGCCTCGCTCAGCAGCTCGATCGGAATCCCAGCCGGAAGCGCCCATGTCGGACCGGTGCACACCCAAGGGTTGGGTGCACTCGCAGTACCGGACAGGTTGAGCACGACGTCGCCTTCGGCCGACACCTGCACCACCACGATCTGCACGTCGGTGTCGATCAGCTCGAACGCAGCGGCTCGGCAGGCAACGTCGATGCGGATGGCCCGCTCGCCGGCGTCGATCCGGCGTAGCAACAGTTCGGTCTCCACGACCTTCTGACGGGGCTCGGGAACACGACTGCGAGGGCGTGCGGCGCGCAGGCGCTGCCGGCGACGGATACCGACCATGGCCAAGATCCCTGCCGCCAGCATCGCGGCGTGCTCGAACCGGACGGGAGACGGCGCGTCGGGAGCGACGCCGCGCTCGGGCGGAGCATCCGCAGGCTGCTGGCCCGAGGCTCCATCGAGGATCGTCGTGGTTGTCGTCGCGTCCGCAGTCGGCGCACTGGCCACGGTCGGGTTCGGCACGACCGCCGTCGTGGCGACGGATGGCGTGGCGCTGGCGTCGGGGGACGCCGTGTCGAATTCGGCAATCGATGAAGCAGGCGCTGAGGCGGAGCTCGGCACCGCTTCGGCGCCCTGGTCATCGCGCTCGACGGTCGGATCCTCGGTCGGCGATGACGCCCCGACTCCTGTCGCATCGTCCGTGGGAAGATCGAGTTCCCATCCGGGAAGGATCAGGTTCGGGTCGTCGAAGGTGCGGTTGCCGCCCATCTCCTCGCCGGCATTCTCCTCCCAGATCTCGGCCCACTCCGTTCCGGAACCGAGTTCCTCGGCGGCGATGTCCCACAAGGTGTCTCCCGGCTCGACGACGTACACCACATCGTCGAACACATCAGGCGCTTGCGACGGTGCGTCGGTCGGCCCGGTCCGTACGCCGATGGTCGGAACGGTGCTGGGGATCGTCAACACCCAGCCCGGCTCGATGTAGGCGGGACTGGTGAATCGTTGGCCGTCCGACATGACCGTGCCGAGGTTCGCATCGAGGATTCCGTTCGCCACGATCATCGTCTGGTGCTCGTCATGGCCTGCCAGGCCTGCCGCGATGGAGAACACGGAGTCACCCCGCTGGACCGTGTACGACGTCGCTCCGGCTTCAGAGTGTTGCCGGACGGCGGCCGGCGGTTCGGTGGTGCTCGGTGCGCCGACCTGTGTGGCAACTGCCTGGGGGATCGAGACGATCGGTGAACGTGCCGAAGCGAGCGACGGCTTGGCCGAGACGAGCGGCATCACGACGAGCAGGCCGACGGCGATGTAGCGGGCGATCCCTTGTGCCCATCCGACGCCGCGCACGTGCGGCATCGCCAAACCGCGATGGCGAACCATGTGGACGATCTCCACAGCCGTGGTGACCGCGATGATCGCGACCGCGAGCCAGACGACACAGAGGCTGGCGCGAATCAGCACATCGATCACGGCATCGTCGCCCAACGGGTTGCTGAGGGCATTGCCGATCTCCGAACCGCTCCAGCGCCACGGCGCACGGACATCAGCGAGCGGGTTCGGGGAGCCGAATCGGGCGGAGGTGATCCTCACCAGGATCAACGGGACGATGATGACGAGCGCGACGAGCGCGACGAACGAAGCGATGAACCGCCCGATCTCGATTCGCGGTCGACTCGTCATCTGGTGCTCCTTTCCACACGGATCGTGGGCGACCACGCGCGGAAAGGGGAAGCCGATCGGGCGATGATCATGGCGCTCGTTCCGAACGAACGGTGCCGAGGCCGGTCACCGTCGTGCCCGCATCGCTGATCGTCAGCGACACCGTGACCGCATCACCCTCGAGTGTGATCGACGTGATCGATCCCGATACGTCGTAGCTCGCGAACAGCGCGTTGGCAGTCGAGGCGGCTGCCGACCGTGCCTCGACCTCGTCGATCGTCACGCCCTCGCCGGTACGCAGGCCCGGAACCAGCGCAGCTTGCGCGCCGGATCTCGCCGCTTGGAACGCGATCGACTGCGCTGTCGAGCGGTTGGACACGCTGCGGTCGACGTCACGCGCCAACCACACCAAGCCGAGGAACGTGAATGCGAAGATCAACGCGATCCCTGCGACGAAGCCGGACCCACGATCGCCGCGGAATCGCTCTGCGTCCGTCACGTCGACTCCCCGGTCGCTCGGTACGGGTCGATCGTTGCGAACGCGGTGGCCGTGGAGGTCGACGACGGCGGGTCGATCAACTCGAGGCCCGCCGACGAGACGGAGCACGACACGGTCACGGCGACCTGGCCGCCCGGGCCGAAGGCACTGGTGTCGACGCTGACGGCTGGATCGGAACATGACGTGGTGTCGACGAGCATCGCCTCGCCCACCTCCACCGCAGCGGCAACCGCTTCCGACGGTGTGCGCTCCTGTGCCGCTGCCTGTGCTGCCGATTCGGCTGCGCTCTGCACGGTCGCGCGCCCGTCGACGCTCCGGCCGAGGAAGAGGATCACGAGTGCCAGCCCAATCGCCGCGGGTGCCAGCAGCGCTGCGCCGAGGGCGTCGGCCGACCCGCGATCGCGCCACGCTCGATCCGGCGACGTCATGGCGCGGTGATCTCCTCGAACGGGATCGCGGCGGTGACCTCGAAATCGGAGCCGGTTCCGATGATGATTCCGGGTGCCGTCGCGCTGACCGACACGACGACCACTCCACCTGTCCGAGCCACATCGACGACGACGTCGCTCAACGAGGTGTCGGCGACGAGTATCTCGGTCGCCGAGGACTGGGCATCGGACGCTGCGACGCCTGAGCGGGCCACCAGCGCGGCCGTGTCTCGAGCGACCACGCGAGCCTCGGTCTTCGCATGGCTCCACATCGCGGCTTGCACGGCGGCGAACGCGAGGACGACGAACAACGGAGTGAGCAGTGCGATCGACAACGACGTCGCGGCCCCCGAGTCACCGGACAGCCGGCCAGCGGCCTGGGCGCGA
>JANNNB010000367.1:0-3950 GCA_031398325.1 Actinomycetes bacterium
GGACTCATCAAGGGTATCCGTGCGGTCACCCGAACCCGTGAGCACTGTGGGCGGGTCTGGCAGTCGGCGTGGATCGATCGAGCGTCGGCGGTCCTCCGCGATATGGACGAGCGATCGCTATCCTGCCCGCCTCTACGATCGAATGCAGATGAGGCATGCAGCACAGAGATGAACCGATCGTCGACGTCGATCGGAAGCCGACGAAATCCACGACGGATCGCGACTCGGACGTTGGGTCGTCGACCCGACCGGGTCGACTTCTCGTCGCTGCCACGGTGACGCTCACCGCCGTCATGTTCGCCTGGTTGATCGTGCGGCCGCCGTTCCCGCTGTCCCGGACGACGGTTGCGGATCGACTGTCGATCTCCGTGCAATCCGGATCCGCTGGTGCAGAGGCCGGCGAGTCCGGGCCGCTCTGGTGGTTGACGTCCGCACCGGTCCTGATCGGCGTGGCGAACAACACCGCGGACACCATAGGAGTCGATGTGTCGATGCTCGTCACGAACGGCCCATGCCCCGTGGGGCGAACGGGTGAGTTCGGCGGCGAGGATTTCAGGCTCGACGCGGGCGAGGCGATCCTCGTGTCGACCGACGCGATCGAACTCAACGGGTACGAGCGGCTGTCCCTCCCACTCGAACTCGACGGCGATCCCTGCCCGGCGACCGACAGCGAGCCGAGAGAGCTTCTCGTCGCGCTGTCGGAACTCGAACTGCGCGAGGTCGACCGATGACCTCTGATGCATACGGACGGCACGTCGTCGACGACACGTCGGATCAGGACGACGTCGTCGAATTCGATGCCGGGCACGATCAAACACAAACTGCGACCGGTTGGCGAACTCGCAGTCTGCGTCGCTCCGCCGGCCTCGGCCTCGGCTATCTCGTCGTGTCGTACGTCGTGCTCTATCCGATCCTCTCGACGCCCATGTATGCGGACGACTTCGTGAATCCGTTCGCTCAGGCTGCCGATGGCGGACCGACGGTCGTTGACGGGGTGAGCTTCGCATGGACCGGCGTCACCGAGGGAGCCAGCTTTCGGGTGCTCGGTGCCATGTTCGGAAGCTTCGTCAACTGGCTCCTGCTCTGGCTGAGCGCGACCTTCGACATCGGGATCTCGACCCTTTACTCCGGCCTCAAGTTCGCGCTGATCATCGCTTGCGCGTCGAGCATCGCCTGGTTCTGGAGTGAATTGTCGCGGCTGGTCGGCCGACGAATCGAATGGTTCGGGGCCCTCGTGTACGTCTCGGTGACCATGTTCACCACGTTGCAGATACACGCGGCTTGGTCGAACGATCCGGTCGGGAACTATCCGCTCGTCGGATTCGGCGGCACCGGGCTGGGGTTCGTGTTCCTCGGCTTCACCATTCGCTTCGTCCGCCTGAACACTGCTGCCGCCGCAGCCGTGGCGACGCTGGCGGCACTGGTGTCGGTCAGCTACTACGAGATCAACGTCGGCGCCGTGATGGGCGCATCGGCCATACTGGCACTGGCTGTCGTTCGCTCGTTGAAGCGGTCCGACCACGCGCGGACCGCCGTGCTCGGGTCGGCGGCAATCCTCTTCACACCGGCGCTGTTCCTCCTGGCCGGCCGGCAGGTGACCGGCGATCAGGCCGCGACGTACGGGGGGACGACGATCCGGATCGGTGGCAGCGCGTTGCGCGCCTTCGGGCTCGGTGGCGCAGGCACGATTCCCGGCGCCGCGTGGCGACTCTCGGTCGACTCGCTCGGCGGCGTGCTCGACATGGTGCCCTTCGCCATCGGCGTGGCCGTCCTGCTGACCTGGATCGCCGCGATCCATCGACAAGCCGCACTCAGCGCGAACGCCTCGATTCCGAGTGTTTCGGACCGAGCGCTCGCGACGGCAGCGGCGTGCGGGTTGGGGATCTATTGGTTGGTTGCAATCCTGTTGCAGGCGATCACGGTGAAGGTCCAGGACGAAACGCTCGAACTCGGCTACGTGTACTCCTCGTACTCGTTCGGTGCGGCGATCATCGCGTTGCTTCTCGCCATCGCGGCGCGAGCCACGATGCACGACCGTCGCTTGCGCACCGCTCTTCCGGTGCTCGCCGCGTGCGCAGTCGCGTTCGTCCTGGTGCAGCAGACGATCAACTGGCGACTTGCAGAACAGCTGAACTCGGCCGTGACGCCGAGCCGCCAGCTCCTCGATGCGTTCGACGACAGTGCAACGCCGCCCGAGCGCTGCCAAGCCCTTCTCAACTGGTCCGTCGGTGGTTGGCCTGACTACTACGAGGTGGGAATGATCGACGGCCTCGACGTCATGTACCGCTACTACTTCGGAGAGCCGTTCTGCGAGGCGTTCGTTCGCCCACCGTGAGGTGTCACGAGAATCCGAGCGGCAGCAATCGTTCGTCGAACAGACGATTCCAGTCGTAGGACTTCGCATGCTCCGTCGCCGCTCGGTGACGGTCGGACCACTCGGCCGGCTGGTTCAGCAGCGATCGGATCCGATCTGCGAGCTGAGGCGCATCGAACTCCACGATCTCGGCGCCACCCACCGCAACGAGTTCAGCGGCGTTGGGTGGGACGTCCGTCAACAGGATCGGCAACCCCGCACCGAGGTACGCCTTGAGCTTGCCGGGGTCGGCGAACCTCGTGAACGACGTCGGGTCGGGCCGATACGGGGCGACGGCAACGGCCGCCTCGCTCAAGATGCGACGGATGTCGGAGAAGTCGTCGACGAAGCCGTGAACCGTGATGACGTCGTCGAGCTGTTCGACCGCGACGCGGCGCCTGACCTCGTCGAGGAGTTCTCCGCCGCCGATGATGTCGGCCGCGATCGCCGGACCGCAGTCCTTGAGCAACGCCATGGCGTCGACCAGCAACTCGACGCCCATCCGCTCGACGAGGTGGCCGAGGAAGACCACCCGCGGCGCATTCAGGTTGGACGCACCAGCCTTCGGCGCGTCGTCGATCCAGGCACCCATCGGGATCACCCCCACCGGCACCTCCGCGCCGAGGCCGTACCGTTCGGCGCGGCCGTCGCGCGCCGCTTCCGACAGCTCCACCCTCGCGTCCGCATGCCGACAGCAATATGCGTCGAGGCGGTCGTACAGCCGGGTGAGCGGGCTCGATCCGAACCGTTCCGGTACGAAGTCGACGTTCCAGTGCACCACACGACGAACCCTGCCCAGCCGACGATGCACCAGTCCGTGAGCTGACGCGACACAGTTGAATCCGAACACCGCGTCGCTCGGCTGGAGCATCGCGGGAGTGACCGGATCCAGCGGGAACGTCCATGGCGGCCGATTCGGACGCCGTACCACTCGTGTCGAGCTGACGACACTGTCGACCACTGTCTCGATGCGATGCTCGGGCGGCTCCCCCGCGAGCAGCGGATGGACCACCGAGACGACACGATGAGCACCGTGTTCGATGAGATAGCGGCTGAGCGGCTGGCTCGGACCTTCGCCGTAGCCATTCGACACGACGGTGAACGACGATCCTTCGATTCGAGTGGTCGAACGAGTCGTCTCGCCGTGCACCGTCACGGTTGGATCGACACGATGTCGTCGGAGATGTTCACGGCCTCGTCCGACCGATAGGTGGCGACCGTTTGCAGCAACGCTTCCAGCACGGGATACCCGTCCGTACCGTCGAAGAGACGTGCGTCGTCGATCAGGACGAGATGCCCGACATCGGACGACAAGGCCGCCTCGAGTTCGCTCCAGATCGGGACGCTGCCCGCGCCAGCGGTCACACCCCCGGAATAGTGCCCATCGAGCCAGACGACGGCGGGCTCGTGGATCCTGGTGAGCAGCTCCGGGAGGACCACAGCGGAGTCGCCCCAGAGAATCTCCACATCGGCGTTACGTTTGAACCGAGACCGCGCCAGGGCGCACAGTGATTCGTCGAGCTCGATGGAGTACGAACGGCGCACCATCTTGCGTGCCATGGCCAGCGTGTCGCCTCGGTACGTCCCGGTCTCGATG
>JANNNB010000004.1:0-8701 GCA_031398325.1 Actinomycetes bacterium
TCATGACACTAGGAGCCCTCACATGAACGACATCCTGGTCGAGATCGACGATCCGAAGGCGATGGCGGTGTTCCGATGATCCGGCTCCGACAGGTCGCGCTCGTCGCGCACGACCTCGACGCGGTCCTCGTCGAGCTGAACCGGCGGCTCGGTCTCGAGGTGGCGTTCAACGACCCCGCCGTCGCCGTGTTCGGGCTGCGCAACGCGGTGTTGCCGGTGGGCACACAGTTCATCGAGGTCGTGTCGCCGACTCAGGACGGCACTGCCGCCGGACGCCAGCTCCAGCGGCTCGGTGGCGACGGCGGGTACATGGTGATCAGCCACACCGACGACCAGACCCCCTTCCGCGAACGAGCCGCCGAACTCGGCATCCGCACGGCCTTCGAGGCCGACGACCACGGCTACAAGATCTGGCAACTCCATCCCGGCGACACGGGCGGATCGTTCTTGGAGATCGACTTCCAACCCGGCGGCGACGATCCCCAGGGACCGTGGGTGCCGGCCGGCCCCGACTGGCAGCGGGCGGTGCGCACCGACGTCGTCAGCGGAATCACCGCAGTCGAACTGGCGGTGCCCGATCTGGAGATGACCGCCGCACACTGGAGCGCGATCCTCGGCCAACCGCACTTCGACAACGCCGAGATCCGGTGGTCGGAAGGGACCGGCGGGTTGGTCGCCGTCGAGCTGAGCCCGACGGGGACGACGGGAATGACCACACACCGGATCTGCGGGGTCGACTTCACGTTCTGACCGCGACCCGGCACGCCGCCGACCGTTCCGACGATCTGGGGTCGGGGCACAACTGCATCTGTGCACCCTGCGTCCCGGAAAGTGGGACGGAGGATGCTCAGAATTTCTGGGAGGTCGAGTTGGGCAGTGCGAGTCAGGCGGTGAGGGCGGGAGCGAGGGCCCGCCACTGTTCGAGCGGGAAGCCGGCCGGGTCGTCGGTGAGCACCTGGATGCACACGTGATCGGCACCGGCGTCGCGATGCTCCTGCACACGCGCCGCGATGGTCGACTCGTCGCCCCACACCACGAGGGCGTCGACCAGGCGGTCGCTGCCGCCGTCGGCGATGTCGTCGTCGGTGAAGCCCTGCCGCTTCCAGTTGTTCGAGTAGTTCGGCAGACCGAGATAGGTCTTGAGGTGGGCACGGGCCGTCGCCCGAGCGCTGGTGGGGTCGGTGTCGAGCACCACGCCCTGCTCGCTGGCCACGAGCCCGTCACCGATCCCTGCGCGGGCGTTGGCCGTCAGCTCCGGCGTCACGAGGTACGGGTGCGTGCCGGCAGTGCGAGTACGGGCCAGCTCGAGCATCTTCGGCCCGAGCGCGGCCAGGACACGGTCACCCCTGGCCAAGGGGGTGTCGGCTGCGTCGAGCCCGTCCAGGTACTCCGCCATGGTCTCGACGGGGTTCTTGTACGTGCCCGGCGAGTTGACCATGTCGATGAAGGGACGATGGCTGATGCCGATACCGCACAGGAAGCGGGCACCGTGCTCGGCCGACAACGACGCGTGCTGAGCGGCGGTCTCGTCCGGAGTGTGCATCCAGACGTTCAAGATTCCGGTCGCGATCGTCGCGGTCGACGTCACGCTCAACAGGTTGGCGAGCGGGCCGAACACATCGCCGCCCACGTCGGGGATCCACAGCGCCGAGTAGCCCAGCGCTTCCAGCTCGGAGGCCGCAGCCGCAGCGGCGGTGGCATCGCCGTACCGCAACCCTGCACTCCAGATCCCGGTTCCACTCAATCGTGTCGTCATGGGTGCAGCGTGCCATCCCGGTCACCTCCCGGCAGAGTCCGAGCCGAAACCCGGGCTGCCGGCGAGGTGCCGACGGTCGACCGTCGTCAGGACGCTTGGAGCTGAAGCGACTTGACTTCGTCGTGGGTGGACTGCACCGACATGAACTGGCGCTGGATCACCGAACGCAGCTCCGGCGAGATGTCCTGGTCGAGCGCCTTGCGGTACTCGGACACGGCGTGGTCCTCGCCCTGCTCGGCGACGTCGAGGACACCGCTCGGGTTCGAGCCCGTCAGCGCGTCCTTGACTGCCATCCAGCCACGATGCGCTGCGGCTGTCACGGATCCGGATTCCTTGATCTGGTCGCCGTAGGTGGCAGCGATCGTGCGGAGTTCGTCGGCGAACTGCGCGCGTTCGGCCGAAAATGCCATGAAGCGGGCGGCGAGGTCGGCGCGGTCGCTGTCGGACAGCTTCTCGGCAGCTGACCGGAAACCGTTCGTGCCGTCCTCGAGCGTCTGGATGAGATCCTTGGTTACCTTCTCGTCGATCGACATGATTCTCTCTTTCGGTTGTGGTCAGGCTGCGGTACCCAGCACCGCCGCAACCAATCGTCATGCCAGAGGAATCACCCGTTCGAGTGACCGTGGATCGAAGCGAACGCCGCCTGTAGACAACAGGGGTGGACAGTCCGAGCGCCGGCGCCGAGTTGCGTGTCGGCTGCGCGATGTGGGCGCACAAGCCGTGGGTCGGACGATTCATCGGCAAGGGAACCGAGCTCGCCGACTATGCGACGTGGTGCAACGCCGTGGAGGGCAACACCACGTTCTACGCAACACCCTCGGCGGCCACGGTTCGTCGGTGGGCCGAACAGGCACCGGCCGACTTTCGGTTTGCGTTCAAGGTGCCGCGTACCGTCACCCACGATCAGCGACTGCGTTCCAGCGCGCATCGCGACGTTGCCGAGTTCCTGCGCGCCGTCGAACCACTCGGCGAACGCGTCGGGCCCGTCCAGCTCCAGTTGCCGCCCTCATTCGGACCAGAGTCGCTCGGCCAGGTCGGAACGTTCGTGACTGGCCTGCCGACGTCGTATCGCTGGGTCATCGAGCTGCGGCACCCGGCGTTCTTCGACGATGGAGCGGCCCACCGGGCCATCGACGAGATACTTCGGAAGGCGGGCGTCGGGCGAGTGGTCCTCGATACGAGACCGCTGTACGCCTCGGCAGCCGACACCGAGGCCGCGGTCGAGGAGCGACGGACCAAGCCACGGGTTCCGATCGTGACCGACGTGATGGGCGAGGAACCCATCGTGCGCGTGATCGCCGGCAACGACGTCGGGCTCGCGGCCGCCGGCCTGGTGGCGTGGACGGACCAGGTGATCGAGTTGTTGCAGGCGGGTCGACGCCCGTACGTGTTCGCGCATCAACCGGACAACGGTGAGTCCCCCCTGCTCGCCCGCCGCTTCCATGCCGCGATCGCCGAACGGGTCCCCGGGCTGGCGCCCCTGCCCGAACCGACCACGATCGACACGTCGAGTGGCACCGACCAGACCTCACTGTTCTGACGTGATCGGTGCACGTGATGCGCGGGTTCTTGCCGGCGATCAGTCGACGGCGCGGCTCTCGTTGATCGCGGCCACCGTCTCGATGACGCCGCGCACGTGCGCTCGCGACATGGTGAGCTTCTCGCCGATCCACTCCACGACCTGGCGATCCCGATCGTCGATGACGCCGTCGGCGGTCATGATCGTCGACGCTGCCGTGAGCACCTGCTCCTTGCCGTGTTCGCTCAGCGAGGTGGCGAGGTAGCCGAGACGTGCGTCCAGAGGGGAATCGGCGGCTCGCGCCAGGTCTCCGGCGAGCGCAGCACCGTCATAGTCCGGGACGTACGTGCGAACGACCTCGACGGCCAGCTGCCGTTCGCGGTCGGTGACGTTGCCGTCCGCGACGGCGACCGCAGACACGACCTCTCGAACGGCTGCCGCCAGCTGGACACGGAAGTCGGCCGTCGTCGGGTTGGCGAGGATCGACGGGTCGTACGTCGCCTTGGTGAGCTGACACTCGACGTAGGTACCGACGACCGACAACGGGATCAACGGAATGAAGAAGAGCGAGAACCATCGGCGCGCCTCGACCAATCGATACGGAGCGTCGCGACCCCCCGCCGGCGAGAAGAACTCCCCCTCGCTCTTCGTCTTGAACCGAACCTTCCAGCCGAAGATCAACATCCCGCGCCACCTTTCATCGCCGTCCCGAGCATGTACCCGTCGACGGCTCTGCCCAAACGGCACGCACCTGACCCGGCAACCCAGGTCGCGGCCGACCCCCACGGTCACGAAACGGGCCGTGTCGATCGAACGGATGACTGGGTTCGTCAACTCGGCGGTCGAGCGCCGAGTGACGGAATCACTCGATACGCAGGCCCGAGATAGCCCGACTGATGACCAGCTGTTGGATCTCAGACGTACCCTCGAAAATTGTGTGGATCTTGGCGTCGCGATGCCAACGCTCGACGGGGTACTCGCGGGTGTAGCCGTAGCCGCCGAGGATCTGGATGGCGTCCTCGGTGACGCGCACGGCGGTCTCCGACGCCTTCCACTTCGACATCGAGCCCTCACCGTTCTTGAACGTGCCGTTCTTGGCGAGCCACGCGGCGCGCCAGATCAGCAGGCGGCTGGCGTCGATCTCGGTCGCCATGTTCGCGAGCTTGAACGCGATCGACTGGTTCATGATGATCGGACGGCCGAACGCATGGCGTTCCTTGGCGTAGTCGAGCGCGTACTCGTAGGCGGCGCGAGCGACGCCGAGCGCCTGGGCGCCCACGGCGGGGCGGGTCGCCTCGAACGTCGCCATCGCCGGCTGCTTGCCGCTCGACACGTTGTCGCGGGCGCGGGCCAGCTTCTCGTCGAGCTTGTCCTTGCCTCCGAGCAGGCACGAACCCGGCACCTTCACGTCGTCGAGCACGACCTCGGACGTGTGGCTCGCACGGATGCCGTGCTTCTTGTACTTCTGACCCATCGACAGCCCGGGCGTGTTCGGCGGGACGATGAAGCTCGCCTGACCCTTCCCCTTGAGTTCCGGGTCGACGCTCGCCACGACGACGTGGATGTCGGCGATGCCACCGTTGGTGATCCAGGCCTTCGTGCCGTTGATGGTCCATTCGTCCTTGGCCTCGTCGTACACGGCCTTGGTGCGCAGACTCGACACATCGGAACCGGCATCGGGTTCGCTCACACAGAACGCACCGAGCTTCACGTCGTCGGCCGTGCCGTAGCACTGCGGGACCCACTCCATGACCTGCTCCGGGGTGCCGTTGCCAGCGATGCCAGCAGCGGCGAGCGCAGAACCCATGATGGCCATGCCGATGCCGGCGTCGCCCCAGAAGATCTCCTCGATGGCGACGGGCAGGGTGAGGCCGGTCGGGTCGCCCATGGCGTTCAGCAGGAAGTCGACGCCGTACAACCCGATCTGCGCAGCCTCCTGCACGACCGGCCATGGGAACTCCTCGCGCTCGTCCCACTCGTGGGCCGCTGGACGGATCACGTTCTCGGCGAAGTCGTGGGTCCACTTCTGGATCTGCAGCTGGTCTTCGTTGAGATTGAGCGAGAAGTCCGTCATGAGCATCTAAGTTACCGATCGGTAACGACAATGTCTACCCGCCGGTAACTTCGACCGCGAATCGCCACACACCCCACACACCCCACACACCCACACGGGCCACAATCCACGTTTGCGACAAGAAAGTTGCGAACCGGGTCTCCGATTTCTCGCCGCAAACGGGGGTTTTGGACGTCGAGGGAGAGTGGTTCGGGGCGCTACCTTCGGGGGATGGGGAATCGAGGGGGAACCGAGTCAGATCGCCGCGGGCGAGAGCAGGGCGGGGGTCGTCGACGACGAATGGTGGGCTGCATCGTGGTCGGGGCCGCATTGACGGTTGCTGCTTGCAGCGGGAGCGACGACGACGCCACGACGACCGATGGCGCGGCCGACACGGCGCCGGTCGTGACGACCGTGGAGACTGACCCGCCACCGACCACGGAGCCCGTGGACACCGAGGCACCCGACACCACGGTCCCAGAGATCGAGGCCTCTCCTGCCGATGCGGAGACCGTCGCCGCGATCGAGGCAGCGATCGCTGAGGGCCCGGCGGGTTGCGACCCACTCGACACCCGCCAGTGCATCCTCCCGTTCCCGAGCGATGCCTATCTCGTCGACGACCCTGCCACGCCGACGGGCAACCGCGTCGAGATCCCGACGGGCGGGCTCCCGACCAACGCGAGCGGGGTCGCGGTCGAGCCGGGCGTGTGGAACCTGCACGACGGCTTCAGCGCGAACGCCTCCCTGCTCACGTACGTCGCCGACCTCGACCCGGCGAACCTTCCCGCCTGGACCGACCTCGGCGCGTCCCTCGACGACGACGCGACGGTGGTCCTCGTCGACGTCGCGACCGGCGAGCGGATCCCGCTCTGGGCCGAACCCGACGTGGGAGCGGAGAACCCGGACGAGCGGCTGCTCGTGATCCACCCTGCGATCAGCCTTGCGCCGGCGACCACTTATGCCGTCGGCCTCCAAGGGCTCGCGACCGAGTCCGGCGAGCCAATCGCGGAATCGCCCGTCTTCGTCGCCTATCGCGATCGACTCACCACCGAGATCGATGCGATCGAATCGCGATGCGACGACTTCGAGTCGGCATTCGAGGCCTTGACCATCGGCGGCATCGATCGCGAGAACCTGCAACTGGCGTGGACGTTCACGACCGCCAGCACCGAGAACGCGACGAGCGGCATCCTCGAGATGCGCGACGAGACGACGGTGGCGCTCGGCGACTCGACGCCGGAGTTCCAGATCACCTCGGTCAACGAGGCACCCGAAGACGCCGGGCTGGCCCGGTTCGTCGAAGGCACCTACAGCGTCCCCAATTACCTGACCGGCGACGGCTCGCCCGGCAGTTCCCTCAATCTCGGACCGGACGGACTCCCGACGATCAACGAGGAGAACCCGACCCTCCAGGCACCGTTCGCCTGCGGCATCTCGGCCACCACGCTCGCCGGCACCGAGCCCGCCCACATCGTCCAGTACGGACACGGTCTGCTCGGATCACACCTCGAGGTCGACGCGGGCAACATCGTCGCGATGTCGAACGAACACAACACCGTGTACTGCGCCACGAAGTGGGCCGGGTTCAGCGACGACGACATCGGAACCGCCGCCGCGGCCCTGTCCGACATGAACCTCTTCCCGACCTTCATCGACCGGATGTCGCAAGGACTCCTCAATCAGATCGTGCTCGGAAAGCTGATGCTCGCCGAGAACGGGCTGGTCACCGAGCCGGCGTTCTGGTTCGAAGACGGCACCCCGCTGATCGACAACTCCACGCTCGTGTACGACGGCAACAGCCAGGGCGGCATCATGGGAATGGCCCTCGCCGGCATCTCGCAGGACTTCGAACGGGCCGTGCTCGGCGTTCCCGGGATCAACTACTCGACGCTGCTTCCGCGCTCGATCGACTTCGACGAGTACGAGGCGGTGTTCATCCCCGCGTACCCGAGCGCCCTCGACCGCGAGTTGATCCTGTCGGTCATCCAGATGCAATGGGACCGCGCCGAGGGTTCGGGCTACGTCCGCCACGTCGTGTCCGACACGCTGCCGGACACACCGGAGAAGGCGGTGCTGATGCACGTGGCGTTCGGCGACCACCAGGTGTCGGAACTCACGGCGATGATCGCTGCCCGCACGATGGGCGTGCCCATCCATCGCCCGGTCGCCGCCGACGGCCGCAGCGGCGAGGTCGAGCCGGGTTGGGGCATCGACACCCTCGAGTACGGCACGGCCGATTCCGGGCTGATCATCTGGGACTCGGGCGAGCCGCCGATCCCGTTCGAACAGGTGGCGCCGACAGACGGCCGCGATCCACACGGCGACCCCCGCAACGACGTCGTCGTCCGTGAGCAGAAGGCCGCGTTCCTGTTCGACGGCGAGTTGATCGACGTCTGCAACGCGCAGGCCTGCACCGCCGCCTCCCGCGACTGACCCGACACCGACCGAGAACTGCCCGTCCAGCGATCTCGGTCGGATTCGGGCCGGAAATCGGCCCAGAGCCGACCGAGATCGCGGCGCGCCGGACTCAGGCGGCGGCGAGTTGGAGGAGCTGGGGGGCGATCTTGGTGTAGATGAGATTGGCGCCGGGCTTGTACACGTGCACGCCATCCCAGCGGTAGCCGAGATCGGTCGCAATCGTCTCGTCGTTGCACCACTCGTCGGGACCGTCGACCAGTTCGACCTCGCTGCCGTATCCGTCGGCGACCTGTGCCAGCAGGTCGTTGAGATGGGCGATGCGGGCATCGTCGCCACGCTCCGGAAGGGCGGGCACGCCCGCTCCTTCGACGTTCACCGGCCGCATGCAGGCGATCTCCAGCAGCGCCACGTTCGTGCCCTCCGCGAGCATCGCATCGATGCCGGACCGCAGATTCGCCATCCAGCGTTCGTCGGCCGCTGGCGTGTCGAACGTGTACACGGTGCCGTCCGCATCCTCCACGTCGAACACGTCCCATGCCCCGACGACCACGAGCGCGACATCCTGTCCGGCCGCCGCTGACGCCCAGTCGTCCTGCCAGCCGTCGCACATGGCGAAGTTGTTCGAGAAGCTCACCGAGCTGTCGACCGTGCCGGAGTCGTACACACTGCACCCGTCGACGCTGCCGTTGACCACCTCGGGGAAGACGCTCTCGATGCCGTCGGGGAGGTTGATCGCGAGGGCGTTGGCTTGCGAGTCACCGACGATGGCGACCGTCGCCGATCCGGCCGGCACGACGATCGTGCTCGGCTCCGAGACGGTGGTCGCGGGCGGCAGGGAGTCGGACACGTCTGGCACGATCGGCAGCAACATCGAACCACTGGAATCGGTGCTCGCTCCATTGCCGTCGGCGGTCGCAACCGATCCCTCCGTCGCGAGCAGGTCTCCGGGCGTCTC
>JANNNB010000008.1:0-2867 GCA_031398325.1 Actinomycetes bacterium
GGTGCTGGCTGGATGGTCATGGTGATGTCCTGTCTGTTGGAGGTGATGTTGGTACTCGTGGAGAAAGGTGGTTCTGGGAGATCGTCGGGTCAGGTGGTGTGCGCGATGCTGGTGGACTGAACCGACCGCGCTGGCGCCTTCGCCGACCGCAGTCGACACGGGTTCCTTGCGGCTCCCAGCGGAACAGGCGGGAGGCGAGGGCAACGGCGACGAGTACGCAGGCGAACGGTGGGAACGTGCAGTGGTAGCGCTTCGTCGAGGGGGACGCCGATGTTCCATGCGTCGACGATGTGTTCGGTTGCTGCCCCGCCCGACAGGTCGCTTCAGTGCGTACAGCTCACCCCGCTCGACGTGGAAGGAGAGCCTCTTCGCGGCCTCGAAGTCTTCGTAGCGGACGCCCAACTGATCGACCTCGACCACACGTTCGGACGACAGGTCGCTGCGGGTGCCGAGTGACATCGTCATCGTGCTCACTCGGCGTGTACGGCCTCGGGGCCGTCCACGAGCACGAACACGTGCGTGATCGCTCCGTCGGCGACGAGCAGAACATCGCATCCCTCGGCGATCGGCGGTTGCCCGACAGCCCCGAGTTCCCACGTGTAGGTGACGAGTTCCTGGGCGGTTTGGATCGAGCCGGTGCGCGTGATCGTGGTGTTCGGGAGTTGGGCGTGCAGCGCAGTGATCGCGTCATCCATTCCGGCCCGCCCGGTGTGTCGCGCCTCGGGTTCACCGATCGTCACATCGGTCGTGTAGATCGCAGTGATCGATCGCTGCCTTTCTGAGCCCTTCGAGGAGTTCCAGGTGTTCAGGTGTGCAGCCACAAGGGAGTTGATGGTGGGCTGTGCTCGCTGGATCGTCATGGTGATGTCCAGTCTCTTGGAGGTGACGGTGGCACTGGTGGAGGAAGGGGGGTTCTTGGGCATCGCCGGGTCAGGCGGTGTCGGCGAGATGCTGGTGGACTGATCGGATCACGCTGGCGCCTTCGCCGACCGCAGCGGCGACTCGCTTGACTGACCCGGTGCGGATGTCACCGACTGCGAACACGCCGCGCAGTGACGTCTCGAACAGCAGCGGTTGCCGGTCGTCACCAGGCGCTCCGTGGTTGGCGGGTGCGTCGGTGAGCACGAAGCCGTCCGCGTCGAGCGCGATGGTGCCGTCGAGCCACGACGAGTTCGGCTCGGCTCCGATGAGGCAGAACAGCCCGACGCAGGGGATTTCTTGAGTCGAGCCGGTTGGTGTGTGTTCCACAGCGACGGCCTCGAGCCGTGCGCCGCCGGACAAGGCTCGTAGCTGCGAGGACAATGCCAGCGTGATTCGCGGGTGGCGTTCGATCCGTTCCGACAAGTAGGTCGACATGGTTTCGGTCATCGACGACCGTCGCACCAACAGCGTCACTGTGCTGCCGGAGTCGGCGAGGAACATGGCCGCTTGGCCGGCCGAGTTCCCGGCCCCGACGACGACGACGTCGCCGCCGGCACAGGCACGCATCTCCAACTCGGTGGCGGCGTAGAACACGTCGCGCTGCTCGAACCGGCACAGCCCTGGCGCGTCGAGGCGGCGGTACCGGGCACCCGACGCGATCACGACCGCTCGGGTCGCGATCTCACTGCCGTCGTCCAGTGTGAGGACATGGTGGGATGACTCGGGGCGCAGCCCGACAACGCGGCACGGCGCGTGAAGCTGTGCACCGAGGCGTCTCGCTTGTATCGCCGCTCGCGTGACGAGCTCGTCGCCGGAGATCCCGGTCGGGAACCCGAGGTAGTTCTCGATCAGCGAACTTGTCCCGGCTTGACCGCCCGTCGAGGTCCCGTCGAGCGCGACCGTTCGCAATCCCTCGGATGCGGCGTACACCGCAGCGGCCAGACCGGCAGGCCCGGCACCGACGACGACGACATCGTGAACGTGGCCGGGACGGTCGACGAACGTCAGGCCGAGCAGCGCCGCCACCGTCGAAGCCGTGGCTTCGCCGATCACCGCCGTTGGAGAGATGACAGCCGGCACGTCGCCCGGGCCCAGTCCGTGATGAGCCAGCAGGGTGATCGCCGCCGGGTCCTCGTCGACGTCCAGCCAGGTGTGCGGGATCCGCGCACGCACCAGGTACTCACGCAACGAGCGCGCCGAGGCGGCGTGCCGTGCACCGACGACACGGATCGGGCGTGCACCGGTGCCGGTGCGCATGAATTCCCGGCGACGCAGGAACGTCGGGATCAACGCTCGCGCGACATCCGGTCGGGCCGAGAGGAGCGAGAGGAACACGTCGCGCTCGACGATCGCCACCCGTGACGGGTTGACTGCACGCGCGGTAAGCACCGCCCGCTGTCCGGTGATCAGGTCGAGCTCACCGAGGAAACCGCCCGACTGCACAGATGCCACGAACGTCTCACCGGCGTCGTCGTCGGCGATCACGTCGAAGCGGCCGTCGATCACGGCAATGAACCGCCCCGACGCGTCGCCGCTCGCGGTGATGACCTCGCCGGGAGACACATCCCGGACCGTGCCCACCGCGACGAATACCTCCATGACGTCATCTGGCAACGTCGGGGAGATCTGCTCGTCGGTCACCCCACGAATGTCCCAGTGTGATGCGGTCGTCGACATCGGTCAGATGTCTGCATTCGCGTCGGCCTCTACGACGGCGTCGGCCCAATGGTCATGTGACCGATGCTGGCGAGGAGACCGCCCGCGCAGTCTGCGAGGGACTCGATTCACGGGTCGGGTGTGAGGGCAACAGGAGGAGACCACATGCAGAGCATCGGAGGTGACCTCACCCGACACCCGATGGCGTCCCGCCTGGAGCGCCGGGCCGCCCCCCCCCCCCCCCGGGGCGCCGGGCCGCGGAAACACGGGGCGCGCGGGGGGGGGGTCAC
>JANNNB010000166.1:0-7321 GCA_031398325.1 Actinomycetes bacterium
ATCCTCGGCTGCGCGTGCTCGCGCAGCCGGTCAACCAAGGAAAGGGCGCGGCACTCCGGTTGGGGTTCAAGGAGGCGACCAAGCCATACGTGATCATCCAGGACGCCGACCTGGAGTACGACCCGGGCGAATACCCGAGGATGATCGCGCCGCTGCTGTCCGACGACGCAGACGTGGTCTACGGCTCCCGGTTCAGTGGGGGCGATGCACGACGCATCCTCTACTTCTGGCACACGCTCGGGAACCGAGCGCTCACCCTTGCGTCCAACATGGCGACCAACCTCAACCTGAGCGACATGGAGACGTGTTACAAGGCGTTCCGTCGGGAGGTCCTCCAGCAGATCACGATCGAAGAGGATCGCTTCGGCTTCGAACCCGAGATCACGGCGAAGGTCGCAGCGATGCAGTGCCGGGTCTACGAGGTCGGCATCAGCTACTACGGCCGCACGTACGACGACGGCAAGAAGATCGGCTGGCGCGACGGTGTGCGGGCGATCTTCTGCATCGTGGCCTACTCCCCGGGCGGTGTGCGCTTCGGGGTGCGACGGCTGAGCCCGTTCGTCGCCAAACTCACCGGGTTCTGAGGCGTCGCCCGCTCAAGGCGCTTTACGCGCGACGAGGAAGACCGACTGGCCGAAGGGCATGCGGACCCGACTCTCGATCCAGCGGACCGGCGGGACGAGATACCGATCGAAGATCTTGATCGTCGTGGCCGATGTCGGCTCGGTCTTCAGGAGCCGCACCATCAGCAACCAACTGAAGAATCCCGGCGCATTCACGTAACGCGACTCGACGACCTCGTACCCGGCTCGTTCGACGTCGGCCTCGACCTCGTGCTTGCGATAGCGACGGACGTGTCCGAGCTTTGCGTCGAAGTCGCTGTACAGGAGACGAAACGCGGGTACCCAGATCACGAGGTGACCCCCTGGTTCCAGTCGCTCTCCGATCGATCGCAACACGCCCTGGTCATCGGCGATGTGCTCCAGCACGTTGATCATGACGGCGGTGCCGAACCCGGGTTCCGCCGCAACGTCGTCGACGGTGCCCGGCAGGGGCGTGACACGTCGATCCGTTGCGTAGCGCCCGACCAGGAGGTCGGCCGCGTACGGGTCCGGCTCGATCGAGGTGACGTCACCGAAGTTCGCGAAACTGTCGGTGAACGTCCCGTGTCCGGCGCCGACCTCGAGGATCGGCCCGACGAGATAGGGAGCGGCGAGCGACACGATCCAGTTGCGATAGTTCTCTGCATCGTCGAGCGAGTCGAGCGTCGACGCCAACGTCGCATCGACCTCGGTCTGATCGAATGAGGGGGTGCCTGCGCCGGCAGCAGACTGATCGGGAGCGGACACGGCGGGCAGGCTAACGACCTTCGACATGCCGACGGCTGCCCGAGGTGATGCCGGACAGCCACCGAAGTGGCGCGGTGACTCGCCAGGACGTGCTCGACCTGAGGAGATCCACCTGCGCCTGGAGGTCCTCGACGACGGCGTCCAGGTGCCCGACGTGTGCTGATGCTGCGATCGAATCCGCTCGCGCCTCGGCGTATCGGACTTCAGCTCCGTCGAGAGCTTCCGTCGCTCGTTGCGCCTCCGCCTGGACGGCCTTCGCCCGCTCATCTTCGACTGCGCGCGCTTCGACCGCGCGCGCTTCGACCGCCACCAACTGCTCGCCCAGTTGCGAGATCTGTGCCGTGAGATCATTCACCGCATCGGTCAGCTGCTCGGTCCGCTCCTGTTCTGCAAGGAGGTCTGCCGTCACCTGCTCGGCACGGCGGACGAGCCGGGCCACCGTCTGCGTCGACGCGTCCGCAGTTCTGCCGCGGGTGCCGCGCACATCGCCATCACGGTGGATCCGACGCACCATCGGTTCACCGACGATGGATTCGAGCGTGAAGAAGCCCAACGGTTGGCATTCGCTCGTCACGACGACCATGTCCTTGCCGGCAACGGTCAGGCCTTTGACGCCACCCTCCTGCGGGTTGTAGCGAGCCCGGTTGAAAGAAGCATCGTCCATCACCCGCGTCGTCGCGGCCGGCCCGCGCTCCCCCGTCCAGTCGCCGTCGCCGGCCTCGAACGCATGGACGTATGGCAGCCCGGCGTCGGCCACGAGCAGCCAGCGATCGTCAGCAGCGAACCGGAGCCCGTGGGGATAGTTCGGCCCCGTCAGGATCCCGTCCGGTGGCGATTCGGGTCGCAGATGCTCGTCGTACCGATACAGGTACACGCTGTTCCGGTTGTGGTTGCTGATCGCGATCCAGTCACCGGACGAGCTGACGGCAATCCCGTCCGGGATGTCGAGCCCGGCAGCCAGGAGTCGCTCGGCATCCACGACTCGCCAGCCGTCCGACCGGTCGAGCACGTAGCGCGTCACGTCGTGCGCATAGTTGTTGCAAACCATCACTTCCGAGAGCACGTTCGTGATGTGTCGCACGACGACGGATCCGGGCGTGCGCACCGGTACTCGGGCGTTCCCGTCGACGAGCACCTTCGTGGGCGGGGCCTGGCAATTCGATCCACCTCGAGCGCCGACGTGGACGAGCAGCAGCTCCGACTCCCGGTTCGCGACCAGGAGATGCTCCTCGTCGAGGAAACTCACGCCGTGCGGGCGCGACAACTCTGGTGAACGCACGAACTCGACCGAGTTCAAAGCGACGCCCGCACGAGCCTGGAGCGACACCTCGAAGTCCACGATGGCGATCAGGTTCGCGTTGAAGCCCGCGATGGCGAGGCGGTTTCCACCAGAGGAGACCGCGACGTCTTCGGTCCGACCGATGATGCCGAGCCGTGTCGCCACGTCGTCGGCGCAGGCAACGTCGAATTGGATCGGCACGAGCCCGGTTCGGACATCCACGAGCCCGGGTACCGCGTCGCGTTCGTCATGCAGGCTCACCGGTTCGGGCTCGCTCATTCCGCCATCTCCTCCGGCCAGACGATACTGCAGCCTCCGAAAGGACGCCGACGGTCAGTCGAGCGCCCTTGTCCATCGATCGGCGGTGCCAGACTGTCGAGCATGGATGCCACCAAGACGCTGCACTGGTCGAACCCGGACGTGGAGGTCCACAAGGTCGTGGTCGGCCCGGTCGACAACAACGTCTTCGTCGTGCGGTGCAAGGCGAGCGGCGAGGCGGTCCTGCTCGACGCGGCAAACGAACACGAACAGCTCCTCGAGCTCTGCAAGGCACTCGGGGTGAAGCGCGTGCTCGAGACACACGGTCACTGGGATCACATCCAGGCGGTGCCCGCGATGCGCGAAGCGGGCTACGAGGTCGCCGTGACCGCGCTCGACGCACCGAAGCTGAAGGACGTCGGGTACGACGTCTTCATCGACGACGCAGAGGTGATCGAGGTGGGCCGGCTGCGGCTCCATGCCATCCACAATCCCGGCCACACGCCAGGATCGATCTCGTTCCAGGTCGAGGGCACTCCGCTGCTGTTCACCGGCGACACGCTGTTCCCCGGCGGGCCGGGCAACACGTCGTTCCCCGATGCCGACTTCGGCACGATCATCACCTCGATCACCTCGAAGTTGTTCACGTTCCCCGACGACACGATCGTGTTGCCGGGCCACGGCGACGACACGACGATCGGCACCGAGCGCCCCCACCTCGAAGAATGGATCGAACGCGGTTGGTGAAGGCCCGGGCCCGACCGGCAACGTGTCTTGACGACGAGATGAGATACGACGAGCGGCCGGCCGACCACACGCCGATCCACACCGCCGACCTGCCGCCGACCCCTGTGCGCGACCGCAATATCGTCGCCACGGCCTGGGTCGAGGCACCGGACGACCTACTGCGGCTGGGCGACGACCTGCCGGGCAAACCCGCTGCCGACTACAAACGGCGCATCGGCGACTGGCTGCTGTGGCGGGCGGGGCCGGCGACCGACGGCGACGCCCGGTACTGGGCGGCTCGGGACACGGACCTCCACAACGCCGTGACGCTCCGCCTGTTTCCCGACGGTGCTGCGGATGGCGTGGGCCCGAGCGGCGAGCGCCACGACCGCTTCCGCGCCTGGAAGGAAGACCTGCGCGACCACTGACATCGCCGAGGTTTGCCGATCGCGGTCGGATCTGGGTCGGAAACCGAACCGGAACCGACCGAGAAGGCGCCGGGTGGAGATCTCGGTCGGATGCGGGTCAGGCGGTGCGTTTGCGGCTCAGCGCATCGACCGAGGCGGCCACGAGCAGTGCCAGGCCCGAGCAGATGAACTTGACGCCGGAGCTGCCGAAGTCGATGTCGTAGCCGAACAGGGTCGTCTTGCCGATCAGGCCGAGGCCGTTCGGGATCAGCGCCAACACGAGGCCACCGAGGACCGCATTGATCATCCGGCCGCGACCGCCGAACAGTGACGTACCGCCGATCACGGCCGCACCCACGGCCAGAAGCAGCGTGTCGTTGGCGCCCGTGTTCGAGTCGACCGAGTTGACCCGGGAGGCGAGGAAGATGCCGCCGATCGCCGCGACGAAGGCCGTCCAGATGAATGCCGTCCACTCCACCCGCTGCACGTTGATACCAGCGCGGCGGGCCGCTTCACGATTGCCGCCGACGGCGTACAGGAATCGTCCATAGCGGAGCCGGTTCAGAAGGAAACTCAGTGCGACGACCAGGACGGCGATCATCGGGATGACGATCGGCATCCCCTTGATCGGCTCCGGCGCAGATGCGAACGCCCGGTTCTGGTTGAGCAGGGCGGTCAACAGCCCGACGCCCACGACGGCGAGACCGACGCGGATCACGACGAGCGACATCGGGATCGAGCCGTACGAGTCGCGTTGGCGGCGGATCTGCGAAAACGCGTAGAGCGCGACTCCGAGGATCGAGATGATCCACGACTGTGTCGTGGTCAGCGTGCCGCCGACGATGTCGTTGATGAAGTCGTTCTGGATGCGAACGCTGCCGCCGTCCTTGACGATCAACAGCAGGATGCCCTGGAACAGCAACACGTTGGCGAGCGTCACGACGAACGACGGGATGCCGACCTTGGCGACGAGAAACCCGGTGAAGGCACCGAGCAGCAGTGCAACACCGAACGATGCGATCAACGACGGCACGAGCGGCCAGCCGTCGGCCAACCTCGTGGCCAACACAGCAGCCGATACGCCGGCCGTGAACCCAGCGGCGAGGTCGATGTCGCCGAGCAGCAACACGAACGTGACCGCCATCGCGATGACGATGACCGAAGACGCCTGGTCGAGGAAGTTGGCGAAGTTGAGCAGTGACAGGAAGCTGTCCGGCCGAGCGATCCCGAAGATTGCGACCAGCACGACGATCGCGAGGATGGCCGGCAGAGAGCCGAGGTCGCCGCCGCGCAGTCGGGTGATCGTGTTGTTGAATACGTCACCCAGCGAGTTCTGTTGTTCGTCGAGCGAGAAGTCGGTCAACGCCAGCGAGGTGTCGACGATGCTGACGCCTGGCGTGGGGTCGTCAGGGATCGGTGCGGCGACCGTGTCGGCGGTGTCGTCGATGTTGCTCATGCGCCGGCAACCCCATTGACGAGACCGTGGGCACCGGATCGGCCTGACGTGATGAGCTCGACCAGCGTCTCGCGGGTGACGGTGCCGTCGAGCGGGATGTCGGCGGCGATCCGCCCGAGGTACATCGCGCACACCCGGTCGGCGACCTCGAGGACGTCGTTCATGTTGTGGCTGATGATCACGACGCCGACGCCGCTCGCGGACAGGCGCCGCACGAGCTGGAGGACCTGCTCGGTCTGGGCCACTCCGAGCGCCGCGGTCGGTTCGTCGAGGATGACGATCCGCGAGTTGCCGAGCACGGCCTTCGCGATCGCCACGGTCTGGCGCTGTCCACCCGAGAGCGATGCGACCAGCTGGCGGACGCTCTTGACGGTGCGCACCGACAGGGACGCGAGGGTCTGGCGAGCCGCCAACTCCATCGCGTGCTCGTCGAGGGTTCCCCGGCGGACGATCTCACGTCCGAGGAACATGTTCTGGACGATGTCGAGGTTGTCGCACAACGCGAGGTCCTGGTACACGACCTTGATGCCGAGGGCAGCGGCATCCTTCGGCGAGTGGATCGCGACCTCGACCCCGTCGAACTGCAGATCACCGGTGTCGGTGCCGTAGATCCCTGCGATGCATTTCACGAGGGTCGACTTGCCGGCACCGTTGTCGCCGATCAGCGCGGTGATCCTGCCGGGGTACACCTTGAAGTCGACGTCGTGCAACACGTGCACCGGGCCGAAGCTCTTGTTGATCCCGTGCGCTTCGAGCAACGGCGCCACAGTCTCGCTGGTCGACCCCCCCACCGAATCGTGCGCTGACGTCGGCGACGACGAATCCTGCATTCTCTCCCCCACGTACTGCGTCCCTTGTCCGACAGTTTCACATCAGTGCCGATGCCGGCCCGGAACCACTCCGGGCCGGCACCACACTTTCACGTGGCACCCAGTGGGCACCACATTCTTCCTTCAGTGTCAGGTCAGGGTGCGACGACCCCGTTGGCCTCGCACAGGTCTTCGATTCCTGCACACACCTCGTCGAACGGCACGAAGCCGTCGGCGACGGGGATCTTCACGTCACCGATGTAGATCGGGGTGATCTGCGCCTGGACGTAGGGGATGTCGGCCACTTCGTTGTTGATCGTGGCGTTGGCGCCCAGGTCGGTCCCGTTGAGCAGGGCGACCGCAGCTGCGACCGCACCGTTGGCCTCTTCGACGACCGGCTTGTACACCGTCATGCATTGCGTGCCCTGCAGGATGGCCCGGAGACCTTCCAGCGTGGCGTCCTGACCGGTGGTCGGGACCGTGAGGCCCGCATCGGCCAGCACCTGCTGCGCTGCGAGCGACAGACCGTCGTTGGCGACGAGCACGCCGTCGACCTCGCCGCCGGCGGCGGTGAGGAGCTGTTCGAAGATCACGCCACCTTCGGCGTTGTCCCAGTCCGGAACGGCTTCTTCACCAACGGTCTCGAGACCGCTGCCTTCGATGGCCGTCTGGTAGCCCTCCTTGAACAACGTCGCGTTGTTGTCGGTGGGTGAACCGTGGAGCTGGATGATCTTCAGACCTTCGACGTTGCCGGCTCCACCGAGGCACTCGATGATTCCTTCGCCCTGCGCCGTGCCGACGGCCACGTTGTCGAACGACACGTAGACGTCAGCGGCACCACCGAGGGTGAGGCGGTCGTAGTCGATGTTCTTGACACCGGCGGCGGCAGCCTTCTCCTGGATCGCCGCACCCGACTCGGAGTCGAGATTGACGATGGCGAGCACGCCCACGCCGTCGGCGATCATCTGATCGGCGATGGTGGCCATGTTGTTCTTGTCGCCTTCGGCGTTCTGGATGTCGCATTCGATGCCGGCTTC
>JANNNB010000097.1:0-2700 GCA_031398325.1 Actinomycetes bacterium
CCCCGCGCACCAACTGTTGGTCAACCGATCGGTTCGGCGGTAGCCGGCTCGGCCGTGTCCGACGAGTAGGTGCCGTCGTAGGAACCGTGCAAGCTCGACAGGAACGCCGCCGGGTCTTCCTCACCCGAATCGCTCGAGTAGAACGTCATCGGCTGGTAGTCGGGCGCTTCGATGCCGAACTCGCGATAGCGCATCATGCCGGTACCGGCCGGGATGAGCTTGCCGATGATGATGTTCTCCTTCAGGCCGATCAGGTTGTCGCCGCGGCCGTCGATGGCAGCCTCGGTGAGCACCCGAGTGGTTTCCTGGAAGGACGCAGCCGACAGCCACGACTCGGTCGCGAGCGACGCCTTCGTGATACCCATCAGCTCCGGACGGCCTTCGGCGGGGCGGACCCCGTCCTCGACCATGCGGCGGTTGGTGTCACGGAAGACCTTCGAGTCGACCCGCTCGCCCGGCAGGAACCCGGTTGCGCCCGGCTCCTGCACGCCGACCCGACGGGTCATCTGGCGAACGATCAGCTCGATGTGCTTGTCGGAGATCGACACGCCCTGGTCGCGGTAGACCCGCTGGACTTCCTCGACCAGGTACAGCTGCGTTTCGCGGATGCCCTTGATCTCCATGATCTCCTTCGGATCGAAGGGACCATCGGTGAGCGGCTCGCCGGCCTTGATGTCCTGACCGTCGGTCACGATCGGACGGGCGCCCAGTGGGAGCACGACTTCGTGCTCTTCGCCCTGATCGTCGACGACGACGAACGGGATGCCCTTGCCCTCGTCCTCACGGAGATGCAACACACCCGATGCCTTGGCCAGACGAGCCGAGCCCTTCGGGGTGCGAGCCTCGAACAGCTCGACGACGCGAGGCAGACCGCCGGCGATGTCCTTACCCGCCACACCACCGGTGTGGAAGGTACGCATCGTCAGCTGCGTGCCGGGCTCGCCGATCGACTGGGCGGCGATGACGCCGACGGCCTCGCCGAGTTCGATCATCTTGCCCGTGGCCAGCGAACGGCCGTAGCACATCGCACAGATACCGAGCTCGGCATCGCACGTGAGCACCGACCGGACACGGAGCCGCTCGACGTTCGCGTCGTCGCGCAGCGCTTCCATCTCCTCGTCGCCGACGATGGTGTTCCGCGGCAGGATCTTGCGGCCGTCTTCCATCGGCGTGGCCAACTCGATGTCGTTGAGCAGCGCACGGCCGAACAACTTCGTCTCGAGGTAGGAACGCCGGTTGGCGGTGTCGGGCTGGACGTTCTCGATCCACACGCCGAGCGTCGAACCGCAATCGTCCTCACGGATGATGAGCTCCTGGGCGACGTCGACGAGACGTCGGGTCAGGTAGCCGGAGTCGGCGGTACGCAGCGCCGTGTCGACGAGGCCCTTACGGGCACCCGGCGTGGCGATGAAGTACTCGAGGGTTTCGAGTCCCTCACGGAAGTTCGACTTGATGGGTCGAGGAATCATGTCGCCGCGAGGGTTGGCCACGAGGCCACGCATGCCGGCGATCTGACGCATCTGCGTCATGTTGCCGCGAGCACCCGAGAACACCATCATGTCGATGGGGTTGAACTGCTGCTCCTTGAACTCCTTTTCCATGGCAGCCTGGACTTCGGCCGTGGCGTCGGTCCAGATGCGCACTTCCTGCTGGCGGCGCTCGCCGTCGGTGATGATGCCGCGACGGAACTGGCCTTCGACCTTGTCGGCCTGCGCCTCGTACCCGTCGAGCAGCGCCCGCTTGGCTTTGGGGGTACGAACGTCGTCGATCGACACCGTGAGACCCGACTGGGTCGCGTAGCGGTAGCAGAGGTTCTTGATGGCATCGAGCGCGTCAGCCACCACGGCCTTGTCGTAGTTGTCGGAGAGGCGCTCGACGATCACGCCGAGTTCCTTCTTCTTGATCGTCTCGTCGATGTGGCCGAACTGAGCCGGATAGTCGGCGGGCAGCGCCTCTTCGAACAGAACACGTCCGGCCGTCGTCGCGACGCGATCGCCGGCAGGCGTGCGCATCGTGATCGCGGCATGCAGATCGAGGGACCCCTCGTCGTACGCACGGAGCACTTCCCACAGGTGGCGGAACGTGCGGCCTTCGCCTGGCACGCCCTCCATCAGCTCGGTGAGGTAGTACGCACCGATCACGAGGTCCTGCTGTGGCGTCACGATCGGGCGTCCGGACGCCGGCGACAGGATGTTGTTCGCGCTCAGCATGAGCACGCGGGCCTCGGCCTGCGCTTCCGCCGACAACGGCACGTGGATGGCCATCTGGTCGCCGTCGAAGTCGGCGTTGAACGCCGTGCAGACGAGCGGATGGATCTGCAGCGCCTTGCCCTCGACCAGCACGGGCTCGAAGGCCTGGATGCCGAGTCGGTGCAGCGTGGGTGCACGGTTCAGCAGAACCGGATGCTCCTTGATGACGTCTTCGAGGACGTCCCACACCTGCGGGCGACGGCGCTCGACCATGCGCTTGGCGGTCTTGATGTTCTGCGCCAGTTCGAGGTCGACGAGACGCTTCATGACGAACGGCTTGAACAGCTCGAGCGCCATCAGCTTCGGCAGGCCGCACTGGTGCAGGCGCAGCGTCGGGCCGGCCACGATGACCGAACGACCCGAGTAGTCGACGCGCTTGCCGAGCAGGTTCTGACGGAAGCGGCCCTGCTTGCCCTTGAGCATGTCGGACAGCGACTTGAGCGGACGGTTG
>JANNNB010000129.1:0-15133 GCA_031398325.1 Actinomycetes bacterium
CCATGATCACCTGTGCAGGGTGATGACAGGGATGGCGCGCCATCGCAGGCTGAGAACCTCACCGCACGAGCGAGCAAGAGTGATGACCGAGCAGCAAGGAACTGGCACATGTCCGACATCCCGAGTACTCCCGTGAGTCAACCGCCTGACGGAGAGGTCGCCGACGGCAACACCAAACTGGCCCTCCTGCTCGCGATGGCGATGTTCGTGCTGGTCGTCGACACCTCGATCATGAACGTGTCGATCACGGCCGTCGCAGAAGATCTCGACGCGACGGTGAGCGACGTCCAATCGGCGATCGCGCTCGAAGCGTTGGTGTCGGCAGCGTTCATCCTCATCAGCAGCAAGCTCGGCGACCTCATCGGGCGCAAGCGGGCGTACATACTCGGATTGCTCGCGTACGCCATCGGTGCCCTCGCGATGACGCTCGCGCAGAGCATGACCGCGGTGTTCATCTTCTGGGCGATCATCGGCGGGCTCGGAGCCTCGCTCCTGCTCCCCGCCATGCAGTCGCTCATCCACGGAAACTTCGAAGGTGCCGCGATGAAGAAGACGTACGCCCTCGTCGGGGCTTCCGCCGCGGTCGGGGCGGCGATCGGCCCGTTGATCGGCGGCTTCGTGACCACCTACCTGTCGTGGCGGGTCGGGTTCATGATGGAAGTCGTCATCATCGCGATCGTCCTGTTCAACATCAAGCTCGTCATCGACGTTCCGTTCACCGGGCTCCGCAAGATCGATGCAGTCGGCGCCGGCCTGTCGATCATCGGCATGGGTGGTGTGGTACTGGGCATCCTCGTCTGGCAGGAGGGCGGGGAGGCCGTCGGCCTGCTCATGGCGATCGGCGCCGTCGCCCTCGCGCTGCTCGCATGGTGGCTCGTGAAGCGCAAGCGGGAAGGACGTGTGGCGCTCATCGATCCCGACCTGTTCCGGATCAAGAACTTCCGAGTCGGGGCGTTGGCCATGGTGCTGCAACAGATCACCCTCGGTGGGGCGATGATCGCGTTGCCGCTCTATCTCCAGGTCACGCTCGAGTACAACGCGATGCAGGCAGGTCTGTCACTCGCACCGTTGTCGCTCACGATGTTCGCCGTCGCCCTGCTCGTCGGGAAGAAGTCGGGCGATCGTCGCCCGGCGAGCATCATCCGCCTCGGGTTCGGGCTCGCCCTGGTCGGAATGATCGTGATCGTTCCCGTGATCCCGCGAGGCGAGTCGGGCTGGGCTCTGCTCATTCCGCTCCTGATCGCCGGCACGGGTCTCGGCCTGCTCGTGTCGCAACTCAACAACTACATCCTCGGACCGATCGAGGAGGAACGCGTCAGCGAGGCCGCCGGTGTCAACTCGGCCGGGCAATCGTTCGGGTTGTCGTTCGGCTTGGCGATGGGCGGCGGCATCCTGCTCGCCGCCCTCTCGGTGAGCTTCGTCAACATGACCGAATCGAGCGATGTGATCCCGCCGGCGGATCAGGAAGCGATCGCCGACGCGTTGGAGGACAACGCGCAACTCGTGAGCACCAGCGATCTCGAAGTGTTCCTCGCGGACGAACCCGAGGAGATCCAAGACGAGATCATCAGCATCAACACCGATGCCGGCAATCTCGCACTTCAGATCGCGATGATCGTCCCGATCCTCGCCTGTCTGTTCGGCTTCGTGAACTCGTTCCGGATGATGCGGCTGCCCGACTTCGAGCCGTCAGCCGCTGCCGTGGGAGTGCTCGGGGGCTGACGTCGAACCGCGCCGATCTGGCGTGGGTTAAGACGACATCGGCGTCTTCACCCACGCGGCTCGTGGCGTCCGGGTCGATGTGGTTGCTTCAGCGCCGGTCGCGCCGGTCGTCCCGGCGGTCCTGGCGGCGGTTGACGCCGTGTGAGACCACGGCGGCGGTGCCGACGACTGCGGCGGTGCGGGCGACCGGGGCGCCGACGACACCTCGGCGGGCGGCTCGTGCGGGACGTAGTGGCATGTCAGTTACCTCCTGTGAGTTCGGCCTCTTCGGCCTCGAACGATGCGATGATCGCCTGGATCGGGATGCGACCGTTGGCGATGAGTTGTCCACCCGCCCGGCGGGCGGCCGACGCGAACGGTGCCGCCCAGGTGTTCTCCCACACGATGACACCGGCGGTCGTGCCGTTGCCCATGGCGGCGGCCAGGTGGGCGACGTCCTCGGCCGCGAGGATCTCTGCGATCTCTGCTTCGAGGTGGACGATCTCGCCGACGGCGTCGAGATCGTCGATCTCGAGTGCCTCGATGTCGCCACTTTCGTCCTTGCGTAGGATCAGGAGATCGAGGATGCGGATGGTGCCGGCGTCAGCCAGCTTTGCGAGCTCCGTGGCCATCTCGCCAGTGAAGTTCGCGGCGTCGGGTGGAAACTCCACCACGAGGTAGTCGACGGGACCCAGCTCGTCGATATCTGTGTCGGACATTGAAAGCCTCCTCGGACGGGCCCTGCGGATCAGGGCGGTGACGTCCACCACCCACAGTGGTCGAACTCGTCGCCCCGCGCATCAGCCGCAACGGGTGATTGGGTACGGAGGCCATCGTCGAGTTCGAATCATTCTCGGCGGGCGATGTACGCCGACGGGGGCCGTTCTACGGTCGTCACATCAACCTTGGACACCGAAGGGATCGAGCAGTGGCCAGTCGCTATGAGATCGTGGTTGCGGGAGAGGTGGGACCGCTGACTCTCGCGGCGCTCGACGGCTTCGTGGTCCGACCCGGCGATGCAGGTTCGAGTCGCATGGTCGGGTTGCTCGAGGACCAGGCAGCGCTCCACGGTGCACTGCGACGATTGGACGACCTGCACGTCGAGCTGATCGAGGTGCGCAGGGTCGATATCGACGAACCGGGCCCCCCGACATCCAGGACGTAAGGCCCTGGTCGGTCAGCGATCTGGTCAGCCGAGTCCTACCGTCGGCTGCGGCGTCGAGACGACCTCACCCACGGTGAAACGGCAGCCGCCTGTGCGCTGTACGCCTGCCTCGGCCTGAACGACCTGCCCACGACGGAGGTGCTCAAGACGGCGTCCGAAGCGCGGGAGTTGCTCCGACTCTTCGACGATGAGTTCGTGATCGACTTCATCGGCGTCGGTGGTCGCGATTCGGTCGCGTTCCTCGCTGAATGTATGACCGCCATCGCGTTGCTGTTCGACGGTGAACTCGAGCGCAGCGCGGCCCAGTTCGAGAAGGCGATGGGTATGCCAGGTGCCCAGTACCGACTGTGGAAGCCCTATGTGCTGGGTGGCCTCGCGTTGGTTCGGGCGTTGACGGGCCGATGCACGGAAGCCCGATCGCTGGCCACGGCCGCCATCGACTTCGCGGAAGCCAACCATTTCTCCTCGCATCACGGTCTCGCCATCGCTCACCTCGCTCTGGCCCGGGTGGCGCTCGATCAGTGCCGCCTCGACGACGCCACCTACCACCTCCATCAGTCGGCGATCCGCGTCCAGCGCACCGGCCGCTCGGCACTCATCGGCCTGCAACGAGTGCACCACATCGACCGTGTCGCGCTGACCCGAGGGACGGCGGCTGCACTGGAGGAACTCAGGTCTGCGCCGCGTTGCACACTGGAACCACAGCTGGTCGTCGACCTCACACGAGCTCAGGAGGCCCGCTTGCTCGTGGCCGAGGGCAATCTCGTCGGAGCGCGAGCGCTCATCGCCGGCCACGCCGCCAATGCCGGGTTCGCATCGAGCGTCATCGACGTCGCACTCGCCTCGGGTGATGTCGAGACCGCACGACGGGCTCTCGATCGCTGGACCATCGAGGTGGGGGATCTGGCGGCGCGCACCGCCGTGCTCCTTCGGACGGTGTCGGTGCGGACTGCCGACGGCCACGTCGAGTCGGCCCGCACGGCCGTCCAGGAGGCAGTGAGCGTCGCCGAGACGGAGTCCCTTCGGCGACCGTTCGTCGAGCAACCCGCCGTGATGTGCCTCGTGCGGACACAGGCTCGGCGCGGCTCTCAGGCATTCGCCGCATCGATCGTGGAGGCGTCGACCGCGACCCACACACGCGACGCCGCCCAGCGTCGACTGATCGAGCCGTTGAGTGAACGAGAGCGGGAGGTGCTCGACTACTTGCCGACACGGCTGTCGAACAAGGAGATCGCGTCCGGTCTCTACATTTCGATCAACACCCTCAAGAGCCACCTGAGCCACATCTACGCCAAGCTCGGTGCGGGCGATCGCGACGTGGCGGTGGCCAAGGCGGTCGATCTCGGGTTGCTCTGAACGGTTGCCAATCGCCGATCGCGTCGTCCGGCCGCTGCCGAATCACCCGAGGAGGATGACGACTTCGGTCGGTCGTGGGGGGAGGCTTCGATCGACAGTTGATGACAGGACGAGGTCCGAAGATGGGAGTCGCTGTGTCGACCATGACCGTAAAGACCCAACCCGTGCAGGAAGCGCTGCCGGTCGAAGCGCCGCCGACCACCGGCGGTCAGGCGACACGAGAGGCGCTCGCCGTCAGCGGGCGGCTGCAGGCAGAGTTCCACCTCGTGGAACCCGACCATGTCACGCGACTGGTGCTCGAGGCCCTCGACCGCACGCGTGCGGCTCCTGTACAGGTGTTCCGGGCCGTGCTCGCCGAGCGTCACGTCCGCGACGAACTTCGGCGCCGGACCGATGCTCCACCATCGGAACACTGAACTCCGTTGCCACCCGGGGGCCCACCCCGACCAACATGGTTCTCGCCGTCTGGCGGGGGTACCCGTCACCGGTCACGCAAAACGGCCGACGATGGCATCAGACCGATCGGTGCGAGCAGTCGGTCGAGGACGATACGTCGACGTTCCACGTCCCACAGCGCGTCGGTCTCGACGCCGGCCACCACGAGTCCGGCGATCACCACGTCGAGCACGTCGGCGAGGCTGTCGGGGTCGGTCTCCGGCGGGACGAACCCGGCCACGAACCGCTCGATCCGGCCATCCCACCCGAGGTTGAATCGATCGAGTTCGTCGCGTAGCACCGGATCGCCGGCGGCGCCGAGGACGATCGCCAACCAGAGCCGGTGGACTTCGTCGGTGGGCCGGAGTACCGCCCACTCGGCCATGGCCCGCACGGCTGCACGCCCTTCGAGACCCTCGATGAAGTGGTCGAGCTCTCGGGTGCGAGTGTCGACGGTGGCGCCAACGACGTGACCGACCAGGTCGGCGCGCGACGAGAAGTAGTGGGTCACGACCGTTGTCGAAGCGCCGAGCTCGTCGGCGACGCGGCGGATGGTGACGGCCGCGAATCCGTCGGTGCGGGCGATCGACTTGACCGCGTCGGAGATTGCCTCCACCCGTTGGGTGCGATCGACGGCTCGGGGCACTCCGCCAGTGTGACCGATTCGTCAGACATCTGCAGCCATTGTTGTACAACAGCTGTTGTACTATTCGCTCCATGCAACGTGCCGAGGTCGTCGTGGTCGGGTCGGGATACGCAGGCGTGAGCGCGGCGATCGAACTGCATCGTCATGGGGTCGACGTGGTCGTCGTGGAGGCGTCGACGAGAATCGGCGGCCGAGTGCTCACGGAACGAAGCCCGACCGGCCACGCGATCGACCTCGGGGGGATGTGGCTCGGTGCGGGCCAGACCGAATTCGCCCGATGGGCGAGCGAGGCCGGAGCCGTGACCTACCCCACGCCGGCGACGGGCGATGCGATCCTGCGAGACGGTGGCCGCGACCGACGCTACGACCCCGCTGGTTCGCCGCCGCTCGGGATGATCGGCGGAGCGCTCCTCGCCTCCAGCGCCTGGCGGATCGAGCGTCTGAGCCGCCTCATCGACCTCGACGAACCGTGGGCGAGCCCCCGGGCCGATCGCTTCGACGCGGTCACGGTTGCCGCCTGGCTGCGCAACGCGGTGCCGTTCGGACGGGGGCGTCAGCTGGCGGAGGTGGTGTTGGCCGAGGTCCTCACCGCGGATCCGGGCAGCGTCTCGATGCTCGCGCTCCTCACGTATCTCCGCTCGGCCGGCGGGCTCCGGCCCGCACTGGGAACGGAGAACGGCGCGCAACAGGACTTGTTCGTCGACGGCGCCGACCGACCGCTCCGACATGTCGCAGAGGGCCTCGGGGATCGGATCGAGTTGTCGGCGCCCGTCACCGAGATCGACCATGGAGGTCCGGAGGTCGTCGTGCGTAGCGATCGGCATGACATCGCCTGTGAACGTGTCGTCGTCGCTGTGCCGCCCCACCTCGCCGGCCGCATCCGCTACGTCCCCGGTCTTCCAGCGGATCGCGACGCGATCATGCAGCGCATCCCGATGGGCAGGGTGGTGAAGGCGATCGCTGCGTACGACGAGCCGTTCTGGCGACGCGACGGCCTCGGAGGCGAGGCGCTCGACCTGTCCGGTCCGGTGCCCGCCACCTTCGACATCTCGCCACCGGGTGGTCCGGGACTGCTCTGTGCGCTCGTGGGCGGTCGCCGAGCCGACGCGCTCGGACGACTGGAGGTTGGAGAGCGCGAGCGGGTCGTCACCGCGCAGTTCACCTCCCTGTTCGGACCGCGAGCGCGCCGAGCGGTGGCGTATCGCGACAAGGTGTGGGCCGACGACATCCACGCGCGTGGCGGGTACAGCGGCTACTTCCCGCCGGGTGTGCTCACCGAGGTCGGTTCGGCGCTGCGGGCACCCGTCGGGCGTATCCACTGGGCCGGCACCGAGACTGCGACCGAGTTCATCGGCTACATCGAGGGTGCCATCCGGTCGGGTCAGCGCGCTGCGGCCGAGGTCCGAGCCCGCATCGGTGCGGTGACCGGCGATCTCGCTGGTGACGGCGGCTCGAACCGTGTCGGCTAGAAACGCGCCATGGCTGCATATCTCGTCGTGAACTACGACATCACCGACCTCGACCAGTACCGCTCATACCAGCAACAGGCGTCCCCGATCATGGCGGGAGGCAAGCTGCTCGTGCTCGATCCCGCCTCCGAGGCGATGGAGGGCACGCCGGGCGCGCAGACGGTGATCATCGAGTACCCGGACAAGGCGACGGCACTCGCCGCCTATCAGTCGGCCGAGTACCAGGCCGTCGCCGGGATCCGCCACGGCGCGACCGAGAACGGCCGGGCCGTGGTCGTCGACGGACTCGGCTGAGCGGCGCCTCGGCCTGATTCAGGACACCGGTGAGTCGCCCGACTCCCGGTAGTCACCGAAGGCGCGGTCCCGTTCGCTGAGCGCTGCCTTCACGCCGCGCTCGCCGAAGCTGCGCATGTACTCGGCGGACGACTTCTGGTGGAATCCGAGTGCCTGGATCTCCGCGGTCGCACGGATGCCGGTCCTGATGCCCATCGCTTCCATCGCACGGTGTGCGGAGCGCTTGTTGAGGGCGAGGAGATCCGACGGAACCTTGCTGATCCGCTCGGCCATTGCGAGCACCGCATCGTCGAGCTCGTCGAGCGGGTGGGCTCGATTCGCGAATCCGAATTCCACGGCCTCGACGCCGGACATCGAGTCGCCGGTGAGCAGCGCTTCCATACCGCGGCGAAGTCCCATCATCCAGGTCTGCCACTGCATGTCGGGTGGCGACATCAGCCGCACCGGTGGGTAGCCGATCTGGGCATCTTCGGCCACGTACACCAGGTCGCACGCCGTTGCCAGTTCGGTACCGCCGGCGAGGCAGTAGCCGTGCACCTGGGCGATGATCGGTGTGGCCATGTCCCACATCTCGAACCAGTTGTTGACGACGTGGCGGCTCCACCATCCGTCCTGCTTGGCGATGCGTCGCTCGACGTCGGAGTTCGGTGACCCGAGGTCGTAACCGGCGGAGAAGTTGGTGCCCGCCCCCCGGATGACGATGACCGACACCGAACGGTCGGCGTCGGCATCGCGCAGCGCGTCGAACAGCGCACCACGCAGCGCGTCGTTCAGCGCGTTGCGCTTCTCGGGTCGGTTCAGCGTCAGGCGCCGGACCCGGGGCCGCGGGTCGTCGATCAGGAGCACGTTGGACATCACGGAAGGCTCCGGTTCAGGCACCTTGGATCAACAGACGACGGCGTCGGCCCGGAGGCCGGCGATCTGTTCGGCGGTTCGGCCGAGCTCGGACAGGATCTCGTCGGTGTCGCCACCCTTGACCGATGCCGACGTTGCGACCGCCGCCGGCGTCGCGCTGAAGCGTGCCGCCGGACGAGGTTGTTGGACGGTCCCGGCGAGCGGGTGCTGCCACTGCACAAGCGTTTCGTTGTGCAGGACTTGCGGGTCGGCGAGCATCTGGTCGGCGTCGAGGATCGGGCCGCACGGCACGTCCTTGGCCCACAGCCGCTCGAGCACCTCGGCGACGGTCAACTCCGCGAATCGCGCCGCGAGCGCAGTGCCGAGCGCCTGGAAATTCGCAGGATCGGTGGTGGCCATCATGCTGCAGAAGCGCGGGTCGTCCTTCCAGTCGGGCCGGTCGAGCGCCTCGTACAACGCGTGGCGTTGCGGGTCACTCGCCACGAAGTACACGAACTTCCCGTCGGAGGCGTCGGACAGGCTGTACACGGTGGAGAGGAGGAACCCCGGACTCACGTCGTCGTCGACCAGGGTCTTGTCCATCATCCCGTCGGGCCAGAAGAAGTAGAGACACGCGTCGATCATCGGCACCTCGACATGCTGGCCCTCGCCGGTCCGCTCCCGCACGAGCAGCGCGGCGGTGATCGCCTGGGCCACGGTGAGCGCGGTGCTCTTGTCGGCGTACAGGTTGCGCACGAGGTCGGGGAACGGGATCTCGGGGTTGAGCTGCCGGCTGATCACGCCGGACAATCCTTGGATCACGGGGTCGAGGACCGGCCGGTCGCTGTAGGGCCCGGTCGGCCCGAATCCGCTGATCGAGCAGTAGACGACGTTCGGGTTGACAGCGCGCACCTGGTCGTAGCCGAGTCCGACACGATCGATCGCTCCGGGTCGGAAGTTCTGCACGACGACGTCGGCCTGGGCCGCCAATTCGAGGACGAGTTCCTGGCCGGCCTCGGTTCGCAGATCGACGGCGATCGTGCGCTTGCCGCGGTTGTTGTTGATGTAGAACGCCGGCAGCCCGCCCTTGGAGTAGGCCTGCAGCCGGGTCACGTCGCCCAACGTGTGGCTCGGTTCGACCTTGATGACGTCGGCGCCCTGGTCGGCCATGAGCATCGTGGCGAACGGGCCCGACACGACCTGGCTGAGGTCGAGCACCCGGAACCCGGAGAGCGGACCAGTCATGACTGGCCCCCTGGCAGCGCCACGATCGTGACCGTGCCGGCGTTGCCGTCGACGGTGATGGTCGCGCCGTCGGGGATGATCGACGTTGCGTCGGCGACCGACGCGACGCAGGGCACCCCGAGTTCGCGCGACACGATCATCGCGTGGCTCCCCATCGCACCGACGTTGACGACGACCGCAGCGGCCGAGACGAACAGCGGGACCCATGACGGGTCGGTCTGGGGGGCCACGAGAATGTCGCCCGGCTCCAACCCGAGCGGGTCGGCCGCGTCGAGCACGACCCGTGCCCGTCCGGTCGCGACGCCACCCGACCCGGCCGCGCCGGTGAGGACGGCGCCGACCAACGCGGCCGTCGTCGACTCCTCGCCGCGTCGGCGCATGTCGGACAGTCCCGGCACGGTGCCGTTCACGATGAACACCGGCTCGTAGTCGAACAACGAGCGATACACGGCCCACCGTTGACGGATGACCGGTGCGATCGACCGGGGGTCGTGGCGTAGCCGATCGAGTTCGGAGTTGGTGACCATGAACACCTGGCCGATCTCGTCGATCACGCCGCGTTCGACGAGGCGGCGGCCGTACTCGCGCAGGGGCGACGCGCATCTCGTTGATGACCATCACGACGTTGGTCTTGGCCCGCTCGCGACCGCTCAGGAAGACGCGCGCCGATCCCATCGCCGCTTCGAACAGGCCGGCGGTCTCCGGGTCGCCGGCGATCTTCTCCCTGACCTCCGCGGCGATGCGGTCTCGTTCGGCGATCGTTGCCACGTTCCGGCTGGCGGGCGCCGAGGCCTCGTCGGAGCGGCGCATCAGGTCGATTGCCGCGAGCGCGATCCGTGGCTTGACCTCCCACGAGACAGCACTGATGTCGTATTCGTTCTGCGCCCGCGAGCCGTAATCGAACAGGAACTGGTCGAATTGCTCGAGAAAGGCCCGGGCCTCGTCGGTGTCGGACGCCCGGAGACGATCGAGCACCTCGTCTGGTCCGGCGGCGAATGCGTCCGAGATGACCTCCGACGCAGCAGCCACTCGGCCGAGGTCCCACATCGCGTGCGATGGCGCGGCGGAGTCGACGTCGATGCCGGCGAGCAAGCGGATCGAGAGGCTCTTGTCGCCCAGGCCCTCGCAGATAGCGTCGAGCGCGCCGGGACCGAGCGACCCGACCGACGACACGCGCATCGCGTTCTCGAACGTCCGCTGCAAGAGCGGGATCATCGACCGCGCCCGGGCGATGAGCGCGGCGTCGGTCGCCTCCTCGAGGTCCGGCCGGTCGGCGCGCAGCGAGCGTGCCAGTTCGCGGTCGGCGTCGAGCTCGGGCAGCGACGTCGCCGACATCGCCCACCCCATCGATTCGCCGAGCTTGGCCTCCGCGGACGGCGACACGTGCCACGGTTGTTCCTCGTAGGGCGGCACCACGTCGCGAGCATCGAAGAACGCTTTGTCGATCATCTCCGGCGAGGCCCCGGGCATCCGGGCGCCCAGGATGCGGGTCAGCGTGAGCGGGTTGTAGACGTAGCCGCCGAACATCTTGAACAGATCGGGCGCATCAGGTTCCTCGAATTCGTCGTACTCGAGCGCGCCCAAGGCGATGTACGCGTCGCGCAGGCCCGGCGCCATCCCGTCCTGCAGCACCATGCTCTTGCCGAGCAGGCTGAACGGGTCCGGGAACACGTCGGCGGCGTTGCCGCGAGTCCATGCCGGAAACCGTTCCCCCAATTTCGAATCGCCGATCCATGCGTCGTCGCTCGCGCGTGCGGTGTTCTCGGTGTTCAACGTGGCCCCCTCGTCGCCGTTGCAAACTTGCGTCACCCCAACTCGAATCACCATAGTCACGGCCGACCGGGGGTCCTGGCAAATCGGCCACGTGGTCGATTACGGTCGGTGGCCTGATCGAGCCCGAGAAGTGTCGTGTCGCTGTCGTGACCAAGGGGCACCCGTTCGACGCCCCGGCGTTGTTCGAGGTGTTCGATTCGATCGAGGCAATCGAGTGGACACACGTCGAGCATCCGGATGCGCTTGCGCTCGTGCAACCGCAGCGTGCCGCCGAGTTCGACGTGTTCGTGATGTACGACATGCCGGGGATCACGTTCACTGGCGGCGATCCGCCAGCGGACTTCGCGCCTCCGGCACCCGGCTACGCCGATGCGTTCCGCAAGCTGCTCGACGACGGCAAGGGGATGGTTTTCCTGCATCATGCGATCGCCGGCTGGCCGGCATGGGACGAGTACGCGGACATCATCGGCGGGCGCTTCCACTATCAACCCGCCGAACTCGACGGCATCGCGTATCCCGACTCCGGCTATCGCCACGACGTGCACCACACGGTCGAGATCCTCGACCCGACACACCCGATCTGTGACGGCCTCGACCCGTCGTTCAGCCTGACCGACGAGGTGTACCTGTTCCCCGTGATGGAGGAGCGTGTCCACCCGATCATGCGCAGCACCTACGACTTCGTCGACACCAACTTCTACTCCGCCGACCGCGCGATCCGTGGGACGCGCAACGATCGCACGGGCTGGCACCATCCGCCGGGCAGCAGCCTCGTGGCGTGGACCAAGACCGTCGGTGCCTCGCCGATCGCCTACATCCAGTTCGGTGACGGGCCGGCCACCTATGCCGACGTCAACTACCGACGCATCGTCGCCAACGCCATCCGCTGGGCGGCAGACGGGATTGTCGACCCCCAGTAGGGTCGCCCGCATGGCCTACGACCTGTCACTCGTGCGGGTGGAGATCACCGGAGGAGTGGCAACGGCGACGATCGACAACCCGCCCATCAACCTGATGACCCTCGAACTGTTCGGTCAGCTCGCGGCGCTCGCCGCGTTGGTGGAGCAGGACCCCGAGGTCCGGGCCCTCGTCCTTCGCTCTGCCGACCCGGACTTCTTCATCGCCCACTTCGACGTCGAACTGATCCTCCGGTTTCCGACCGCTGGACCGGTGGAGCGGGAGGCCGAGCACAACGCGTTCCACCAGATGTGCGAGCGCCTCCGGACGATGCCGAAGGCGACGATCTGCGTGATCGCGGGGCGCGTCGGCGGTGGTGGTAGCGAGCTCGCCACCAGCTGCGACATGCGGTTCGGGCTGTTGGGCAAGACCGTGGTGAATCAGATGGAGGTGCCGATCGGCATCCTGCCTGGTGGCAGCGGCACGCAGCGCCTTCCGCGGTTGCTCGGCCGGGGGCGGGCGTTGGAGCTGATCCTCGGTGGTGCCGACCTCGACGCCGCCACGGCGGAACGATGGGGCTACCTCAACCGAGCCTTCACGACAGCGGAGGAGTTGGACGCACACGTGGCCGACCTCGCCGCCCGCATCGCCGGCGCACCCCCGGACGCGGTGCGCGCTGCGAAGGCTGCCGTGCTGCTCGCGGAGCCGCCGATCGACGATGAATTGTTCGCAGAGGCCGAACTGTTCCAAGGGCTACTGCGCACTGCAGAGGCCGGTCCCGCGATGCGGGCGTTCCTTGCCGCCGGGGGACAGACCCGAGACGGCGAACTGGAGGTCGGACAGCTCACCAAGCGCCTCACCGGGGGTTGAGGTGTCGTCGCCGACACGCCGGTGCCGGCGTTCGGTCACGCTCCGTCGTGATGGGAAGCTCTGCAGATGTCACTTGGAGGAACGGCCGCCTACGGGCTCATGAAGGAGAACCTCCCAGAACTCGTGAGAACGGCGGTCGCCGAGGGGGTGCGCGTCGGTTTCGAATTCTGTGTCAGGCCCGAGATCGGGCGACTGCTCGCCACTTGTGCGGCAGCCCTCCCGCCCGGGTCACTCGTCGCTGAAACGGGTACCGGCACGGGAGCAGGGCTCGCGTGGATGGTCAGCGGTGCTGCTCCAGGAGTTCGTTTCATCAGCTACGAACTCGACGCGGGTCGAGCAGCAATCGCCCAGGACGTCTTCGGGCACCTGGCGAACGTGGACGTCGTCGGCGGCGACGCATCGGAGTTGTTCGGCCGAGGACCGTTCGACCTGTTGGTGCTCGACGGTGGTCCAGGATCTGGCAAGACATCTGGGTCGGCTCCTGTCGATCCTGTCGAGGTGCTCCGTCCCGGCGGAACGCTGACGATCGATGATTTCACTCCGGCGACGTCATGGCCGCCCATGCATGACGGGCAGGAGGATGCGAGCCGTGTGCACTGGCTGTCGCACCCGAACCTGAAGTCGACCGAGGTTCGAGTCGCCCCGGACCTGGCTGTACTCGTTTGTCGGTACCTGCCTGACCGCAGCGACCGATGATCGGTGCTGCACGGTGGGCGTGCCCGTTCACCGCCCCGCAGGCAACGATCGGTGACGGGGACCTGCACTCCACCCGGGTGCGTCAGGCGACCGCAGGGTTGCGGAGGAAATGGTCGACGATGGGTTCCAGATCGGTGTGTCGGAGGTGTTCACGTTTGACCATGCAGCGGTAGAACACCGGGCCCTCGAGTTGGGCGAGCGCGGCTGGCAGGTCGAGGTTCGCGGGGAGCGCGTTGTCGTGTTTGCCGGTGGTGAGGATGTGGCGCAGTGGTTCGCACCCGGCGTCGGTGAGCGTGCGTCGCAGTTGCTCGAAGGTGGGGTCGAGGTGTGATCGTTCGCCGAGCAGGCTGACGACGAATCCGAGGTGACCGTCTTGGAGTGCTGAACGCAGGGCGTCGAGGTGAGCGATGAGGTCGTGGCGGAGGTCGCCGGTGGTCTCGGCGTGCGGCACATCGGCGTGCGCGAGGGTGTCGTGCAGGAGGGTGATCGCGTCGGGCCAGTGGCGGTAGAGCGTTCGTCTGCCGACGCCGCTGGCCTCGGCGACGCGGAGATGGGTGACGGCGTCGACGCCGTTGTCGACCAGGAGTCGCCGCGCTGCGCGCAGAGCGGTCGATCGGGTGCGTTCGACGCGTGGATCCATGCCCCAACTGTGGCACGACTTGCGCCACAACCGAACTTCGGCACATGATGTGTCACATGGGATCGACATGGATGGCTGACGCAACACGGTTCTTCGCTCGGCTCGAGGCACACAATGATCGGGAGTGGTGGATCGCCAACCGGGCCGTGTACGACACCGTGATCAAGCCGTCGTTCCTCGACCTGCTCGAGGGCATCGGTTCGTTCGGGTCGTGGCGGGTGTATCGCCCGAACAACAACCTGCGATTCGCTTCGAACAAGCCGCCGTACAAGACCTTCATCGGTGCAGTGGCCGAACGCGATGACGGTGTCGGCGCGTTCGTACAGGTGGGTCCGCGTGGACTGATGATCGGCACCGGCATCCCGATGCCGGCACCAGACCAGTTGACGCGGCAGCGCGACGCGATCGCGGACGAGACATCGGGCTCAGCATTCCAAGACGCCGTCGACACCGTTCGGGCTGCCGGAGCGAACGTGTTCGGCGGCAGGTGGGAACCACTCACACGCATCCCGCGAGGCCACCCACCCCACCATCCACGAGCCGAGTACCTGCGCTGGAAAGGCGTGGAGATCGGCCACCGACCCGGGCTGCCCGACTGGCTCGACCAACAGCAGGCATCCGAGAAGATCGACTCACTGATCGGGCTCGGCACGCCCGTCCATGATTGGCTCAGCCGCCACGTCGGCCCATCAGCGCTCACCGCTGAAGAGCGTTACGCCCCAAAGCCTGCTCGCACCCGCAGGTGAACACCTTCCGGCCGGGCGCCGGGACTCAGGCTGCGCGCTCCGTCCCGAGTCGGTCACGCGTTCCGCCGAGATCCGAACGATTCGTTCGGGTCTGCGGCGGTGCGTCATCATCCGTCGATGACCGAACAGCGCGTGTCCGCCAGCCGTCGAATCAACGCATCAGCCCACGCGCTGTTCGAGATCGTCTCGAGTCCCGAGGGTCATGTGCGCATCGACGGATCCGGCATGCTCGACGCTGCCCCCGACGCTCAGCCACTCACGGCGGCGGGCGACGTGTTCGACATGGAGATGGACCGCACACCGCTGAACGACATCCCCGGGCTGGTGAAGTACAAGGTACGCAACACGGTGACGCAGCTCGTGCCG
>JANNNB010000154.1:0-11481 GCA_031398325.1 Actinomycetes bacterium
CCGTAGTTGCTGAACGGCTTCGCGGAGATGAGTTCGGCCTCCGGCGAATACTCGCTCACCTCCGAGGTCGCGTGACCTGTCAAGTCGTCGGCCGTCGTGCCCGTCACGGTGTCGGTCATGGGCTCCACCCTATCGGAGGGCTGTGACAGCAGAACGTGTGTTCGCTTCCCTCGACGGCCGCGAACCCGGCTCCGCCCGACGTGTGAGTTCAGCGGTCGATTTCGACGTCTCCGCTCACACTTCGGCAGTCGGCATCGCACGAGCTGCGAAGTGTGAGCCGAGACGTCGATTTTCAGCATCGAGGCTCACACATCATCGGCGCGAGGCTGAATGTGGGAGGGCGTACCATGGGCCCAGTGAGCGCCGACGCACTGCTCGACGACCTCGATGCGGATCAACGCCGCGCCGTCGCCGTCGAATCGCGTCTCGTGGCCGTGATCGCCGGTGCCGGTTCGGGCAAGACTCGCGTGCTCACGCGCCGGGTGGCGTACCGGATCGAGACCGGTTCGGCGCTCGCCCGGCACACCCTGGTGCTCACGTTCACGCGTGAAGCCGCCGGCGAACTCCGCCGACGACTGAACCGCTCGGGCATCCGGGACCATGTCGAGGCAGGCACCTTCCACTCCGTGATGCTCGGCGTGCTCAAGCAGCGCTGGGCCGATACCGATCGCCGACCGAAGACCATCGTCGCCGACCGAAGACGGCTGGTCGGCGAAACGCTCGATGCACCGAGCCGACGCAACATCGACGGCTACCTGGCCGAGGTCAACTGGGCGACAGCTCGTGGGATCGCTGCCGACGAGTACGCCTCGGCCGCCAGACGTACGCAACGCCGGCCGGGGCCAGGCATCGAGAAGTGTGCCGCCACCTTCGAGGCCTACGAGACGCTCAAGCGACGTCGCGGGATCATCGACTTCGACGACGTGCTCTCCCACACGATCCGCGAGCTCCGCCGTGACCACGACTTCGCCGACTCCCTGCGCTGGCGCTTCCGCCATGTGCTCGTCGACGAGGCGCAGGACCTCAACCCGCTGCAGCACCAACTCGTCGACATCCTGCGCGCCGGTCGCGACGACCTCTTCCTCGTCGGCGACCCGTCGCAGGCGATCTACGGATTCAATGGCGCCGACCCGACGCTGCTCGTGGACGTGGAGACGCGCTTCCCGGGCATCGAGATCATCCGTCTGCCGATGAACCATCGATGCACCCCACAGATCGTGAGTGCCGGGCTGCACGTCCTCGCAGCGAGCGACCAACGTGTCGAGCTCGTGTCGAGCCGTCCTGATGGTCCTGCGGTCACCGAGCTCGATCCGGTCGACGAGGACGCCGAGGCCTCAGCGATCGCCTCGCTCGTCGCGACGGGCGACCCGACGCTGGTCCGCAGTGGCGAGATCGCCGTCCTCGTACGCACCAACGCGCAGACCGCACCGATCGTCGCCGCGCTCAAGGCGGCCGGGGTCGCGGTGCGGCGAAACGAGTCGTCGGCAGGTTCACCGATGCAGGCCGTGATCCGGCAGGTGGCGTCGCTCGGATCGGCCTCGCAGCTGCGAGCGTGGGCACACGACACGCTCGATGCACCGACCGCCGATGAATTCGCCTCGAACCGTCCGCGGTCCCGTGCGCATCTGCGTGTGGTCGAGCCGGAACACGAACTGGACCGACGCGTCGCGCACGCCGTGTTGGAGTTCCTGCGCGACTCGCCCCTCGGAGACGGTGCCGGATTCCGCGCCTGGGTCGCGACCACCAATCCGTTCGACGACGGATCGGCCGGAGGCGTCGAGGTCCTGACGTTCCACGGTTCGAAAGGCCGTGAGTGGCACACCGTCGTGCTCGCCGGAGTCGAGACCAGTCTGGTGCCGCACAAGTCGGCCACCACGACGGACGGACGTGCGGAGGAGGGACGGCTGCTCTACGTGGCGATGACGCGTGCCACCGATGGCCTGATCGTGTCCCACGCCCAGCGGCGAGCCGGCTACGCGCGGACACCGAGCCCGTTGCTCGCCGGTCTCACGACAGGCGAACCGGAGCCCGCTCCCCCACCGGCCCGCCATCGCCGGGCGCGGGTCGACCCCGTCCTCGCCGCCCTGCGGGACTGGCGCGAGAACTGGGCCCGTCAACTCGACGTGCTCCCCAGCGAACTCTGCACCGACCGCGATCTCGCAGCGATCGCGCAGCATCGGCCGACGACCGCACAGGAACTGGTCGCCGTGACCTCGTTCGGTCCGATGACCGCCGAACGCATCGCCGATCAGATCACCCCGATCGTGACCGTCGCGTCACGGCGGACTTGATCCGTCCGAGGTCGTGTCAAGGGGTCAGGTGTCGAGGTCGACGATGACGGGCGCGTGGTCGCTCGGGGACTTCCCCTTGCGCGCATTGCGGTCGATGACGCACCATTTCGCCCGTTGCGCGATGGAGGCCGAACCCATCAGGAGGTCGATCCGCAGTCCTCGACCCTGGTGGAAGTCGCCGGCGCGGTAGTCCCACCACGAGTACACACGATCTTCGGGGTGAGCGGCACGGAACACGTCGGTGAGCCCCCACGCTTCGAGTGCGGCCAATCGGTCGCGTTCGGGCTGGCTCACGTGGGTCGCACCTGCGAACTTCGCAGGGTCGTAGACATCTCGATCGTCGGGAGCGATGTTGAAATCGCCGCCGACCAGCACCGCCTGATCAGGCGCGGTGTCGGCATCGAGATGGCCGACGAGCCGATCGAGCCAGCTCAGTTTGTACGAGTAGTGCGGGTCGTCGAGGGTTCGGCCGTTCGGCACGTAGACGCTGCTCACCCGCACGCCGCCGCACGTCGCGGTGATGATCCGTGCGTCGGGATCAGGCTCGATCCCTCCCGCAAAGTTGACGACGACATCATCGATGCCGACCTTGGACAGGATGGCGACGCCGTTCCACTGTCCCTGCCCGTAATGCGCACTCTCGTAGCCGAGCGCGCCGAACGACAGCGTCGGAAGCGCATCGTCGGCCAGCTTGGTCTCCTGCAGCATGACGACATCGGGTCGTACCTCGGTCAACCACTCTTCGACCCGCTCCTGGCGGGCGCGCAGCGAGTTGACGTTCCAGGTGGCGAACCGCATGTCAGCTCGCCGCTCCGGACGACGCCTTCTTGGGAGTGGCCGTGCGCGGGGCGGCCTTCCTGGCGGGCGACTTCGCAGCCGCCTTCTTGGTGGCCGCCGACTTCCTGGCGGGTGACTTCGCTGTGGCTGACTTCTTCGCTGGAGGGCTCGTGGGCGACCCGGCCGGCGGTGTCGTGGACGGAGCCTCTTTGCTCGCCGCCGACGTCTTCTTGGCCGACGTCTTGGCCGGTGCCTTTTTGGCCGGCGCCTTCTTGGCCGCTGCCTTCTTGGCCGGCGTCTTGGCGGGCGTCTTGGTGACCGCCGCCTTCTTGGCGGGCGACTTCGTCACAGAATCAGCGACCGGTTCGACGGACGCGGCGGACTTCGGAGCGGCCCGCTTGGCCCGTGTCGGCTTGGGCGCAGCCTGATCGACAGGTTGCTCGGCAGCGGGAACGGCTGACTTGCGCCCTCGGCCTCGTTTGGCCGGGGCCGGCTCCGATGTCGTGTCGGCCGGCGCTTCGCCGCCGTGCTGTTCGATGACCGCTTCGGCGACGAGCGTCTCGGTGCGAGCTCGTCCGCGTCGCGGCGTCTTGGCCGGTGCTTCCTCGACCGGGGTGAGCGCGTGGGCCTGGGCCGCCATGTCGGGAAGCGCACAGTCGATGCTGCGGCGAGCAGCGGCGAAGCTCACGACGACGACCGTGACAGCCTCGCCGATCTGCATCACCTTGCGTGCGCTCGTCGGTGCCGGATCGGCCATCAGACGCAGCGGGATGTAGCCGCGAACGCCGTCGTTGCCGATCGCGATGTATGCCCCGTGCGACGAATAGGTCTCCACGATGCCGTTGACGCTGGTGCCAACCGGGTGGTGCTCGACGAACTCGAGGAAGGGCATCAGCTCGTTCACGACGTCGCCGGCGCGCGGTGCGGGCTGCGGGTTGGCTGGGACCGCGGCCGCGGCTGGCTGTGCACCACCCCGCGTCGATTTGGACCGCCCGGGCGGTGGGGACTTCGGCACGGGCATCGGCTCGTTGGCGAGCGGGCTCCCACTGCCGAGGGCGACCACACCGCGATCGCCGTCGCCCCGCTTGGACCCGCCCCGGGTTCGTCCACCACGCGCTCCCCCGGTCACTTTGCGGCTCACGGGACCACGAACGGGCGACCGGTTCACGAACACCCATCCCACGTGCGGTACCGGCTTGCCGCCGATGAGTCGACCCTCGTCGAACAGCCACTGGTAGTCGGCGTGGAACTCCTGGAACGAGTCGTTGGACAGGATCGACGCGTTGGCTTTCTGCGCGATCGAGAGCACGAATGCATCGCCCCGCCCGATCGCGCCGGCCGGAGGTGCGACGAGTTCGTTGTTCGAGATGCCGGCCTCGAACTCGGCCACTTCCTTCTTGTCGATCCGGTGGCCGAACGTGGCATCGACGACGACCGTGATGGCGGTGTCAGGGTGCTCCTCCATGAAGCCGGCCACGGCTTCACTCAGCTGTGCCAGGCTCGGCACCGACCGACCTTCGGTCGCGATGTTGGAGCCGTCAACCACGACGTGGCTCGGCCCGTTCTTCGTTTTCATTGAGTTGGTTGTCCTTATCGTTGGAGCGAGCCCTCTGCTGATGACAGCTTCGGTTCGGCCACGACGAGCAGGCTTGCGACGTCGAGGCGACACCTCGGAGGGGTCCGCTGTCTCCCATCGTAGGCTCGCCGGTCATGATCCGAGCAGTTCTCTGGGATTTCGGCGGCGTCATCCTCACCAGCCCGTTCGAAGCGTTCGCCCGTTACGAGGCCGACAACGACCTGCCTTCCGGTTTCATCCGTTCGGTCAACGCCACCGACCCGGATGACAATGCGTGGGCGCATCTGGAGCGCAGCGACATCGGCCCAGCCGACTTCGACATCCGCTTCGCGGTAGAATCAGCCGCGCTCGGTCACCGCATCGCGGGCGCCGACGTACTGGGGTTGCTCGCCGGTGAGGTCCGTCCGGAGATGGTGGTGGCGCTCGATGCGGTCAAGGCAGCCGGGTACGCGACGGCCTGCCTGACGAACAACGTGGTCGGCGGGGACCCCCGCGGTGACGTCGCCGACGTGATGGCCCGGTTCGATCAGATCGTCGAGTCGAGCAAGGTCGGGGTTCGCAAGCCCGAGGTGCGCTTCTACGAGATCGCCTGCGAGTTGCTCGCGGTCGAACCCATTGAGTGCGTGTTCCTCGACGACCTCGGTATCAACCTCAAGCCGGCCGCCGCGATGGGCATGGCCACCATCAAGGTGCTGTCCGCCGAGCAAGCGATCACCGACCTGGAATCCGTGCTGGAGATCTCGCTCCGCTGAACCGCACTGCAACCGAACCGCCACCGGACGGCTTCGAACAGCAGGCAAATCAGTCGGCGAGCGGTGCGCTGTTGATCACGACGAACAGACGCACGTGTCCCGACCCGATCACCGACCATCGATGCGGGACCTGGCCCGGGTGCACGAGACAGTCGCCCGCACCGAGCGTCGCCGTCGGCAGACCGGCGAATTCGACCGACAACTGCCCCTCGATGAGGAGCAGCACGACATTGCCCGGATGCTCGTACCAGACGTCGAGATCCTCGTCGGGTCCGGCCAGGTACTCGTAGATCTCGAGGTGTCGATCGGGGTCTGCGAGCAGCACGCGCCCCACGGCGGATCCGGGCCGATCGCTCGACGGCACACGCTCGCCGTCTCCTACCCGGATGATCTCGACGCCGCCGGTCGGACGGCTCGGCAGCAACGCCGACGGCTCTGTCCCGAGCACCTCGGCCATCCGGTAGAGCGTCGCGATCGACGGCGTCGACATCCCACGCTCGACCGCGCTCACGAACGGCTGGCTCAGCCCGCACCGTGTAGCGAAGTCGCGCATCGACATCCCGGACGCGTGCCGCGCCCGCTTGATCGACACCCCGACTGCGACACGCAGCGGGTCGGCCTCACCGTCGTCGGCGTTGCTCACTCGTCGTCGTTGCCGATGAGGGTCGCGCTCACGTGGTCGACGACGTCGTGGAAGGCTGCGCTGCGGGTCATCTCGGTGGTCCTCGGTCGGGGTAGGTCGACGGTCACCGTAGCGACGATGCGTGACGGCCGAGGTGACATCACGACGATCTCGTCAGCGAGGAGCACCGCCTCTTCGATCGAGTGGGTCACGAGCAGTGTCGTCGTCACCCGCTCCATCCAGATCCGTTGGAGTTCGAGGTTCATCCGGGTGCGGGTCATCGCGTCGAGCGCCCCGAAGGGTTCGTCGAGCAGCAGCACCGACGGCGACGTGACGAGGGCACGGGCGATCGCGACCCGCTGCCGCATCCCGCCCGACAGTTGACGAGGCCGTGCGTTCTCGAACCCGTCGAGCCCGACGAGCTTGATCAGGTCGTCGACGGCCGACTTCGGTACATCCGCCCCGGTCACCTGCAACGCGAACCGGACGTTGCTGCGCACGTCCCGCCAGGGCAGCAGCGCCGAGTCCTGGAACGCGACGCCGATCTCGTGGCGGTCCCGCGCCTCGGACGGCGCCAGGCCGTGGACGAGCGCGGTGCCCGACGTGGGCGTGTCGAGCCCGGCGAGGATCCGCAGGATGGTCGACTTGCCGCACCCCGACGGGCCCACCAGTGCGGTGAGGGTCCCGACCGGGGCGCGATGGTCGAACCGATCGATGGCCACGAGCGGTTGACGTTTGATCACGAACTCCTTGGCGACGTCGGTGAGTTCGAAGCCGGCGCCACTGGCAGCCCCGAACCCACCGACGTCGCCCTGAACGGCGTCGGTCACGACAAGCTGTGCGCCTCTTCGAGGTAGGAGCTGTCGAGGATCTCGTCGACGGTCGGAATACCGGTCTCGCCGGCGGCCACGAGGGCGGGGAGGATCTCGTCGCTCATCCGGGCCGGGTCGATCATCAGCAGGCCGTTGGCGTCGGTGAACGGGCTCGTCATCAGCGCGATGTACTCCGGGTTGGCGGCGGCCGCGTACTCCGGATTGATCTCGTTGTCGGCGCCGTAGCGTTCCTGGAGTATCGGCAGCGACGCGCTCGGGTCGTCGATGTTGGCGTTGACGCCCTGCAGCAGCCCGGCGAGGTAGGCGACGACCAGGTCGGGATTCTCTCCGAGCCACGCCTTCGAGGCGAACAGGATGTCGCCGTACGACGGCAGCCCGAGGTCGGAGTAGGGCATGGCGCTCACGTCGTATCCGGCGAGGCGGAGCTGGATCGGCTGGTTGGTGACGTAGGAGGCGATGGCGTCCATCTCGCCGTCGGCGAGCGGCTGGGGGTCGAAGCCCATCGGCACGAACGTGTAGTCGGGTTCGAGCCCGTTGGCCTTGAACATCGCATCGATCTGGACCTGGTCGCCCTGCGGTCCGCCGATCCTCAGCCCGACGAGGTCCTCGACGGTCTCGATGCCGGTCTCGGTCATCCAGGTCAGCCCGAGCGGATTGCGCTGGTACATGGCGCCGAGGATCACGAAGTCCTGGCCTTCGTTGTTCGCCTTGATGATGTCCAGCTCGCTCGCCGAAAGGCCGATGTTGCCTTCGCCGGTCGCGAGCACCTGGGGGACGGCGGCGGCGTTGGGCCCGCCGTGGATGAGCGTCGACTCGACGCCGAGGTCGGTGAAGTACCCGCGGTCTTCGGCGAGGTACCACGCCGACCATTCGATGTCGGGCAGCCAGTTGAACACGGTCCCGACCATGCCCGCTGCGACGGGTGCGCTGCCGGCGGTCGAACCGGCCGTGGTCGCCCCCGTGGTGCTGGCCGTGGTGCCTGCCGGGTCGGTGGAGTCCGACGAGTCGCTGTCGGAGCCGCAGGCGGCGAGGATCGCCGACGACGACAGGAATGTCAATCCGCCGAGAACGCCCGACGTCTTGATGAAGCCTCTACGTGTGTACATGGTGGTGGTTCCTCTCCCCTTGTGTTGGTGGCGGTTGGTGTTGGTGATGGTTGGTTCGTGTGGCTGGCGGTTGGTGTTCGTGATGGTTCGTTGGTTGGTGGCGGTACGACGGTCAGGCCCAGCGGTCGTGGACGGCGCGTTCGCCCCGGCCGGCGAGGGAGAAGATGCCGACCGACAGCACGACGACGACGATCGCCGCACCGAAGGCGCGTGGCAGGTCGAGCAGTCGGTACGAGTAGGCGAACTCGACGCCGAGCCCCTGCCGGCCGATCAGGCTCTCGCCGACGACGGCGGCGATGATCGCAGAACCGGCAGCGATGCGGAACCCGCTGGCGATGTGCGGCGCGGCCGCAGGCATCACGACGTACCGGAACCGTTCGCTGCGCTGGCCTCCGAGCGCGCCGACGACGTCGAGCATCGGCTCGGTGGCGGCATCGAGGCCGGACCGGGTGAACACGAACACCGGGAAGAACACGAGCATCGCTGCGAGCGCCCAGACGGTGCGTTCGTTGTAGCCGATGATCCGGGCGAACAGAGGGAAGAGGGCGAACAGCGGCGTGGCGGACAGCAGCACCATGAACGGCACCGACATCCCGGCGACGAACCGGAACCGCGATGCTGCCAACGCTGCGGCGAGCCCGAATGCGGTCCCGATCATCAGTGCGATGAATGCGGTGACCATGGTGTGGAGCGCGGCGCTCAGGTACGCGCCGGGTGCGGCGGTCAGGTCGTCGAGCACGGCGGGAGGGGCCGGCACGACGATCGCCGCGATGTCCTTGACCTCGACCCACGTCCACCACAGCCCGACCAGCACGACGACCACCATCAACACGGCGGCCGCCTCGTTGGCGGCGTGGCGCGCCCGGCTCCGGTCGGCGGCAGCGCTGCCACCGGCGGTGGAGGACGACGACGTCCCGACCGCGGCCCCGTACCGGCGGCTCGCGAGGGCTCGCAGCCCTGAGCACAGCCCATAGGCGATCAGGCCGGCGGCGGCGCACAGGAGGGCGGCCGCCCACAGGCGGTCGGCCCGCCCGCCTTGCATCGACGTGATCAGCAGGACGCCGAGCCCGCGGTCGGCTCCGTACCACTCGCCGAACACCGCTCCGGCGAGCGCTGCGGGGGCTGCGAGCTTGAGCCCGTCGGCGGTCGAGGGCCACGACGCCGGCAGCTGCACCGACCAGAGGCGACGGAACCGTCCGGTGCCGAGGGCCGTCGCGACGTCATGGGTGGCGGCGGGCGCGGCGGCGAGCCCGACCGAGGTCGACACGAAGATCGGGAAGAACACCGCGAGGGCGGCGACGGCGACGGGGCCCTGGTTGCGGCCGAGGACGATCAGCAGAACGGGTGCGACGGCCACCCAGGGTGCGGCGTTCGCGACGGCGGCGAGGCGGACGACGAAGCCCCGGAGCGGTGGCACGGACACGGCCACGAGGGCGGCCAGGAATGCGATGCCGCCGCCGATCAGGAACCCGCGGGCGGCGGCAGAGATGGTGGCGGCGGCAGCCCGCCGGTAGGAGTCACTGCTGTCACCGACGATCGGGCGGATCGCCTCGGCGGGCGTGACGACCATGCCACCGGCCCAGCCCGCTCGGCCGCCCCACACCCAGAGGGCGAGCAGGAGCACGATGCCGGCACCAGGGGCGGCGATCGACTGGAACGTCGCTCCCCATCGCCAGCCCGTCGTGTCGTTCAAGAGAACCCCTGCAAGTCGTCGTCGATCGTTCGTCGCGACCGATCGCCGGTCCCGATGGGCGTCGAACCTAAGTGGCGTTTGGGTCGAGAATGATCGGACTCCGTGAACGGCGCGTTACAGAGCGATCAGTCACGGCTATCACGACCCCACGACCGACTAGAACCAGATCCGTGAAGATCGTCGATGTACGGGCTCGACTCGCCGGGTATCGCAAGAGCGATCCGCCGATGCAACGCAGCTTCGCACTCGTCCGCGTCGAGACCGACGACGGCACGGTCGGTTGGGGTGAGGCCTCGACGAACTGGGGGCATTCGTATCCGACCGTGTTCCGGGCAGTCGTCGACGACGTGTGTGCCGGCCATCTCGTCGGCAAGGACCCGCTGGCGATCCGTGACCGGATGGCCGACCTCGGTGTCGTGCTCGACGGCTACCTCGGCACGGAGGGCGCGACGAGCCAGACGCTCGGCGCGATCGAGATCGCACTGTGGGACATTCTCGGCAAGCACCTCGGCGTGCCGGTCCATCAGCTGCTCGGCGGCGGCGCCTACCCGATCCCCGTCTACGGCACGGGCACGACGATGTTCGAGGAGTCGGCCGACTGGCACGCCCATTACTTCGACCAGTGCATGGCGCTCGGCTTCGCCGGGGTGAAGGTGCGCCTCGGGCGCGACGTGGCCGATGACGTCGACGTGGTCCGCACGGTACGCGAGCACGTCGGCCCGAACATGCTGATCGGTGTCGACTCGTACTGGTTCCACGATCCCGACACGGCGATCGAGCTGGCGAAGGCGATCGCACCGCTGGGCATCCACTTCTTCGAGGAGCCGGTGCCGCAGTACCGGCTCGACGGGCTCGAGCGGGTGCAGCACGCGTCGCCGATCCGGGTCGCCGTCGGCGAGCGGGTGTACTCCCCCGCCGCGTACGCCGAACTGGCACGCCGTGATGCGGCCCGGGTGTTCGAGCCCGATGCAACCCTGGCCGGCGGGATCCTCAATTGTCTACGGATCGTCGACATCGCCGAGCGCCATTCGATCGAGGTGATCCCCCACGTCGGCGGGCCGACCGTGGTGGGCTTGGCGGCGAACCTGCACTGGGCGACCGCGGCCCGGGTGCGTCTGTGTGAGTACGACATCGACGCCCACCAGCCGATGATCACCGACATCGGCGACAACCCGGGCCTGGCGTTGGTCGACCTCCAGGGCGGGACGATCACGGCACCGACCGGTCCGGGGCTCGGCGTGCACATCGACGAGGATCTGCTCGATTCCAACCCGTACGTCGCGGGTGACACCTACGCCGACCTCTTCCCTGAGCACGAATCGGGACGATCCACGCAGGGACTGGGGCCGGAGTGAACGGTGAACTGATCATCCGTGGAGCGAGCGTGCTCGACCCGAACCGCCCGCTCGCGATCGCCGACATCCATGTGCTCGACGGCATGATCGTGGCCGTCGGCGATGTCGCAGCGATGCCCGGCACGACGGAGATCGACGGCCGCGGGATGATCGCCGCGCCTGGGCTCGTCAACGCGCACACCCATTCGGGCCAACACCTCGATCGTGGAATCGCGCCGAACCTGCCGCTCGACATGTGGCTGATGTGGGTGGTCCACGGCGGCAACCCGCTCAGCCCGGACGACAGCTACACGCTGGCCATGTCCGGTGCGCTCGAGATGTTGCGCACGGGGTGCACGGCGGTGATCGACCAAGCGTGGGTGCCGACCGACGCCTTCGACGAGCACGTCGAGGCCATGGCGAGCGCGTACGCCGACGTCGGCCTCCGGTGCGGGCTTGCGCCGATGATCCAGGACCGCGACATCTTCGAGTCGATG
>JANNNB010000193.1:0-2118 GCA_031398325.1 Actinomycetes bacterium
CCCCCAGCGCCCGCATCATTCGGACTGGTCGGGCACCATCAATGACCGGCTCGATCAGCGGCTCGTGAAGGGCCGACCGTTCGAAGAACTCGACGGGTCGGAACCGGGCGATGGTCAGACGCTGCTGTGGGCACGACTCCCCGACGTGATCACCGGTGTCGACGCCACCACGCTGGCGATCCTCGGCGATTTCGTCCCGATGGGAATCGGCCAAGCGCTCGGTGCTCGTGCCGGCGGCAACAGCCTCGACAACACGTTGCGAGTGTGCCGGATGGTCGCAACCGAATGGGTGCTCATGGACATCCGGGTACATGCGGTGGAGCGGGGCTTCGGACACGGTCTCGTCCACATGTTCGCCCAGGACGGCACCCTGCTCGCAACGGCGAGTCAGTCCGTCATCGTTCGATTTTGGAGGAGTTGAGCCTCCATGAGCTACGTGATGCGCTCGGGCGTCCAGCGGACAACACTGCACTGATGCGACGAAAGGCGGGAGCACTCTTCACATCGGCATTGCTGTTCGCTGCGTGTGGATCCGGCGGCGACACGGCGCCGACCATCACCGCACCCGATGCGGTGTCGCCGTCCACGGTGGCGCTGTCGACTGTGGCGTCGCCGGCGATGTCTGCGCCGACCACTACGGCGCCGCCTCGTGCGCTCGCGATCAACGAGATGCAGGTGATCGGCTCGCACAACAGCTTCCACATCAAGCCCCAACCACCTGCGTTCGATGCGATCACGGCGGTTTCGGCAGAACTCGCCGAGAGCATCGACTACTCGCACCGGCCGTTGACCGAGCAACTCGAGGAGTTCGGCATCCGCCAGTTCGAGCTCGATGTCTTCGCTGACCCCGACGGAGGTCTCTATGCGAACCGCGTCGCGAATGCCGTGATCGGCCTCGACCCGATTGCTCCCGAACCCGAGCTCCAATTGCCCGGCTACAAGGTGCTCCACACGCAGGACTTCGACTACGAGAGCACCTGCGTGACCCTCGTGATCTGTCTGACCGAGATCGAGGCATGGTCGAGTCAACATCCCAACCATCTGCCCATGATGATCATGCTGGAGATCAAGACGCAGTCGGTTCCCGAGGCTGCCGCCGCCGATGGTCTCGAGTTGACGATCGACCTGCCGTGGACCGTCCCCGTGCCGATGACGCCCGAACTGCTCGACGCGCTCGACGACGAGATCGAGTCGGTGTTCGATCCGGAGCAACTCATCACGCCCGACGACGTCCGCGGCGCCGCGGCGACACTGGAGATGGCGGTCCTCGAAGAGGGATGGCCCAGCATCGATGCCAGCCGCGGCAAGGTGATGTTTGCGCTCAACAACACCGGGGACCTGCGAGCGCTGTACACCGAAGGCCGTCCCAGCATCGAGGGCCGACCCATGTTCACGAGCGCAACACCCGGCGACCCCGATGCGGCGTTCGTCCGCTTCGACGACCCCAATTCGCCCGAACTCGACGAAGCGGTCCGAGCCGGATACCTGATCAGAACTCGGACCGACTCGCCGACCACCGATGCGCGAGCCAACGACACTTCCGACCGCGACGTTGCGTTCGCATCGGGAGCGCAGTTCCTGAGCACCGACTACTACGAGCCGAGCCAGTACTTCGACAGCCCGTACGTGGTGAGGTTCGACGACGCCGCAGTGGCGCGGTGCAATCCCATCACAGCGCCCCCGACGTGCTCGGGCCTCCAACTCGCCGAGTAGCGGTCCGAGCAACGCGGCGAACCACGGGTTCCGATGTCGCACCCCTGGTGCGTAGTGTCGGCGCATGGCGCTCCCGACACGACCAGGCATGACCGTTCCGCTTCCCGGCCCGCTGCACTCGCACCGTGAGAAGCTGGGCGCACTGGCAGACATGGGCTACACCGACATCTGGTCGGCCGAATCTGACGGTGCCGACGCCTTCACGCCGCTTGCGCTCGCCGCCGCCTGGGAACCCCGCCTTCGTCTGGGCACGGCGATCGTTCCGGCCTACACCCGGGCCCCTGCCTGCATGGCCCAGAGCGTGGCGTCGATGGCTGATGCGGCGCCGGGGCGGTTTGCGATCGGGATCGGATCGTCGAGCAATGTGATCGTCGAGCGGTGGAACGGCGTGCCGTTCGAGGAGCC
>JANNNB010000278.1:0-1536 GCA_031398325.1 Actinomycetes bacterium
GACTGGTTGCTGACGTACGGTCGAATCGTGACCGCGAGCCGCGACCTGGACCAGTTCCTCGTCGAGCTTGGCGCCAGCATGATCAAGTCGAGCCAGACCGTCGACGACGTCGAGTACCAGTTGATCGAAATCGCCTCGGTCATGGGCGTCGACGACTTGGAAGTGATTGCGTTGCCAACCGCCATCATGCTCGAATCACCGGCATCCGGCACCAACACGAAGGCGAGCGTTCGTTCACGATTGCGTTCCATCCGCGGCCAAGGACTCCGATTCGATCAGATGGAGGCAGTGGACGCGCTGGCAAGACGCGCCCGCCTCGGCTCGGTCGACGCTCGTGACGGCCTCGACCAACTCGACGAGATCGCCAAGCGTCGGCCGCCTCACGGACGCGTCGTTCGCTCGCTCGGTCTCGGAGTACTCGCCACCGGATTCTCGCTCGCCCTGCAGCCGTCGCTCGTCGGCGTGGTACTGGCGTTCGTTCTCGGCGCCGCCGTCGGAGCGTTCGTCACCCTCGAGCTGCCAGGATTCGGGCCCGTCACGCCGACACTGGTGTCGTTCGTGGTTTCCCTCGCCGTTTTTGCCCTGTTCGACCTCTACGACGGCCAGAATCCGATCCGACTGCTCATTCCGCCACTGCTCATCTTCCTTCCCGGTGCAAAGCTCACACTCGGCACCATCGAACTCGCCGAGGGTGCCGTCGTGAGTGGTACGAGCCGATTGATGAGCGGTTTGGTCGACCTGTTGCTGCTCGCGACCGCGATCGTGGCCGCGGCGTCGCTGATCGATTTGCCCCAACGCGACCTGCTCGACCGTCCCGCACCCCAGCTTGGTACGTGGAGCCTCATCCCGGCGGTCGTCCTGATCGCATTCGGCTACCGCTACTTCAGCTGCGCCACTCGGCGATCGGTGCCCTGGATCATGCTCGTGCTGTCGGTCGCACTGGCCACCGAGCAACTCGCGTCGCTCGTCTTCTCCCCTGCCGTGTCGGCCTTCGTCGCCGCCGCAGTGATGACACCCGTGGTGCTGGCAATCGATCGCCGTCCGGCGGGGCCGAGAGCGATGGTGCTGTTCCTGCCCGGGTTCTATCTGCTCGTGCCGGGCGCAACCGGTCTGATCGACGTGACCGAGAGCGTCGCCCCGGTCTTCTCCAGCGGCAGTCTGCTCAACACGATGTCGATCGTCGTGGCGATCGCGCTGGGGGTGCTCGTCGCCAAAGGTGGCGAAGAGGCCGTGACGGAACTGGTCGACGCCCGACGCCGTCGCTGATCCGACCCGACCCATTTCTGCTTACTCCGGCCTGGCGGCGAACAGGTCGAGTCCGAGTTCCTGGGAAAGCAGGGTGGCAGCGATCTGTCCTCGGATGCTGTTGCCCGCTTCGTCGAGCCTGGGAGAGAACGCAGCGATGGCTCCCTTGCCAGGTGACAGTGCGACCACTGCCCCGCTGATGCCGCTCTTGCCGGGCAGACCGACGTCCCACAACCAGTCGCCCGACGTCTCGGACATGCCCGCGGTCGCCATCGCCGCCATCACGTCGTG